>JAYVSE010000071.1:0-31003 GCA_043775635.1 Planctomycetaceae bacterium | reverse complement strand
GTGCCGCCGTTATCCTGTACTTGAAAGGTAAATGAAGAATATGCTGTTGATGCAGCGTTTGCTGCGGGCGTAAAGCTGAGCTTGCCGCTCGTAATATCGGTTGCCGAAACGAATTGACCACTGCTGACCGCCGATCCGTTGTTAGCTAAGCTACCCGCTGTCGGCAAGCTGGTGATCTTCACGGCCACCATGCCATTGGCCGGTGAATCAAGAGTGTCGCTGAATCCGAAATTGGCAGCACTGAACGAGTATACAAAATCTTCCAGAAGACTGACCGTCTGATTCGCTCCCGTCGGGGCATCGTTGATCGGGGTAACATCAATGGTTATCGTCCGCGCAATCGCATCCAAATCGACGCCGCTGTTGGCCGTGCCGCCGTCGTCCTGCACTTGAAAGGTAAATGAGGAATATGCTGTGGATGCAGCGTTCGCTGCGGGTGTAAAGCTGAGCTTGCCGCTCGTAATATCGGCTGCCGAAACATATTGACCACTGCTAACCGCCGAACCGTTGTTCGTTAAGCTACCCGCTGTTGGCAAGGTGGTGATCTTCACGGCCAGCAAAATATTGGCCGGTGAATCAAGAGCGTCGCTGAAGCCAAAGTTGTCAGCACTTAACGAGTATACAGAATCTTCCAGAAGATTGATTGTCTGATTCGAACCCGTCGGTGCATCGTTGACCTGGGTAACATCGATCTCTACTTCGCTCGTGGCGCTCAGGGCGCCTCCCTCGCCGCTGTTGCCCAAGTCATCCGTGGTAATCTGCAAGTGATCGAGCCCCAGGTACCATGAGAATGGCGTGTAAATCAGCCCGTCAAGAGCTTGATTGATATCGTTGATCAAACCATAAAACTGGATCTCGCTATAACCACTGGTCCAGCCGCTGCTGAAGGTCAAGCCCGTATCGCCATTCAGTGCCAAGGTGCCATTCGCTACGGACAGGGTTACTTGAACCGCGTTATTGCCGGCGTCGGAATCGCTGATGGAAAGTTGATTTCCCACCCCACTAGAGAACGTCAAGTTGTCCGAGTGATCGACTAGTTGCGAACCTGGGACGTAGTTACTGGGGGCCTGATTGTAATAGATTCCATACGGATTGACTGTGATTCCCACGTCGTTCGTGGCGCTCAGCGCGCCACCTTCGCCACTGTTGCCTAGGTCATTGGTCGTGATTTGCAGATTGTCCGCGCCCGTATACCCGGAGTAAGGCGTGTAGGTTAGACCTTCCATCGCTGCGTTAATGTCGCTGAGCGAGCCGTAAAACTGCATGTAGCTGTAGCCAGAGTACCATCCACTAGAAAAGCTCAAGCCGAAATAGCCGTTTAAAGTCAAGGTGCCGTTCGATACCGACAGGCTGACCAGCACGGCGTTATTGTTGGCATCGGGGTCGCTGATCGAAATCTGATTTCCCTGCCAACTGGCGAAAGCGATCGAACTGGATTGCTCGACACTCTGCGAACCTGGGACGTAGTTACTGGGGGCCTGATTGTAATAGATGCCGTACGGGTTGACCGTGATTCCCAGATCGTTCGTGGCGCTCAGCGCGCCACCTTCGCCGCTGTTGCCCAGGTCATCGGTCGTGATTTGCAGATTGTCCGCGCCCGTGTACCAGGAGTAAGGCGTGTAGGTTAGGCCTTCCAGCGCCGCGTTGACGTCGCTGAGCGAGCCGTAAAACTGCATGTAGCTGTAGCCAGAGTACCATCCACTAGAAAAGCTCAAGCCGGAATAGCCATTTAAAGTCAAGGTGCCGTTCGACACCGACAGGCTGACCAGCACGGCGTTGCTGCCGGCATCGGGGTCGCTGATCGAAATCTGATTTCCCTGCGAACTGGCGAAAGCGATCGAACTGTATTGCTCGACACTCTGCGAACCGGGGACGTAGTTACTGGGGGCCTGATTGTAATAGATGCTGTACGGTTTGACCGTGATTGCCACATTGTTCGTGGCGCTCAGCGCGCCACCTTCGCCGCTGTTGCCTAGGTCATCGGTCGTGATTTGCAGATTGTCCTCGCCCGTGTACCAGGAGTAAGGCGTGTAGGTTAGGCCATCCAGCGCCGCGTTGATGTCGCCGAGCGAGCCGTAAAACTGCATGTAGCTGTAGCCGTAAGCCCAGCCGCTGGTGAAGCTCAAACCGGAATAGCCAATCAAATTCATCGTGCCGTTCGACACTGACAGGCTGACCAGCACGGCATTGTTGCCGGCATCGGGGTCGCTGATTGAAATTTGATTTCCCTGCCAACTGGCGAAGGCGATCGAACTGTATTGCCCGACACCCTGCGGACCGGGGACGTAGTTACTGGGGGCCTGATTGTAATAGATGCTGTATGGATTGACCGTGATTCCCACTTCGTCCTTGGCGTTCAGCGCGCCACCTTCGCCGCTGTTGCCCAGGTCATCGGTCGTGATTTGCAGATTGTCCGCGCCCGTGTACCAGGAGTAAGGCGTGTAGATTATTCCTTCCAGCGCTGCGTTGATGTCGCTGAGCGAGCCGTAAATCTGCATCTCGCTGTAGCCGTAAGCCCAGCCGCTGCTGAACTTCAAACCGGAATAGCCATTCAAAGTCAAGGTGCCGTTCGACACCGACAGGCTGACCAGCACGGCGTTGCTGCCGGCATCGGGGTCGCTGATCGAAATCTGATTTCCCTGCCAACTGGCGAAGGTCAGTGAACCGTACTGTTCGACTGACTGTGAACCGGGCAAGTTGTGAGTTGGCGCTTGATTGTAGGGATTGACCGTGGTGATGCTGACTTCATCCGTGTCGCTGAGCGCTCCTCCGTCGCCGCTGTTGCCCAGGTCATTGGTCGTGATTTGCAGATTATCCACGCCTGTGTACCAGGAGTAAGGCGTGTAGGTTAGGCCATCCAGCGCCACGTTGATTTCTTTGATCGAGCCATCGAACTGCACAAAATTGTAGCCTGTGTACCAGCCACTGCTGAAGTTCAGTCCAGCATCGCCATTCAAAGTCAGCGTGCCGCCGCCGACGGAAAGTGTCACCTGGACTGACTGGCCCTCCGCATCGGGATCGCTAATGGAAATCTGATTTCCTTGCCAGCTTGCAAAGGTCAGCGAGCTATTTTCAACAACGGATTGCGCGCTGGGGATCCAATTGACCGGCGGCTGGTTCGCATCGAAAACTCGCCGGTCTTCTAGGGTTTCAAAGGCCAAACCACAACGCGCTGCGGCGCGGCGTTTGACCTTCGGCAGTTGACCTCGGACCCTCGTAGCAAGTTGCAAAGTCGTGAAAAGCTTGGCCAGAAATGCAGTTCGCATAGAAAACGGTTGGTAACAATGACGGCCGAATACCGAGATCGCAGGAAACAGCAATCTCGCTGGCGTAGAAGTGGGCGATGAAATGTGCCCTCACACTGGAGAAAGTCAAAGAAACTACCCCGTGTGACTCAACAGAATCAGCAAAATCAAAAGCAGCATCCGAATTGAAAGGATTAATTCGAATGAACCAAATCGTGTAGACACGTGTGATTTGTCTTTGAAAGCAGTTGTGATCATCGCGTCGTTCTGTTCAGCAGGATCATTATTCCCACACGCCATTTTGTGGATGGAACTATCTGAGAATTGTTTGTGCCAACCGCGATCAAAGCATCATCGTGTTCATAAGAAGTTATTCTCCATTTGGATAAGGTCGGCGTGCTTTCCAAGCTCGCTGCGAAAACGTTGCGAATTCGGAGAACACGCCGACAATAACGCGGTCTGGGTGATCCATCTATGGTGGGTGCAAAGGCCCCGTTTTTTTGCAACCAGCCAATTCTTCCTTCGCTAGGGATACCGTAGATTGGAAAAATTAGCCGATTGTCCCTAATAAACAGCAGCGACAAGCGTCAAAAAGGCGTAACGTTGTTCGAACAAGCGACGCACGGCTTTCGTTTCCCTTCAAATGGTCGCCTGCGCAAAACGTAGAATGGACTTCCAGTCCGTCTTTTTTGGGACGGACTGGAAGTCCATCCTACGAACAATCGCGATTCCGCACACTTTTCCGATGGGTAAAGCAACCATGTCCCGTTTCACCTGGGCGTTATTGATGGCCGTGACATTCCCTTTCGCGGGCTCCTTAAGGGCACAGCCACTGGACTGGATCGAACGCTATGCGCTATCGACGAACCGCGATGCGGTTTTGGCAGAATTGATCCCAGGCAGTGAAGAACATTACTTTTATCACTGCTTGAACCATCAAGTTAGCGGCCAAATCGAAAAGGCAGAAGCGTTGTTGGCCCAATGGAAAGCCGACGAACGGGCGCGGCATAGCGGCTACTTACAAGGCATCGAAGACCGCCAACGCTTGCTGACTTACACTCGCTTGCCTGATCAATCGATCAACTATTTTCGCAATCGACTCAATATCGAGCTCGATCACCCAGCACCCACCACTGCGGGGCAACAGTTGCATCCCGCAGTGCTTGATAATGCTCCGTTGGAAAATCGCCAATTAATCGAACAAGTCGACCAAAGCGATCTGACTCGCACAGGAATGCGATTCCTTGCCGCACGGGTTCTTGGCGGTGACGTTGTGCTTGATCGAGATCGCCTGGCCGGACTGCTCAACCGAATCGATGGACCCTGGATGACCGATCTTGGCAAGTTAGTCAGCAAAGAGCTGCAAGGTTGGAACCCGGGCGAACGTAGCTTTGGCGATCGCGCCGCGCACCTCTGGTTGACGCTTGCTGAACTTCAAGAGGTGTCAAAAGCCGTTCCTGAGGTCGCGGCCTCGAATCAAATGGTGGCACAAGTTCTGCTTCGACTCAGACCGTCCGACGACGAAGATATGCGTCAACAACCCGAGGTCCGCGCGGACTACCTGGAACGAGTCGACGCGTATGTTACCACGTTGCCAGACGCATTCATCTCACTCAAAGCTGCAACGCTTTATCAGCGTTTGCAACTTGACCTCACGCGTGGCGAATTTGATCGCGAAAAATTTTTACGCTATTTGCGGATGCCACGAACCAGCCAAATCGTGCCAGAGCCCAAACCAAATGTGCAACGCGCGATGGCCGAACTAGGCCAAGACTTTACCGACCTAGCCATTGTGCCGGCGATCGGTGATGAACAACCGCTAATCCGGACCTATCTCGAACATTTTCTCAAAGATGCTGACGCGACGACGACCTTTGATGGGTTGCTTCGCCCTGATTACCTGCGAGGAGTCTTTGCGGAAACTAAGTTGCTCCATGGCGTTGAACCAGCGGAGCGATGGTATGCAATGCTTGATCCCGCACGTCGCCAATTGGTTCGCGATCGCGTCGAGTTGACACTGGCGCCTACCAATCCTCGCACGCATAGCGCCACCGAGCCTAGTTCACTGGTGCTCGATTTAAAGCGTGTTGAGAAACTGGTTGTTCGGATTTATCGCATCAATACAAATTCCTATTATCGAACCCGCACGAATCCAATTGACACTGACATTGATCTCGACGGATTGGTTCCCTCGGAGGAACGTCAGATCGAATACACGTTCGCACCCGGTCGCCGGCATCGTGAAACCATTGCGTTACCCGAAATCGAAGGTCGTGGCGTTTGGATCGTTGACCTGCTTGGTGGTGGTCTGCGAGCTCGCGCGATGGTTCGGCGCGGCGAAGTGCAGTATGCAATCTCTCAATCTGCCAATGGCCTACGCCTAACTGCGATGGACGAAAATCGCCAGCCGATTGCCGGTGCCAAGCTGCTGATCGCGTCGCAAGAGCTTGTCGCGAATGAAGATGGCCAGATTGAAATCCCGCCGCTGGATCAAGCCGTTCTTCGAACAGCCGTGCTGCATGATTCCATGTTGGCCGTTCCCGTTTCATTTCCACATCTCGCCGAAAGCTATTCGCTGCAAGCGGCGATGTATGTCGACCGCCAGCAACTGCAATCGGGACGGCAAGCTGACCTGATCGTTCGCCCACGAGTTTTGATGGCTGGCAAGGCGATCGATCCAGGAATTTTGCAGGATGCAATTGTCACCATCACCGCGACAGATTTGGACGGCATCGCAACGACCAAACGGTTCGAAAAACTAAAGCTCGATCAAGCCAACGAATTGGTACTGTCGTTGCGAGTCCCCCCACGACTCGCAACGCTCACAGCAGAACTTTCCGGCAAAATTCGCGGATTGGCGAAAAATGATCTGAAGGACTTAACGGCTTCGCAGAGTTGGGAAGTCGCGTCGACTCGCAAGACGACGTTTACTTCCGCAGCCTATTTAACTCGAAATGGTAAAAATTGGATCATTGAGACTCGTGGTCGCAGCGGCGAAGTGATCGCTGGTCAAATGGTTCAAGTTACGTTGCATCCGTCGGTGCGCAATTCTGCGGTGTTTGCAACCTTGCAATCCGATCCGATGGGACGCATCGACCTAGGACCGCTTGTTGGCATCGATGCATTGGATATCACCAACGCTGGTCAATCGAGCTTTAACAATCTGCGCGACATTGAGACGTCCTGGCCGTCGCGAATCAACGGCGTGGCGGCGACCGACATCCGACTTGCGCTGCCGTCAGCAACCGCCAACGCCAAACGTTTTCGCCTGTTGAGTTTGCGTGGTGGTGACCGCCCGGAAATCGATCATTCGGCATTGATCGAGATCAGTGGCGGCCATCTGACGATCAAGCAGATTCAAGCTGGAAATTATCAACTGCATGACATTGAACTAGGAACGCAAGTTCAATTGTGCGTGACTGATGGACCGATCTTAGCGGATGTCGCCGCAGGTGCCGTACGCCAACTTGAACTAGCCCCGCGTTCTGAAGTGGGAATCGAATCAATCGTTCGTGATGCCGAAGGACTGAAGATCAAAATTACTGGTGGCTCCTCGCTAACGCGAGTTCACTTGCTCGCCAATCGGTTCATTGACCGTTCACGAGCCATCGATGATTTACGGCTGCCCGATCTGCCCGTGGCCATGCGTGGCGTATGGCATGCTGCCAGTGGCTATATCAGCGATCTGCGACTGGGCGAAGAGTATCAATATGTGCTTCGCCGACAATACGCTGCGAAGTATCCTGGCGTGATGTTGCCACAGCCTGGATTGATTCTAAATCCCTGGGAAACTCGCTCAACGGATAATCAAAGCCAAACCGCTGCCGCCGGCGATGCACCCATGGCCGCCGCTCCTGCACCAGCACCGATGGCAGATGCGATGGCATCGATGAAAGAAAAGTCGGCAGCAGCCGTCACGCTCACGCCTGACTATGACTTCTTGCTCGATAGCGGTGCAATGGTGACAAACCTTCATCTTGACGACGATGGTTTTGTCGCAATCCCACACGATGTCATTGACGGAATGCCGGTAGTGCAAATCATTGTTACCGATCCGTTAGCAGTGATCCGTCGCACGGTTTACGAACCACTCGGCGATGCGGAGTTGATCGATTTGCGACTTGCCAAGGCACTCGAGGCAAATCGAGCACTCGCCTTTGCTCGCGGTGTGGTGATCGCATCAGCCGACAAACCATTAGACGTGAAGGCACTAGGTTCAGCACAGATTCAACTATATTCGTCCGTCGCTGACTTGATGCGTTTGTATCTGACGCTGCAGGGCGACGCGCGGCTTAAAGAATTTCAACCGATCGCTTCGTGGCACACCATGGATGACAATCAAAAGCGATCGCTTTACGGGCGTCTTGCCTGTCACGAACTGCATTTATTCTTGTCTGTCCATGACGTCGCGTTCTTTGACAAAGTCATTCGCCCCTACTTGCAAAACAAGCCGGAAAAGCAGCTCGTCGATCACTATTTGCTCGGAGATGACCTGACTTCCTGGACACAGATGTGGCGTTATCGTGAACTCAACGCGGCTGAAAAACTCCTGCTCGCCCGACGAATCCCCGCCATGGCCGAAACGGTCCGGCGCGAGTTCAAGGAACTGGGCGAAATTCTTCCCGACGACGCTGACATGCTTCGCAGGTTAGTTGAATCCGGCTTGGCAGGTTCGGCAATGTGGGATGACGATCAAGCGCGAGGTACTGTTCGCAATAATCTGTCATTGAGTGATGAATTTGCTGAAACGGATTCAAATGCGATGGCTTTTGGTGCAGTATTAAAAGAGCAAGAATTCAATGGCAGGAGCGAGCTCCGACGTAGCGGCGCGATTCGGGCAATGGCTAAGTCAATGGGTGGCGACAAGGTCACTGACGGTCGGGAAATGGAAAGCCTTGGTCGTAGAAAACGTAGCGAATCCGTAGCGTTTTATCAGAATCTCGACAGTACAAAGCAATGGGCCGAAAGCCAGTGGGATCGCGTTCGCGTCACCAGCTTTGGAGGCGTCCAGGCGACTGGCGACGGCGCGGGAGCATTGCAATCACCTGACTTGATTGCGATTGATCCGTTTTGGCTGGCCCTTGCGAATGCGGGTGCAGAGGGCAGTTCGCTGAATGAGCATTTGCTTCGACCCATCGGCTCACGCCATGCGGCTCTCGTTGCACTTGCGTTCTGTGGCTTGCCTCTGAATGCAGGCGATGTAAAGCTACCGATTGATGATAAAGCGTTTGCCCCACCACATCCGGTAGCGCTCGTTACGAAACGGCTCGTCAACCTTGAACCGATGCAGGGCGAAGCGTCATTGTTAGTCGGCCAACGTTTTTCTGCCGAAGGGGACGATCAATCCAGAGACCCGAAAGCAGAAGTGCCAGTGGCACCAAGCGAGTTTGTGATTCATCGCGTCTACCGTGGTGAAGTGATTCTTACCAACCCAACCCCAAAGCGACGAACGGTCGACGCGTTGTGGCAAATCCCTGCGGGCAGCTTGCCACTTGCTGGATGTCAAGCGACCGATAGTCGGACGTTGACGCTGGAGCCGTTCGCGGTTCAACGAATCGAATACTCGTTCTACTTTCCTCAACCGGGTGAATTTGTTCACTACCCCGTTTCGATCGGGGGCGATGGTCGTGTTGTCGCTCGCGGTACCGAACGCACGTTCAACGTCGTTGCCGCCCCCAGCAAGCTTGACGAAGAATCTTGGCCAGCGATCGCAGCCGGTGGTGATGCCGCTAAAATCGACACCTTTCTTGGCAAATCAAACCTGCGAAAAATCGACCTCGGCCTCGTTGCCCACCGGATGAAAGATCGAGCGATTTACGATGTTGTCAAGAAAAACCTCGCGACCAACCAGATCGAGCGAGCCGATCTTTGGGGCTACGCATTTCATCATCTCGATCTGGACGGAATGAAAATGTTTTTATCGCAACAACGGGTTGTCGTCAGTTCCGTTGGCCCCGTGTTGCGAAGCGAGTTGCTTGAAGTCAATCCAATTGACCGCCGGACTTATGAGTTCCTTGAATACTCACCCTTAGTCCAGGCACGAATTCATCCGCTCAAGGCAGAACGAGATATTCTCAATCCAACTTTCAAAGAGCAATACTTGAATCTGCTCCGTTGCTTGTCGTATCAATCAGCACCGGACGTGACTCAGCAACTGTCGGTGGTGCATTACTTGATACTCGAAAACAGAATCGAAGCAGCGATTTCAAGATTTGCAAAGATTGAAGGCGACGATGTATCGACAAAGTTGCAATATGACTATTTGGCAGGTTATCTTGCGCTGCATCGCGGCGACTATGCAACGGCATTGCAACTTGCGTCGACGCATCAAAATCATCCGGTGCCACGATGGCGTGAGCGATTCACAGCGATGCTGTCGAATCTTCGTCAACGCGATCAGTTGCTGCAAGGCTCGCAATTGGCAGCAGGAGATGGTGGCAAGAAGGATGGGATTGCAAAAAACGATAGCGACTTATCATTGATTGATCGTGACAACCGAAACGCCGATTCGGCAACGCTGGAAGCGTTCGTGAAGGTCGATGTCGATGGCGCTTCCCTGAAGATTGAGCATCGCAATACGAAGAACGTGATCGTCAACTTATATGCGGTCGACCTTGAATTGCTATTCAGTAAGACTCCGTTCGTGCGCGAGGATTTGGCCACGATGGCGATGGTCGAACCAACACGCAGTGAACCGATCGAACTGGATGCCAAAGACGGTATTCGTCAATTCAAACTTGATGACAGACTCGCGCGGCAGACGTTGCTTGTCGAAGTTGTTGCTGGTGCAGCTCGCTCGACGACGTTGTATTACGGCGGTATATTAAGTGCCTACGTATCGCAAGGGTTTGGACAATTGCAAGTTTCTGATTCGGCCACTCGTCAACCAGTCGAAGGGGCTTACGTCAAAGTCTACGCTCGTCATCAGGACGGATCTGTTTCGTTCTACAAAGACGGTTATACCGACCTGCGTGGGCGTTACGACTACGTCAGCCTCAGCACCGGCGACATCGCCATGATCCAACGATTCTCGATCCTCGTGATCGATCCCGAACGTGGTGCCACCTTGCAAGAAGCTGCCCCGCCTACACGTTAAGGACCGCCTGACCTCGTTTCCTTTCGTTCCTCGAGGTCTAGGGTCAGGCAATGCGAGTCAGCAGCACGTGGAAGCCGTAGTTGATGCGGAAGGTCATGCCGTTGGCGACGAATGTGGCGTTGTTGGCTAGGCCGACGAACGTGCCACTGACCGGGTTGCCCCCCTGGTTTTCGATGATCGTCATGCTCGTGTTCAACGTTGGCTGGCCAATGAAGCTCACCAGTAGCTTTCCTGAGAGGCTCACGTTATTGAGGGTGCGGAGCCGTCCGATGCTGGTCGCTGTTCCCTGGTAGGTCACCTGGCCAAGTCCGCCTTGCGTGTAGTTGCCGGACACGTCGAGCGTGGAAGTTGCGCTAAGCAGGATCTTGCCATTGTTTTGAAGGCTGCCCGAATTGGCGTACGCTGCCCCACCGAACAGCGAGAAGCTACCCTGCACCACAGCCAGGTTTCCGATACCGAGCAGGCTGCTGTTGGGTCCGCTCAGAATTACCTTGGCGGCCAGGCCGATCGTGGTGACGTTCACGCCCAAGTTCAGCGTGGCGGTTGTGGCGGCGGTGCTGAGGGCCGACCACGTTCCACCGTTGAGGCTGCCTGCCACGAATTCAGAGATCCCGCCCGAGAGTTGGAGGATGCCGCGGCGCGCTTCCACCGTGCCCGAGTTGGTGATCGGCACGTTGATAGTGCTCAGGCCGTTGCCGTTGCTCTTGCGCAGCGTGCCATCGATGTTGAGCACGCCACCTCCGTTAACAATATCCCCATCGGACACCAGGTTGTAGACGCCGCCCACGGGTACGTTGAGCGTGGTCGAGCCTGCCACAATCATGTTGCCCGTCGTCGATTGCGTCAGCGTGCCTTCCACAATGAACGTTCCTCCTCCTGTCACGGCCGAGTCGCCCACGCCGACGACACTGATCGCTCCCTTGATGCGTACTTCGAGCAAATTGGTGTTGATCGTCCCGCCGTTGATCTTGAACAAGCCGTTCGGGAACACGAAGGTCAAGCCCGTGCCGCCACCGGCAGCCACGATCGCGCCACCGGCCAGACGGACTTCTCCCGCACCGTTGCCGCTGAAAGTGCCTGTCATGGTGGTGGTGCCAAAACTTGCCAGATCGAGCACCGCGCCGGTGGCTACGGTAAAGACGCCTCCCTGCACGACACCCCCGGCGGGCCTCAGCGCGAGGGTGCCCGTGTCGACGGTAATGTTAGCAGCCTGCGCAAGCACCGGCGTGACGAAGGAAACGCCGGCTCCTGCCGTTTTGCGGAGGATGCCGTTGTTATTGACGACACCTCCTCCTGCGCCCCCCTGCTCCAAGCCACTGTTGCTGGCGAAAGCATACGTTCGGCCGGCAAGGATGTTCATGGTGGTCGCCGTTCCCACGCCACCATCGATCCTCAGATTGCCCGCTCCCGTTTGAGTAACGTTGCCATTGAAATTCAGTGTGCCGCCGCCTGTGAGCGTCACCGTGCTGGCGGCCGACTGCCGGAAGTTACCGTTGATCATCGCCGTGTCGCCAGGCGATACAACGATGGCACCGCCCGACCAGTCGAAGATGCTCCCGGCGGCTACTTGGAACGTCGCTCCTCCCACGGCAGCTTCCAAAGCGCCCGCCACGAGGGTCACGGTTCCCGCGCCGGTCAGATTCAGTGCCCCCACCTGCTTGAAGAATGAGGCGCCGTTGAAGCCGAGCGACACGGTCGTTCCCGCCGCAGTATTGATCGTTCCTCCAGTACTGTTCACCTGGTGCAATCTCAGGCTGCCGCTCACCGCCAAGATGCTGCCGCTATTAAGCAATCGGGCGGTAATGAGCGACACTCCTGCACCGGCCGATTTGCGGATTGTTCCGCGGTTTTCCAGAATACCGCCGACTGCTAGAATCCCGGAATCTTTGAAGATGTTGTAGCTTCTACCTGCCGGGATGACGAACGTGGTGGGAATGGAATTGGTCGCCAGGTCGGCTCCTAGCAGCAGGTTGCCCAACCCCGTTTGCAGCACGACGCCGTTGAGGTTCACGGTGCCGCCGCCGCGAATCGTGTAATCGCTCGCGCTAGGTAGCCTGACCGTGCCGTTGAGGTTCAGCGTTGCGCTCACGGGTACGATTGTTGGGCCTCCCGCGAAGTTGAATTTCAGGCCAGGGGCAATGGCGAACGTAGCTCCATTGCCGCCGATCACAACCTCTCCAGCGCCCGCGATCACGGTGCCGGTTCCCTGCAAGGTGAGAGTATCTCGGAACGTGCCAGCCAGAGTCAGAGTGGCGCCTGCGGCAGTAACATAGGTGGCGTTGTCGCTGATTCCGCGTTGCACGTTCAGCGTTCCGGTTTGCACGTCCACGGTGCCGGTGTTGTTGAGCACGATCTGCAGCGTCGCAGTGCCGGGGCTGGTCGTCTTGGTGATGGTGCCCGAATTGATCAAAGTGCCAGTCGGAAATATTCCCGAGATGGCGCGATCAGTGGCGATTTCCAGGCTGCCGCGATTATCGATCGTGCCGTTGTTTGTGACATCAAGATTCCCAGCTCCCGAGAACAGGATCTGACCGTTGTTGATCAGCGTTCGCTGGCTGAGGATTACCCCGCCAGTGATGTTCAACGTAGCGCCGGGTTGGACGATCGTTTGGCCAGTGCCCGACATCGTCATGCTATTCCAGACCGCGCTGCCGCCAATCGTTAAAGTGCCAGGACCGGTGAGTGAGGCGCCTCCCGAAAATTTCAGCTTGCTGGACGTGACAATGTTCGCTGCGGCTTCGATGTTCACGGTGGGTCCGCCGCCCGTGTCCCCCTCGATCAAGAATGTACCCGTGCCGGTGAGTTGTGCGCCCACCTTGAGATCCTCCAGGCGGGCAAATCGAATGGTGGTATCTATTCCTTCGCTGATCAGGTTACCGGAGATTTCGGAGCCGAACAGGTCGAGTTGTTCGCCGCTGGCGCCCAGCGCCGCGCCGCTATCGAGCACCAAGCCTGAGAGAAATGAGCCGGGGCCAACCGTGTGTGAGATCGCAAACGTGCCGCCGGTAACGTGCAGGCCGCCGAAACCGCTATTCAGGCTGTTCACGGTTCGCGAAACGGTCGACGTGACCACTTCGGTAAATTTGGCATCGTCGCCGGCGCCGGGAATGCCGGGTAGGTTATCCTGATCGCGCCAGTTGGCTGCGACATCCCAATCCCCTGGCACTCCGGCCACCCAGTTGTATGTGGCTAGCACGACCCTCGATTCCAGGGTTTCAACAAATAACTTGCGGCGGACCGAAGCAGCCGAGCGTTTACGTCGAGCAAAAAACATGATGAGTTCCCAGGGATGAGTCTTGTTAGTTCCGGCGAAAAACCATTCGCTCTATTGTAAGTTCGGCCGGACGAAGATCAACAAGCCCAAGCAATCGATCGGGAGAATCGACACGAGTAAAAGTCCTCCGGCCCGTCGATTCTCTTGCAAACGGTGGCGACCGAGCGTTGCAGTCACGGCGATCATTTGGGTGTGCGCAAGCTTGTATCCATGAACACGCTTTGCAAGTCGCACTCTAAACCGCGAAGCGGTGACATGTGATAGCCACGGACTTTATTCCGTAGTCGGTCACGAGCGATCGCGCGGTAGTCGCGAAGCGACGACAGGCATCGACATTAGCGAGGTTGACCATTCATCAGCCCATCGATTACCAGATTCAAGCAATCAAGCGGCGCGGCGGACGTCGTTTTGAAATGCCATCATCGTTTCGAGCGCCAAATCTAAAGTTCCCATTTGCAATACGAGACCTTTAATGCTGTTGACTTGTGATACTGATGCATCGATCCCTATTTCGCTGAGCAGCTCCTGAAGCTCCTCGGTGGTCATCGCGGCGATCAATTCTTCTGGTGTCTCCATCATGCCATCTTCCTTGTGTCTAGAGATTGCCAAATTCGCGATAGCCCATCATCCGCGATTACGTCGTCATCGATCCGGCAACATAGGCAACCGCATCGAATCCAATTTTGGCCGCAGGGGTTGACTGACCGACACATCTTTACAAAGTGGATCCTGGAAGCCAGCCAACTTCATTGCTCGCTAGCGACGATCACTTGTTGATCGGGGGCAATGACCGTGACATAGCTGTTTGTCGCATCGGCAATATCAACATCCAAAAGTACGCGCGGGCCGATCGGTTGGCCGTAGTGGTCGACAACTGCCATGCCGACTCGTTGGGTGCCAATTGGCAGTTCCGCCCGTAGCACTTGAATCTCACGTGATAATAAGGACCAACATCGTGTATCCGCTTGCTCAGAAGCGGACCAAGCGGTAACCGTCGCGAATCGTACGAGTTGGCCGGGTAAACCATCCAGCCCAACGGCTTTGGTCGCTTGCGAAACTGTCACTTCCTTGGTGACGCGTCTGACCAACGAACGTGCGATCGTCCAAGGCATCTCCGCTTCGTTTTGTCGAGTCGCCATTTGCGCCACGTTGACGAGCTGCTGAGTCGCTCCGAGCCAAATGCCAGCGTTGTCAATTGAAACTGCCGCAGCGGGTGAAAACGGGACGCGAATCGCTGGCACCTGAACGCTCGCTAAATTAGGCAGCATGGTGCGTTGGTTTTCGGCAAGTGAATAGATCTGCGTGGCAATCTGCAGCGCCGCCGTCGTCGTCGGTGCATCGACAGACTCTAACACAGGCCCTCGTCCGACGCAGGCAAATACATACAGCACACCATGCCCTGGTGCGCTATGGGCGCCGCCGCCACAACGCTCGATGTCCATCGCTGCCGGAGCAAACATTGGTTGCAGATGGCTGACCAGTTGGTAGGACCTTAACGCGTCGTCGTAATCATGGTGAGTCGCTTCTCGCAATACGCCGCGCATATAAGGCGCTAAAGCTAAAGGTTGATAAATCTCGGGCGCAACGGCCAGCCCGCGTTCTTCAGCGGCGCGCGACAAGTCTGTCTGATGGGCTTGAGCCTGCATGGCATAGCTTTCGGCATCGCCATCACCTACGGCTAAGCTACAAAGCGACATCATCGAACGAAGCATCACCTCTTCGTAACCAGCCGGCTTGTATTTCCGCTGGCGATCGTCGGTAAGCATGGATGCCGCATCGCCGACCAACGACAGCTTTGATTGCTCATCGAATTCGTCTCGCGACTCGCGAAATCGTTTCAGCGCGCTGCGGGGATCGCCACTGGCTAGTTCAACCATTGCCAAGTCAAGCCGAGCTGTTTTTGCCGCAGGAGACCGTGAATCAGCAACCTCCAACAACTCTCGTTTGGCGGTTATTAGATCGCCAGCGAAGTAGGCTCCCCGGCCACGCTCGATGCGTTTGGCTGTCAAGCTGCAACCGATTGTCGATGTACATAGTACAAACGTCGCGACAAGCCATACGCTCCGCTTCAACGATGCCCGCTGGCTATTTGATCGTGAGGCAATCAGCCGTCTCCTTGGCCGAGACCAAAGTTCCACCATTTGCCTGCTCGTGTGCTGTGATATCCCTTGCGAATCTTCGCTGACTCCTTCACAAATTCGCCGGATTGCAGGTTCACCATTTCTAGCGTCAGCAAATAGTCACGCTGGGTCGAGCTATTGCGATCGGTGGTACCGGATGTAATCGTGGCATACATCAACATATCCACCGGTGTACCTTGACGACCCAGAGCGGATGTGAAGAGGGCGCGATTGTCCGGCAGGAATAGCGAGTCGGGACGTAAACGGGTTTCAATAAGCGCTGCGTCGACCATGCGACGGCTGACACTGCGAAACTGCGGGGCACCATTAATTTGTGAATCGATGCGCTCGTACAATTGGTCCTTGAAGTCCAGCATCTCTTCAGCGCTTTTGTTGTCGATGCCGACGAAACAAACCGTCGAAACACCTGGCACAGGCAAGCCGGTATTGGGGTCGATTGGCAACTGCGATTCGAAACCTACTTGCTGCACCGCAGGAGGACAACGCGAAAGAATCTTCACGACCGCTTCGTCCACAAGTGGGTTCCAGACAGCGGCACCGGCGTCATGGCTTCCGACCATGTCGATGTCGTCGCCTTTCATGATGTGGGCATATCGCCTGCCAGCACAACCAGAGCCAACCAAAAACATCTCGCCGGCGATTAAAGCCGCCAAACACAATCGAATTTTCACTACAACTCGTCCTGCGATTTCCGTGGACATCCGCGACGTCGGCTTCGGTGGTCCATTACCACCGAAGCGCTTGTAACCGATGCATTCATCACGTTGATAGATGACTTCACCTCAAAAGAATCGGCCGATTCGCCATCCTTGAACGTGAAAACCGACACGGTCCACACAAACTACGCAAATTGCGCGAACGCCCATGCGGTCACTTACATTCTAATTTGACTGTACCAAGTCGACCCCATTGGCCTTGTGCCATTGGTGAAGAAGTTTAGCAGGCTATAAAAATGCGAGCAGGAATTAACCCATTTCCCCCACATCGCCGCCGAAGGCGGCGATGTGGGGGAAATGGGTACGTTTGACCGACGACGGCGTTTAGCTTGCTAAACTTTTTCACCAACTAGGCGAGCTGGCTGGGGTCTCGAATCGGGCTTACTACAGTCGAACTAAAATCGGAATCGAAGGTGACGCATCGCAAATCGAGACGAAATATCGCGAAATGCAACGAATTCCAGGCATTTTCGGTTGGCACCAGCCATCAATCCGAAGGGACGACGAAGAAAATTCGATATTTTTTCCTTGATTTTCGCGATCAAATTGGAACTAAATAAAAAAATTTGCTAATGTATTGCTAGCTGCCGTTAGAACTGGCATCAGGGTTGCTTTACAGTCACAGTATTCAAAATTGACAAGCGAACTGCGGTCAGAAGATTTTAAGATTTTTCCCACGATCCAACGGAGTTTTTGGTAGGTAGGCGGATACTTATTCCTCGTGCGAACCGTTGTGGATGTTTTTTCCGCAACACCATTCCTCGTCGAGCCGTTCCCATTCGCCTCCGCATGTCTCGTATTTTACGAAACATAATTATTTCACTGTGCCCAGGGCTGTTATTCGAGCGTATGCATCAATTGGTGTGTACGCTCATTTCATTTCAGGATTGCATGACGGACGAAATCGCAACGACAAGTCGGTCGATCTCCTCTTCTGAATGTCCAGCACTGATGCAGATGCGCAATCTTGCCGTTTCGGCGGGAACCGTTGGCGGGCGAATCGCAGGTACATAAAAGCCGCTTTCGCGAAGCATTCCGGCCAGTTGGATAACACGCCGGTTGTCCCCAATGATCACTGGAACAATCGGCACGCCACAGATCGATGTTGCCGGAACTTTACCGGTAAGTCGCGTGTTGATTTGACTTCGAAAGCGTTCGGCCAGCATGCGAACGCGCGCTCGCCGGTGCGGTTCAGTCCGAATGGACGTGAGGCCATTAATCGAAGCGGCAATCGTCAATGGCGAACCAGCGGTGCTGAAGATCAGCGGGCGACAACGGTTGACTAAGTAATCGATAACTCGCTGCGGACCAACGACAAATCCGCCATGGGAGCCGATTGCTTTGCTTAACGTGCCAATGCGGACTGGCACTCTCGACTTGACCCCCAATTCCGCGCAAGACCCCGATCCGTCTTCACCCAAAACGCCGGTTGCATGGGCTTCATCAACGATCAGATGCGCATCAAATCTTTCTGCCAAATCACAAAGCGATTCCAGCGGCGCAACGTCACCGTCCATCCCGAAGACGCCATCGGTAACAATCCACGCGCGCGCGAATTGATGTCGTTGTTGTTCCAGCGTACGTTGGAGCGAACGCACATCACGGTGAGGAAAAACGTTTCGACTTGCCCGCGACAAGCGGCATCCGTCGATCAAACTTGCATGATTAAGTTCATCGCTCAGCAACAAGTCACCCGCTTCGGCAAGCGTCGCAACCACACCGCTGCACGCCGCATAACCGCTTGGAAAAACGACGGCGGCTTCGGTCTGCTCCAGGTCGGCAAGCATCTGGCTCAATTGCTGGTGCAGCGTCGTGTAACCGGACACCAAGGCACTCGCTCCCGCGCCGTTCGCCAAAAAGGGTACAGCACCGACTCCGATCCCGTCAAAGGCTTTCGTCGCCAGCCCCAGATAATCATTGGAGCCAAAGTTGATTAACTGTGTTCCATCTGACTCGACAAGTATTGTGCCTAAATGCACACGGGTTCGTAGCGAACGCAACGCATCTGCATTGCGAATGGCGTCAAGTTTCTGAGCCAGGAATTCGAATCTTTCACCGCCTGTCCCCGTTGTATTCATCGCCAGTGCTTTCAGCCTGGGGGCCAAGTCATTTTGCGGCCACCCAGCAAGTGAAAATGCAAATGAGGAACTTCTTGGCCGCCATCGGTACCACAGTTGGCGACGACTCGATATCCGTCGCTGAGCAATTCTTGGCGAGCAACAACGGAGGCGACCAAAACGCAGCGACCAACGATTGCTTGATCCTCATCCGTTAAGTCTGCCAACGAAGCGATTGGTTTCTTGGGAATGATTAAAACATGCGTCGGTGCTTTGGGCGAAATATCACGAAAAGCCATGCATAATTCGTCCTCGTAGAGGATTTTTGCGGGAATTTCGCGAGCGATGATTTTGGCAAAAATAGTCATGACTTGTAAATCCTAGGTCGACGAGTTTTCTTCACCGCCAGTGGCACGGAACTGCAAGAATGCATTTAAAAAACCCTGCAGCTCACTCCCATCCAGCACGCTATTGAAATTGCCAACATAGTGGCCGGTTCTGGCATCCTTGACTCGCTGATCAGGATGCAGGAAGTAGTTGCGAATTTGAGAGCCAAAGCCAGACCGCACCTTTAATGCGTACTTGTTTTGCTGCGCGACTTCGCGACGCTCTTCTTCGATTCTGGCAAATTTTGCCCGAAGCATTTTCCAGGCCATCGCGCGGTTTTGGTGTTGACTTCGTTCTCCTTGACACGATGCAACCGTTCCCGTCGGAATGTGTGTTAGCCGAATGGCGGAGTCCGTTTTATTCACGTGCTGACCGCCAGCACCTCCGGCTCGATATCGGTCTTCGCGTATATCTTTTTCATCGATATCGATTTCAAAAGTGTCATCCACTTCTGGCGATACGTCGACTGCGGCAAAGCTAGTTTGCCGTTTGCCTTCGGCGTTGAACGGGCTGATTCTCACGAGCCGGTGAATACCTTCTTCGCCCTTGAGATATCCATAAGCCATCGGTCCACGGACCGCGATTGACGCCTGATTGATGCCCGCTTCCTCGTTTTCAGAACGATCGAGCAATTCAATCTTGTAGTCATGACGTACCGCCCAAGCGCTGTACATGCGGAGCATCATATCCGCCCAATCATTGGCATCCGTACCGCCGTCGCGAGCGCTGATCGTTAAGATCGCACCGGCACCGTCGTTCTCACCGTTCAAGAGCGCTTTGAGTTCCAGTTCGCAACTGTTGTTCTCCAAACGCGAGATCTCGCTGCGAACCTCGTCGAGCATCGACGGGTCCTCATCAGCCATCTCCAGTAGAGCGGTCAAATCTTCAGTAGACGACGATAAATTCGCCATCGGAGTGACGATCAGTTTTAGACTTTTCAGCTTGCCAATCGTGGCCTGAGCCGCTGCGCTGTCGTTCCAGAAATTCGGCTCGCCCATTTGGGCTTCAATTTGACCGATGCTTATTTGTTTGGCAGCGTAGTCAAAGGGAGTCTCGGAGTTGGACAAGCCGCGCTCGGATCGCATCGGCTCGCTGGGTCAATTCGGCATCCATCGGAAGAAGTCTTTCTCCAAACGTGGTATGTTGGCTGGTCAAACGAAACTCAGTAGTGAAAATGAGCTCGGCGTTAATATAGCGACAACGTTATGAATCGACTACCGCTCTAATTAGCTGGACAGGTTCTTTACAAGCACGGATTTTAAGCCCTGGTTTTCCGCGAAAAAAACCGTTGTCGCAGCGAGATTCCAAATTTGTCATCCTTTTGGGCGTCGCCTTAACCGATCAAGCGAGTGACAAGAGGAGCGCTGGTGTATAGCCTTTAGGCGACTCTTTTTTGGGATCGAAGAGGCGGCTAAAGCCTGAACACCAGCGCCAGCGGATTCCACGTTATTTCAAGGATAAGTAGATTGATGACCGGCAGCAAAAAATCTCGCGTCGTGTTGGCGATGAGTGGCGGAGTCGACTCCAGCGTTGCTGCGCACCTATTGCTTGAAGCTGGACACGATGTCGTCGGCGTCTTCATGCGGCATGGCGAGGCTTCGGCGCATGCCTGCCGAATCGACAATGCGGCAGCCGGACTTAAGCTGCCGGTCGTCACGGCTCATGATGCTGGGGGTCGCACGGATCACAAGCAGGGCTGCTGCAGTGCTACCGATGCGGCTGACGCCCGGCGGGTCGCGGCTAAACTGGGCATTCCGTTTTACTCACTCGACCTGCAAAGCGATTTTCGCCGCATCGTCGACTACTTTGTTGAAGAGTACATCGCCGGCCGGACCCCCAATCCATGTGTTAAGTGCAATCACTGGATCAAGTTTGGACGCTTATTTGAATTTGCCGATGGAGTCGAAGCGGCGTACGTCGCCACGGGGCATTACGCGCGGATCCAGCGCGATAACGGGGGCACTTGGCTTGCCCGTGGGCTTGATGAAAACAAGGATCAATCCTACGCCCTGTTCGGAATCGGGAGAGCACGATTGTCGCGAATGTTGCTTCCCGTGGGAGCCTTCGACAAACCACGCATCCGCGAATTGGCATCACAGATCGGCCTTAATGTTGCAGAAAAAAAAGACAGCCAAGAGGTCTGTTTTGTGACACAAGGTCATCACAGTGATTTTGTTAAGGCCAAGCGAGGCGCGTTAGCAGCCTCGACAGCAGGCCGTGTTATGACCGTGGATGGCAAGCATGTTGGCGATCATGATGGCTATGAAGCGTTTACCGTCGGCCAGCGTAAAGGCCTGGGCATTGCGATGGGTGAACCGTACTTCGTTGTACGCATTGATCCAGAAACCAGAGAAGTCGTGATCGGCCCCATGCAAGCGACACTGCGGCGTGGCTTGCTCGCGACCGGGGCAAACTGGCTGATTGACCCGCCAGCGAATCCACTGCATTGTCGCGTTCAAATACGATACAACTCGGGTGCGACCGATGCCGTGGTGAATGTCGTTGATGCAGATCGATTCACGGTCGAGTTTGACATCCCGGAGTCCGGTGTCGCTCCTGGTCAAGCCGCTGTTGTCTATGACGAAAAAGGTCGCGTCCTTGGCGGTGGCTGGATCGAAAGCAGCAACATTTAAGGACTGTTCGATCAATAACCGTCCGGTTATTGAAGTGGGATAGGCTTCCAGCCTGTCATTTTCAATGCGACAGGCTGGAAGCCTATCCCACGAATTGATCGAACGGTCCTAACCTTTTTTCAATTTCCAATCGTAAGGATCTGACCTTGACCGACAGTTCGCCACCCACCGCCGAATCCGCCAGAGATACTGGGAAACTAAATCGAGGCCAATGGATGGCGTTAACCGCTGCGCTGTTGGGATGGATGTTCGATGGTGCGGAGATGGGAGTCTTTTCCATGGTCGGGCGACACGCGATTCGTGATCTGCTCGGGTACCCGCATCCCACACCGGCTCAAGAGTCCGAAATCGGTTTTGCTTTCGGAGTGATTATTGCCGTTTTTCTAGTCGGTGCTGCGGCAGGTGGCGTGCTGTTTGGCTGGCTTGGCGACCGTATCGGGCGTGTCCGCGCTATGAGCTTGAGCGTCTTGGTATATGCACTTTTCACTGGGTGTTGCGGCTTTGCCCAAGATCCGCTGCAACTTGGTCTCTTGCGTTTCATTGCCTCGATGGGCATGGGAGGCGAGTGGGCTTTGGGCGTTGCGCTCGTCATGGAAGTTTGGCCAAATCGATCGCGAGCCTTGATGGCGGGTCTGATTGGAGCAGCAGCCAACGCGGGTTATCTCCTGGTAGGGATCATCAGCATGGGACTGAACTCAATATTAGAAACGTGCAAAGATGTTTTGCTTGGTGCCGGATTAAGCTCCGCGACAGTCGATATGCTCGTGGCAAATAACGGCTGGCGACTGATGATGATGCTCGGTACGTTACCAGCGCTGTTGACATTTTTCTTTCGCATCTTTGTGCCTGAATCTCATAAATGGGAAGACGCAAAACGACAAGGTCACATGTCAGGCTGGCGAACGTTTGACTTGCTTGGAGTCGTCCTTGGATGCCTTGGCCCGGCACTTATTATTTATGTTTGGATGCCTGCACATGAGATCTGGGAGAGAGCTCTAGTAACACCCGTTGGACTCGTGATTGCAACCATTGGGTTTTCCTTTCCTGTGGTCCGCTACTTGCAGCGCCAATTGGTCAACGAAGGCGCGAGCAGCATGACCTATAGTTTGGGAACGATTGTTCGGCGCATGATGCTGGGCGCAAGTCTCAGCGGTGTAGCGTTGCTCGGAACATGGGGAACCACTCAATGGGCCATGACATGGGCGGGCAAGCTTTCCGAAAAAGTGAAGGTCGATGAGCCAAACTTTCTGCAACAATTTCCCACTCAATGGACCCAAATCGTTGTCGCCATCGGCGCTATGATTGGCACTCTATTGGCCGCGTGGCTTGGCGAAAAAATCGGACGACGCAAAGCTTACGCGTTGATGTGCGTAATGGCGATGTTGTCGGTGCTGTGGCTTTATCAAATGCACAACTCTTTTGGCACCCCGCTGCTCGTCGCAACATTCATTGCAGGCATTTGCACAGCTTCATTTTATGGATGGTTGCCACTTTACCTACCGGAGTTGTTTCCAACTCGCGTGCGCGCGACGTGCCAAGGTTTTAGTTTCAATTTTGGTCGCATCTTGGCGGCGATCGGAACGCTGCAGATGGGCGCAGTACTAGGCCAGCTAAACGAATTCAAGACTTACGCAGGCGAAGTCGGAAGCTATCCAGTCGCGTGTAGCTTTCTTTCCGTGATCTACCTGCTCGGCATCGTCTTGATCTGCTTCGCGCCCGAAACAAAAGGTAAGTGTCTACCTGAATAATCGTTAACTCAGTCAGTGTTCTACCATCGGTGACGCTCAACGACCCGGATTTCCCGTCGAGATCGACACCTCGCAGAAGGTGAGTGCCGCGATGCCATTGGTCCCTTGCAGCAGTTTATCCTGATTCCAGCGCATCTCTGCGAGATAGGAAATCTGCTTGGCTGCGGAAGGCTCCTTCAACTTGAGCCTAATCGCATTGCCGTTCAACGTGCCTGAGGCGACTTTGTCAGGTTCACCATCAAGATAGAACTGCCCGACGAGTTCATCCTTCCACATGACGGGTTGATCGAATTCCAGGACGATGCTGTCCTTTCGATTGTCGTAGTATGCACGTTGCAGATTGGGAGCGGTGATCGATTCCGCGTCCTTCCGCCCGTAGTGATCTCGTTCGATCAGTGGTTGGATCAGGCGGGCAAACTCGGCCCAGCCATTCAGCGGATAGTGACAACCGCCTTCGGGCTTGATGCCCAAGGTCGACATGACATCCATGTGCGAATAGAGTCGCGGCAAGGCTCGCTGCACCTCGCGCAACATGTCGCCATGACCATTGCCCATGCTGCACGAATTCGGCCAGATTTGGAACAGGTAGTAGTGCTGGATGTTTGGGAAATCCTCTTTCCAATCGGCGGACATCTCGACGAAGTATTTTTCGTAGGTCTCCGATCCATAGCCGCCATCCGGGCCGTCGGAACCTTGATCGCTTTCGCCCTGATGCCAGACGATCCCGCGAATACCATGTGTCAGCTTCGCTTGCTGCACGCGCCAGAGCATCCGCCCGTAGATCGTTTTCAGGTCGGTGGAATCGGCTTCATTTCGCTGGTGCTGGTCAATCCGCGTTCCACCGACGGCTCCATTGATGATAAAGATCGGCATCTTCTGGCTTTCGACAAGTCGTTTCGCGAGCTCCATGCCCCACCAGCCGAGTTCTGCTTTTTCTCCCTTTTCTGCCTTCCAAACCGGATAGCACCAGAGATTTTCGGTTCGGTTCTTGCCGTCACCTTCCGGGCGGCCATAGCTGCGAATCCACTCGTTGGTGTCCGGTGGGGATTTCTCGCCTGTGTCGGTCGCCAAGGCGTTGGACTGCCCTTCGATAATGTAGGCATCGCCGCAGACGAGATTGTTCACGGTCCGCAAGACGGCTTCCTGTGTTCCAATCTTAGTCCCGAACTCCACTTTGTATTTGCTCAGCCCCGGCTTGAGCTTTGCCGACAATGTGTAGGACTTGTCTGCAGCAAGCTTGGTGGTTTCCGTCTTGATCAGCTTTTCGTCCGCATAGAGCTTAAGGAAGACCGCATCAGCGGCTTCGGCCAGCACACCGTTGTAATACAGCGTGCCTTCGTTCTTATCATCGCGGGTATAGAACTGGCCATCTACCGGTTGCTCGTCCCTGGCGGGAGTCCTCTGCATCCAGGGATCGTTCTTGGGTTCGGTCACTTGAATCGATGCGGTTGCCAGGCTGTCGGCCCCACCGTTGTTGATCAATGCTTTAACGGTGATCAGTCCGCTGCATTGCGAACGTTTGAGGATCAGCCGGTCAGGGGCGATCGACTTGATGACGGCTCCGCCTGCAACGCTCCACTGGTAGTGCAAGTCGCCCGCTCCACTGGCCTTCATGGCATCTAGGTTGGTAATGACTGGCTCCACTTCAATAGCATCGCGGCCATTCCAGTTCGCGGGTGCCTGGAGAGTGAACACCGGCTCGGGAATGGTCTCCTTCACGGTCACGGAGATGTCGCGGGTCTTGACCTGATCGGCATACACGGCCTTGAACTGCAATACCGCAGACGTGTCGGCCACGACGCGACCGGCATGGAGGGTGTAGGCATTCCGGTCGGCGGCAACGACCGTCTCGGTGCCGTTTCGCTTGAGAATCCAATATTTCTTCTGGGCACCGCCCGCCTTCGCGGTAACAGTCACGCTCTGGTTCTCATTGAGTTTGATCGCGTCGGTCGAGATCGCGAAATCCTGGCCTGGCTGAACCAATGAACCGACTGCGGTTTGCAGTGGCTTCTGGTTCTCGTATTGCAGCTTCACCCAGTCAGCGGATCGGACAACGTTGGAAACCCGGACCTCGTCGATATCGCCGACGAATCGATAATCTCCGTACCAGCCGCCCACATACATCCGTGCCGGTGACTTGATCGCCAGTGGAGCATTCGGCGTCATGGTGACCCCATCGAGCACACCGTTCACGTAGACCCGTGAATCCCCTTTGTGGTAGGTATGTATCACATGAGTCCATTGCCCCAACGTCACCTTGCCACCGTCCCGAATATCCGCGCCGGAAAAGTAACACTCCATCTGCACGTGCGGCGGACTGGCGATGCGCATGGTGATCTTCCCTTGCCCATGTTCGTTGCCCCAAGCCATGGCAAGTGCATTGGGTACTTCGGCTCGGAACCATGCTTCGGAGCTGTGGTCACTCGCCCCGGTCGGAAAGGTCGCGATCGTTTCACCGCAGTTGATCCCCTTGCCAATGCTAAATCGCCGGGCCGGTCCGATCATTCCCAATGAAGATGCCGTGCCATTATCGGTGGGTTTCACTGTTCCGACTTCGTCCTTGACCGAATCGCTCAGATGCAAAACGCTGAGGTAGCCGTTCGACTCGTTGAACACTGCCGCGCCGTTCGATTCACTGACTGCGTCGGCGTCGCCCCAATACAGCTTGATCTCCTGCCGCGAGTTTCCTGTGATCTTCGGCACTCGCACCCACACGGACGCTTCACCGCGTGCTGCATTCCATTCGTCGATTTGGTAGGCCAGCTTCGTTCCGTCACCCGTGGTGAATCGCAGGTCCGCACCGTCGGACTCCGCTTGGCTGAAATCAAAGCTGTCCTTGTGCAGCCTCACGAGCATCGGGATGTTCTCCTCGCTCGCCGTGGCAGGCAGATTAGCGCCATCGGGCGTGGTGAGGATAAAAATCGAACCTGAGTGGTTCCAATCCGTGTATTGCCCGAACGCTGGAACCGTGAGGTACATGACGAGCAAGAGACTGCGAAGCATCGTGCGGCAAACAAGTGTCGCCTTTCGCTCCGCGAAAGCAGCGTTCTTCCATTCTTTCGCAGAGCGAAAGACGACAATAAAAGACCGTACGATGCTAATTGCGAGAACAGAGATGAGCTTCAAGGTTTTCTCCTTCGAACAAACACGAGCATGAAAAAGATGTGACCGCTATTACATTTCGATTATTGAAAGTTTGGTGATCGTTATCTTATTCTGGCTCGCGCTGAGTGATTTTGACGTATGTGATTCACTCGCTTGCGTTTCGTGCTTATCCGGCCAGCATGGGTGAAAGTGTTCTGCGGAGTTGATCGGTAATCGCAAATTTTTCTAGCGAGCCGTCTTTTTGCCAGACACAGCAGACGGCGGTGATTTCACCATTTGCAATTGGAATGTTCTCGCGACGGAAGAGGAAGCGGTAAGTCAAACTCGTCGTGCCGATTTTGGCAATGGAAACGTCGATCGTCAGCAGGTCCTCGAACCTAGCTGCGTTGAGGTAATTGCAGGTTGCGGATACTCTCGGCCACGTGAGATGGGTGCCATTTTCGAGTGGCCGCATTACGGAGAGGCCAAGGTGGCGAAGCAGTTCATGCTCCGCCGATTCCATCATCGGGAAAAATGCTGAAAAATGCACAATCCCCGCTGCGTCGGTATCTCGAAATTCGATGCGACGCTGGACCGAGAACATGTTTGGTCAGACTATTCGCCGACAAACGGCATGAGCGCCATAAAACGAGCTCGTTTGACCGCAGCGGTGATGGCATGCTGGCTAACGGCTGTGCAGCCGCTCTTACGCCGACCTACGATCTTACCATGTCGGTTCACCAATCTGCGAAGCAGTTCGATGTCCTTGTAGTCGACGTACATTGGACGTGGGCGATGACCATCGACAAAAATCGGGTCTTTTCGTTTGGTACGGGAGCGGACTCGCGAGCGTTTGCGAGCTCGGCTCCGATTGCTCATCGGTCGTGGTGCCATGGGATCCGTAGGCAGAAAATCGGGTAGCGGACGTAAATTTGACCTTAGGGAAATCCCTTAGGGCCAGTCAATGAGCGGCAGAGTATGGCGGTTTCCTCCCGTTCTAGCAAGTGTCAGTCAGGCAAAATTGGTTTATCCTTGCCATAGAATTTTGTAATGTCGATTCCAGTCCGGTTTTCCTGCTCCAGAAGCTGCAAACGGGCTTCCAGCCGATCGACCCGACGTTGCAGTAGCGGAATCAGCTCAATCGTTCGGTCCACCACCAACGGGCGCGGGACTGGTGGATAGCCAAGGTGTCGCTGTAAGGCAGCAAACAGGAACAAAGGATCACGATTTCGGCCCGAAAATGCGATGCGACCTTCATGCCTTCCAAAAATGAAAGGGCCTTTGTCTTCGAGCGGTTCACCAGCGTCCACGAGACGCTGGCGATAGTCATCGCTGTGCATAAACAAGTAGTCGGCAAAATCGACGAATCCGATTTGCATTCGGAGTTGCAAGATGAAATTTACCCAATCTGGGTCGTAGGTCGGATCGCTGGCAATCGCTTTTAAGCCTTGGTCATAGCGGAGCCGATTTCGGCAAATCGCTTCAAATTGAAAGAAAAACATCCCTTCACGGCTGGCCGAATCAGCGCGAAAACGAGCTTCAGCTTGCAAAATCCTGAGCGCGACTCGCATGTCGAACTTGCCCGTATCCCGTTCGGCCTCAGAAATCAGGTAAGTCTGAAATGGCACGAAATAATGTGGCAGACGCATCATTGCGGGGCCCATGATGCCGGAATGCTTCAACTCCGTTAACAAAAAGCTGACCGCCAGCGGCAATTGCGTGCTGGCAGATAGTTCGAATTGAACTTGCTCCAGCAGTTCTTGGATCGGCACTTGTTCGATAATCCGTTCGCCCAGCAAGCCGAACAAGTGTGTTTGTTCAATGTACTCTGCTCGCTCCAGCATTTGTGGAGCAGGTTGTTTTGCTTCGTTCACGGTAGCGGTTGCCTTAGGATCAAGGTTGGCAATGAGCAAACAGCGTCTGCCATTCAAGCCATTGCAATTCTTCGCAGGTTTGAGTTTCGCTGCTGCTCGTCGCAATCGCCGCTTCACAGCGATCGACGAAAACCTGCGGATCGCCATAAGGGGAGGCGGAAAGTTGCATTAAAACAGGGTGTTTTCCAACGCGACGAAACCAATATTTTGCATTCCCAAAATCGCCTTCGCGACGGTGCATGATTGCGTGCCAAAAGCTGCCATCAGACGTTTCGATCGTCTGACTTATTTCATGAGAGGCGTTCAAGTCGCCGCAAAGCAACCATAACGCACAGGTTGCTAGCGGCGGCAATTTCATGCGTTTGGCGTTTTCACTTATCAGCCAATTCCGTAATTCAAAGTCGTTTGGCCCCGCAGCAAGCGACGGCAGGGCTGCGGATTCAAGCCGTTCAGCGAGCTCTGACGGAACGATATCAATGATATATGGCTGCAATTTAGGCATGTTGGTTGTGCCAAATCGTTAAATCTGAAATCTGAAACCTGAATGCATTTTGACGAGACTACCTACCGAACTTGAAAAACGCTAGACTGTTCAACTTGCATTCAAGGGTTGGCATCCTCCAGCGATCCTTCGCCCTTACCCGTTCCAAATTCCTAACTCGTTTTTGCTCTTCGCGATGAATATCGGTCAGTCCAACGATTCTGCATCGTCCCTCCCCAGTTCCCCTGCATCGGGCGACCTACCAATCGCGACAACTCAAGATCAACTGCCAATGGCAGAATCGAACGTTATTGTCGCCAGCGGAAAAGAACCGGCACCAGCAGTCACTGCAATCGCAGTCCCAGCAATCGCAGTCCCAGCAATCGCAGGCACAACGACTGCAGGCACAACGACCGCAGGGCCACTAGCGGCGGTCGTACGCGGAGCGGGCGCTGGCCCACTTGCCGCCCGAGGCCTTGGAATTGCCAAGCCTAGTTCGCCACAATCGGCGAAGCCTGCGTCACCGACTACCAAGCCTGACGCTCGCCAAGCCAGTGTGAATAAGCCCGATGCCGCTCCTGAGGCTCTTGCTCCTGCGACCGCCAGTGACCATTCCTCTGTTCCTCAGGGTCGCGAAGCAAGCAAAAAGCAAGATTACAAACGGCCTCGGCTTGCCGGTGAAAACTCCGATCAAGCCGCTGCTGCGGCGAAATCGATTCAAGTCGAACGTCAGTCCAAAGTTGCCGTACCCAATCTTCGCCAACGGTTATCCGATGACCTGCTTGCTGAAATGGAGCTTGAGTTGGCCGGGGCCGATGTCGCCGGGTTCCTCGGTGGCAACGCAGGGATGGCCAATCGCAAAGCAGCACTGGAAGAAGGCCAACGCGTTCACGGCACGATTTTGAAGATCCATGACGACAGCGTCTTTGTCGCCCTCGGTGGACCCGATGAAGGCGTCGTTCTACTTCTCAATTTCACAGGCACAGAACCCAAACCAGGCGATGCCGTTGAAGTTATCGTGCGCGGTATCAGCCGCGCTGATGGGCTCTATGCGCTGACATTGCCCGGCGAAGCGGTCGACGTTTCCGATTGGGAAGATATTGAAGAAGGTGTAGTCGTCGAAGTCACTGTATCCGGCTCAAATGCGGGCGGCTTGGAATGTAAGGTCGGCGGCATTGATGGTTTTATTCCAATCAGTCAGATCAGCGAACATCGCATCGAAGACACCAGCGAGTACGTCGGTCAAAAACTGATTTGCATCGTTACGGAATCAAATCCACGACGCGGCAATCTTGTGCTCAGCCGACGTGGTGTGCTGGAACGCGAACGCTCAGAGAAAAAGAAGGAGCAGCTTGAAAAGATCGAAGCCGGTGACCTGATGGAAGGCGTTGTGCGAACCATCAAGGAGTTCGGTGCCTTCATCGATCTCGGTGGACTCGAAGGGTTGATCCATATCAGCAAAATGAGCTGGGATAGGATCAAGCATCCAAGTGAAGTGTTTGAGATTGGCCAGAAGGTAAAAGTCAAGATCGACAAGGTTGACAAACAAACAGGTAAGATCGGTTTGTCCTACCGCGATACGCTCGAAAACCCCTGGGACGCGATTGCAGCCAGCGTTGCCGTTGGCGCAGTGATGACTGGCGCAGTAACCAGAATTGCGAACTTTGGCGCGTTCGTTCGCTTGGCCGCTGGCGTCGAAGGTCTGGTCCATATCAGTGAAGTTGCCAGTCACCGAATCAGCAACGTCGAAGCTTTCGTCAAAGAAGGACAGAACGTAGAAGTTAAAGTTTTATCGATCGATGTCGAGACGCAAAAAATTTCCTTGTCAATGAAACAAGTCCACAACAAACCAGCCGAAGACATTGACTCCAAGGTCGAAGAAGTGGATGAACCCGTTCGCGAACCGCTAATCAAGGCCAAACATACTGGACCACTTCGCGGTGGAAACGACCGACCAGCAGGCGGCGAAAAATTCGGACTGCGTTGGTAGCATTCAACTTCGACGGTTGCCTCGTCGACTCAAGTCATTCGCATGATTTTTCAATCGTCTTGAGGTATCGGTGACCACTCGCCATCTTCGGACATTCCAGCCCTGAGCCACCGAGTACGGGCCTCTGCGATTGCAAGCACAGCGGCGACGTTGGATCGATTCCGGCAAAGCATGGGTGTAAGCACTCTTGCATAAGTTTTCGCACATTACTCGTTAAACCGCGTGCCCATCGGGCCGCGTGTTTTGAGGCAAACGCGCGGGGCGATGCCCACGCGGT
>JAYVSE010000070.1:0-34594 GCA_043775635.1 Planctomycetaceae bacterium | reverse complement strand
AACCGTGTGGGCAACGCCCCGCGCGAGGCTCGCGGCCCGCTGGGCACGCGGTTTAACGATTCTTTCAAGCGGCATCAATTAGTTCTCGGACCACTAGGCTGTTGACGGCACTGTGGTAGATGCCGGGGTGTTTATCGTAGCCTTGGAAGTTCTTGGTGAGGTTGTAATCGACGTGCTGGCCATGTTTGAAGCCGAGGGCGGTGCCGCCGGCGAGCACCAGCGGCAGGCTGGCGTTGCCGTGACTGTGGCCATAGGCCATCCCGCTGCCATAGAGCGCAATGGTGGTCTCCAGTAGCGGTCCGTCGGCGTCCTTCACGGCACTGAGCCGCTCCAGGAAGTAGCCGAACTGTTGCAGGTTAAAGGTATCGCTGGCAGCCAGATCCTGCAGCAGCTTGGGGTTGCCGTTGTGATGCGACAGCGAGTGGCGGTCTTGCTTGACGCCAATCTCGGGCACCGCGGGGCCGGTCCCTTCATTCCCCGTGCTGAACGTGGCGACGCGCGTGATGTCGGTCTGAAACGCCAGCACGAGAATGTCATACATCGTTCGCAGGTACTCGCCCAGACGCTCCAGAGAAATGTCTCGATTGAGCTGCGATGCCACGGCGTCCTCGACCTTAGGACGAGGAACATCCAGCCATTTGTCGGCGCGCTCGGTCCGAATTTCGACCTCGCGGACCGACGTGAGGTACTGCTCCAGGCGACCTTTATCGGCGGCACCGAGTTGGCGATCAAGTGTCGCAGCCTCATCGATCACCGCGTCCAGGATGCTGCCCCGCCGTTGCAGTCCGCGCCGCTGACCCGCCACGCCGCCTTTGGGCTCTTCGAACAGCTCGCGGAACACCACGCCAGGATTGCCCTGCGCGGGAAGCTGAATGCCATCCGCGTTGTAGGCCAGCGAATGCCCCTGGTTACTGAGTTCGATGGAAGCGAATCGCGTTTGCGGCGCGGTGACAGTCGCCATGAGCTGGTCGACCGAAATGGTGTTCCGCTCCGACTGGCCGATCTTCCCGCCGGTCAGCCAGATCGTGGAGCAATTGTGATGATGGCCCAACCCGCGCGGGTGATACATGCCGCTGATCGGCGTGATGACGGCGCGGTGTTTTTCGAGTGCCTGCAGTGGCTTGGACATCTGATAGTCCTGGCCCGCCGTGGCCATCTGGTAGTCCTGCGTATTCACGCCGTTGGGCAGGTAGATGAACACGCTGCGCTTGGACCTCTTCGCTGTGTCAGCCGCGAGCAGGGGACGCATGCAATCGAGCAACGGCAGCGCCAGCGAGACACCGAGTCCCTTTAAGACGTGCCGACGATTGAGCAGCCAGTTTTGACGAAGGAACAGAGCCATATGGGGTTCTCCAGGAATTCGGGTGATTGATCTTACTCGATAATGTCACTAAGCCGTGAGTATCTTTGGGACCGTTTTCGTCATCGTTGTTGATTCCAAGCAGGCAGACTCTTTGAGGACGCGAGACGGAGAACTCGGTCTGAATTGTAATTCACGCGATCAGGCTGTCTGCCACGCGATCACGTCACACGCAGAAGTTTTGTGGCGAAAGCCGCTCGTGATACAATAGCGGGATGAAACAGCGAGGTAGACTGAGTACGGGTTGCAGTTCCCAGCACGACTGACGACTTGGCAAAATCCTCCGTCCCCTGGGTTCCCTTCGGCATGTGAGGTCGTCTGTAATGCCCGGTTGCCGTGCGTTACGCCTTCAGCATAAACCCCGCCGGAACCAACCTCTACAATCGCGACGGATTGCCTGCGTCACCGTTTCGATCGGATGATTGGTAACAGCCTCAATTCACATCTCCAGAGAACCAGTTCATGAAACTCATCTGCCGACCGCTACTTCTCATCGTGGCTTGTTGCTTAATAGCCTTCCCGACGACTGCCAATGCACAAGTGCTCGACAAGCAGAAGCAACTGGAGGCTCAGACCTTTTGGGACAACCGTGATTGGGATTGGTATGCCGAGAACATCCCGTTCTTCGAGTGCCCCGATGCGGACATCACGACGACTTATTACTACCGCTGGGAGTTGCTGACCAAGCATCTGACGTATGGCTCGCCGAACAGCGGGTACTCGCTCACCGAGTTCATCGACCGTCCGTTTTGGTCGGGTGCCTACGGCGCGATCAGTTGTCCAGCGGGGCATCAGCTTTATGAAGCTCGGTGGCTACGGTCGCCGAGGATCGCGAACGATTACTCTCGCTACTGGTTCCGCACGCTAGGGGCTCAGCCGCGAAACTACTCGACCTGGCTGGCGGACTCGGTCTGGGCTGTGAATCAGGTGCATCGCCACGATGGGTTCGTGATCGACCTGCTGCCGGACCTCGTCAAGAACTACGAAGGCTGGGAGCAGCGGCACTTCGTTCCCGAGGTCGGATTGTTCTGGCAGACCGGCCACGACGACGGCATGGAATTCAACATCAACAGCCGTCAAACAAAGGACATCTTGCGGGGTGCCCCGAGCTATCGCCCGTCGTTCAACGCCTACATGTGGGCCGACGCGACAGCGATCGCGCGAGTCGCGCAGCTCGCGGGCCAGGCGGACATCGCCCAGCGCTTTGAAGAGAAGGCAGCGACGCTCAAGGTGAAGATGGTCGAACTCCTCTGGGACAACAAACGCCAATTCTTCTTCCCGGTCTTCAAGAACAATGAAGAGCGGGACGGACATAAGATCAAGGCGCTGACGAAGACCTATGAGACGGGCCAATTCGCGGGCGACTCGCACGGTCGCGAGTTGATCGGCTATGTGCCGTGGCAGTTCAACATGCTTGATCGCGGCAAAGGCTATGAAGCCGCCTGGTCCAAGCTCTTGGACCGCGACGGTTTCTATGCCGACTTCGGCCCTTCGACAGTCGAACGGCACGATCCGATGTTCTTGCTCAAGAATTCGTGCTGCTGGTGGAGCGGCCAATCGTGGCCGTATGCGACGACACAAACGCTCAAGGCGCTGGCGAATGTATTGCAACGAGATGGGCTGAACGTCACTCCTGCTGACTATGTGAAGCTGCTGCAAATCTACGCCCGTTCGCACCGCAAGGATGGGAAACCGTATCTGGCTGAAGCACTGCATCCTGATACCGGCTCGTTCGAGGGCCACGATGGCTACAACCATTCCGAGCACTACTTCCATTCGGGTTACTGCGATCTCGTCATCACGGGTCTCGTCGGCTTGATTCCGCGTGACGATGACACGCTGGAGATCAATCCCTTGGGTCCCGTCGATTGGGATTACTTCGCACTCGATGACGTTCCGTATCGCGGCCATCGCGTCAGCGTCATCTGGGACAAGACCGGTGATCGCTACAAGCTCGGAGCCGGGCTGCGCGTGCTGGTCGATGGCCATGAGGCGGGCCAGTCGGACAAGCTCGAACGACTCGCGATCAAGCACGGAGCCCCCTTGTCCGCCGTGACGGTTGATCGCGATGAGCGAGTCAAATCCGTCAACTTCGCCGTGAACAACGACGGCACCTATTACCCGCGACTGACAGCGTCGTACTCGTCACCGAAGACGTCGATCAGCAAACTCAACGACGGCAACTACTGGTATCTGCAACACCCGCCCAATCGCTGGACCTGCGAAGGTTCGCCGAACGATCGAGATTCCCTGCTGCTGGAGTTCGGCACGCTGCGCCGTATCGACACCGTTAAGTTGCTGGTGCTCGACGACGAAGGCCAAGCAGGCTCGACCATTCTCGCGCCGCAACGAATCGATCTGGAGGCGTGGGTCAACGACACTTGGCAACCGATCGGAATGGACGTGGCATCGCTTCGTGAACCGGTCGGTCATCGTCCGGCTGTCATGCGACTGTCATCCATCGAGACGACCAAGCTGCGAGCCACGCTGCATCACCGCGGCAAAGGCAAGTCCGGCCTCACCGAGATCGAAGCCTGGGGCGTTGCGACCTTGCCGCTCGAACCCGTCCCGCCCCCCGCAGGCAACCTGGCCTACAACCCCCAGCCCGAAGGATTCCCCAAGGCCACCGCGTCCTTCAGCGATCGCTTCGGCGGCCAGCCTCGCAGCGCGATTGATGGCAAGACGGTCTTCCTGCCGACCCCCATGAATCGCTGGACCAGCTACGAATCGAAGTCGCTCACCGATTGGCTGGAGATCGACTTCGGACAAGAAGTCGAATTCCGCCGCGTCGAACTGGCGATCTACGACGACCGCGGCGGAGTGCAACCGCCGGAGTCCTACGCCATCCAACAGTGGACCGGCAGCGAATGGCAAGAGGTCAGCAACGTGAAGAAGACTCCCGAGCAACCCCTCGGCAGCCAATGGAACGCCGCCCGCTTTGACCCCGTGAAAAGTTCCAAGGTACGCATCGTCTTCACCCACCAAGGCCAATCCCGCAGCGGAGTTTCGGAGGTGATGGTCTGGAACGACTGAGCCGCCGCCGCGACAATCTTGAATCACCACGACATAACCGGCGGCGACATATCGCAGAGCGTTCGCCTTCTGACTCGTGCGGTCATAAGGCGTACGCGTCAGAATGACCGCGGCCTGCGCGACCGCGTCGTCACGATAAACGTCCGTGGCCAGCTGGACGCCGTCCCGCATGGGAGTGTTGATCGTTTCCGTTTTGATCTCTGCAAGTGCTGAGTTGCAGAACGCAATCACGACGAAAATGGCGAGGTAAGTCTTCAACGGGCATCTCCTGTGTTGACTTTGGCAGTGGGTTGGTCGCGTGGCCGAGTTGCGGTGTATCTCGGACACAAGTCTCAGGCCACGATGTCCTTCACGACATGGGCCTCTTCGATACCCGTCAGACGGAAGTCGAGTCCCGCGTGGCGGTAGCTCAGCTTGCGGTGATCGAAGCCCATCAGGTGCAGCATCGTGGCGTGAATGTCATGCACGTGAACGCGGTTCTCGACGGCCCGGTAACCGAACTCGTCGGTTGAGCCGTATGCGAGACCACCTTTGACACCGCCGCCCGCAAGCCACATGGTGAAGCCGTGATGGTTGTGGTCGCGGCCCGTGGGGTTACCACCACCGATGGGGATTTCGACGGCTGGCGTCCGACCAAACTCACCGCCGCAGATGATGAGCGTCTCATCGAGTAAGCCGCGCTGAGTGAGATCGGTGAGCAGAGCGGCGATCGGGCCGTCGATCTCGTTGCCGAGCCTGCGGTGCTCGGCTTCCAGATTGTTGTGTGAGTCCCAAGGCTGCACGTCGCCGTGATAGCACTGGACCACCCGCACACCGCGTTCGATCAATCGCCGCGCGATGAGCAGTTGCCGACCGTGAAGCGTCTCGGATCTGTAGAGGTCTTGAGTCGCCTTGGTTTCTTGCGAGATGTCGAGTGCATCGGTCGCCTCCATCTGCATGCGATAGGCCAGTTCGAACGATTGAATCCGTGCTTCGAGATTCGGATCCTCGCGGCGAGTCGCTTGATGCTCTCGATTGAGGCTCGCCAGCAAGTCGAGTTGACGTCGCTGATCGGTTTGGGGAGTGCGCGGGCTCTGAATGTTCGAGATCAGCTCAGTGATATTCGTCTTGCGTGTATCGATGTAAGTGCCCTGATAGATGCCGGGCAGGAACGCACTACGCCAGTTCGAGGAGTCCGCCACGGGCAGGCCGGGACACATCGTCACGAAGCCGGGGAGATTCTGATTCTCGCAGCCAAGCCCGTAGGTCAACCAGGAGCCATAGCTCGGGCGCGAGAGCCGCTCGTCACCCGTGTTCATGAGACGCATGCTCTGCTCATGATTGGGCGTATTGGCATAGACCGACTTGATGACACACAGCTTGTCTGCATGCTGGCTCGCGGTCTGCCGAAAGACCTCGCTGCACCAAAAGCCGCTGTCGCCGTATTGCTCGAATTTGAATGGCGAGGCGAGTGCCACTCCCGTCTCTCGCTCGGTCGTCAAGTTCCCGACCGGCAACTTCTTGCCGCCCCATTTCGTCAATTCAGGCTTCGGGTCCCAGGTGTCCACCTGCGAGGGACCGCCATTCAGGTAGATGTGAATGATATGCCGGGCTCGCGGGGTGAAGTGTGCTGGCCGGGGAGTCAAGGGGTTGGCATTCGCCATCTCGCCCGTGGGGGCGGCATGTAGCAGGGCGGGCAACGCCAACCATCCGAGACCGGTGCCCATGGTACGCAGCAGCTCGCGACGCGAAGTTTCGATAGGAAGCAGATTCATGGGTCTCTCCTGCAAGTAAAATTCATGTCCATCACGTCGTTATGTCAATCCAAAAACATCAGTTCATTGCTCATCAGCAGCACTTGTGCCAGTTGCTCAATCGAACCTGCAGCAAGGAACTGCTCACATACGTCTCGCTCGGATGCGGTGGGCTCTCGCCCCAGCACGAGAGCGAACAATCGTGGGACTCGCAGAGACGGTTCGATCCCCGCCGTACGTTTCACGAGGGTGTCGCAACGGGCCAGCATGAAGGGCGAGTTCAGCGCGAACAGGGCCTGCTGTGGGACCGTCGTCAGGTTGCGACGCGGAGTGCTTGTGTCCGCATTCGCGAAGTCGAAGGTCTGCACCATCGCAGGAATGTTCTGTCGTTCGACGAACGCATAGATCGTACGGCGGCGATTCGCGTCTGCGGCGATTCCGGTCGGTCGACCAAACATCGTTTCGTCGAGTTCCCCGCTGATCGCCAGGAGTGTGTCACGCATCTGCTCGAGGTCGAGACGCTGCCGATTCGCACGCCACAACAGCGAGTTGTTCGTGTCCGTGCGATGCTGAGTCGTGAACGGCTCCTGATCCGGCAATCGCGAAGATCGTTGGTACGCCCGCGAAGTGAGAATCAATTCGTGCAGTCTCTTCGTGCGCCAACCATGCTCGATGAAGTCGCTCGCCAGGAAGTCGAGCAACTCCAGTTGCACCGGCTGCTTCGCCTGTAAGCCGAAGTCGCTGGGCGTCTCGACGAGTGGCTCGCCGAAGTGGTGCATCCACACGCGATTGACCCACACGCGAGCTGTCAGCGGGTTCTTCGGCGACGCGATCGCATTCGCCAGGTCCAACCGTCCGCCACCGTGCGTAAAGGCCGGTCGCTCGGGGGCATCGAGTACCTCAATGAAGCGACGCGGCACCGGGTTACCTCGGGCGCTCGGATCGCCACGTTGGAAAATCACCGGATCGCACAGCACTTCCGCATCATGCACGACCATCGCTCGTGGCGCGGCGTCTTGATGCTTCACCGAGATCGCATCCAACTGCCCGAGCAAACCTCGATAAGCATCGCCTGGTGTTCGCGACAAATAGGAAGCGACATCGCGCGGCGGGAACCAAATCGGGCCATCGCGAGCGATCAGCAAACTCGCGAGCGGGTCTGTCTCACTCGCTCCCGCCTTCCAGGCTTCGAAAATGATCGAGCCGTATGCTTTCGCAATGCAAGTCTTGTCACTCGGCTTCGCAGCGACGAGACCGTCGATGACGCGTTGATCGATACCGCGTGCTTTCCAGACTTCCGGCTTGATCGCTTGGTCTCGCATCAAGTCGTACCACGGACCGAAGATCGGATCGTCGGGAAACGCCCGCCGGGCAATGAGTTGCCGCCAGCGTTTTGTGATCTGCGGTCGCAACTGCTCAGGGAACAGGGAGAAAAAGAAGATCGCCGTCTCGCTGACATCCGGCTCGGTCGTCGCCACCTGGACCAGGTAATCCACCGTCCGTTCGCGAACTGTCTTCAGCGTCTCCTCGTAGTGAGCTTGCTGCTGGTCAGTGATCTCCTTGAGCTTTGCCGTGAACTCTTGCTCGAAGGCGTGGCCGGGTTCGGTGATCGCTCCGATGCGAGGTCGGTCATACGGCTCAACACTGCTCGCGAAGACTCCATACAGAGAGTAGTAGTCGGCGGTCGGTACAGGATCGTACTTGTGGTCATGACACCTCGCACACGCGAGCGACAGGCCGAGGAACCCGCGACCGACCACATCAATCTGATCATCGATCACGTCGTGCCGATTGCTGTCAAACGCCGAATGAGCGTTCGCGGATCAGCCGGTTCGGTCGGCACAAACTTTTGTTCATGGAGTCTGCGGTCGATGAGGGCGTCAATCGGATGTGCCCCCGCTTCGACGGTCGGTGCGATGATCGGCTGGAACGCCCAATGCTGAGCGGCTGCCTTCTCGATGTTCGTGACGACCTTTCCGCCGACTCGCGGATCAAAAGCCCCTTGCCGAATCCAGGTAGTGAGGTCGTCAATCTCGACCTCACTGAGTTTCTCGCCGGAGTCTTTGGGCGGCATCTGCAACTTGTCGTCGCGGTGAGAGACCGCACGGATCAACAGACTCGCTGACGAATCCCCCGGCACGATCGCCGGACCTCGTTCCCCGCCCCGCTCCCAACCCTGCCTTGTATCCAGCCGCAACTGGCCCTCGGCCACCTCTTCGCCATGACACTCGTAGCAACGCTTGACGAGCAGCGGTCGAATCTTCGTTTCAAAGAAGGAACTCTGCGACGCCGCATCGCGCGGCTCGTCGGCATGTGTAACGCTTGTTCCATAGAGCCACGCAAGCAGCGACAGCCCCAGTACGCCGGACTTCCAGTCCGTCGACCATCGACGGACTGGAAGTCCGGCGTACGTTTTGTGAGTTCCACACTTTGCTTTGACCTGGCTCATGACAATATCTCCTTGACGACCTTCGCGTGTTCGACGCCGCTCTCGGAAGTGCGGTTTTAGAGGTCCGTCAGCCGCTCCTTCGAGTCGCCGAAGCCGTCGAGTTCCAGCCCGCCCCAGTCCATGAGGCTGAGGAACAGGCTGCACATGCGCCGGTTGGGAACATTCAGGTAGTCGAGCGCGCGGCCGCCGCGAAGCTTGCCGCCCGCCCCGCCAAGCAAGATGATCGGCAACTGCCTGGCGTCGTGGTTGCCGTGCAGCATACTTGAACAGTGCATGATGGCGGTGTTGTCGAGCAACGTGCGGTCGCCTTCTTGGACTTCCGCCATGCGCTCGCAGAGGTAGGCGAGTTGGGACGTGAAGAACTGGTTGACCGCGACGAGGTCTGGCGGCTGAGTGTGGGCCATCTGGTGATGCTGATCCTTGGCTCCGACGTGTGCGTGCGTGAGGGTCGAGCCGTCGTTGCAATACTTGAGGCTCGCGATCCGCGTGGAGTCGGTGCGGAAGGCGAGCAGCACGATGTCGTTCATCAGCCGCCAATAATCCGGGATTTCGGCGGGAATCCCGTCGGCTGGTCGCGGGCGATCGGGGGCGGTCAGGGTCGGCTTCCAGCCGTTGGCATCGCGTTCCTTGTCGGCTCGCTTGATACGACCTTCGATCTCGTGAACGCTGCCGAGATACTCCTCGAACCGCTGACGGTCCGAGAGGGAGAGCCGCTGGCGCAGTGACTGGGCGTCTTCGAGCACGGCATCGACGACGCGGCGGTCGCCGCGGTTGCGGTCGGTGCGGAAGAGCTGGTCGAAGGCCAGCGCCGGCCGCGTCTCGGTCCAGGTCGGCGACACCTGCGAACTCCAGGAGATGTGCGAGCTGTAAAGCAAAGGATGCCCGTCCTGGAGTCCGGGGATCGCATCCTCGCAGCCCAGCACCAGCGACGGGATTCGGGTGCGATCGCCGATCCGCCGCGCCATCAACTGGTCGAAACTGACGCCCGTGCGGACCTCCGTCTTCGACATCGTCGCGCCGCTGAGCATGTTCCCCGTCTGCATGCAGTGGATCACGCCGTTGTTTGCCTGCTCATTCCACAAACCGCGAAGGAAGACCAGTCGCTGCTTCCAGGGCTCGAGCGGCTTCAGGCACGGCCCGAGTTCCATGCCAGTTCCCTCGCCCTTGGCCCACCAGTGATCCGAGTGGAAACCCATGCCGGTGAAGGTGACGAGCGTGCGGGTCGGCGGCTGATCGGCCTCGCTCGTTGCGGCAGCCGCGGCGAACGGCAGCGATTCGAGCCAGGGCAGGGCCATTGACACGCCGAGGCCACGCAGCAGCGTGCGTCGCGAGAAGGTCGAAGCGGATGGGGTGGGCATGGGAATGTTCCTGTGGGGGTTGTGGGCGATAGTCGTGGTTCGCTCCGCGAACCAACGTTGGTTTGCGGAGCAAACCACGACTATCGCGATTCCTAACGGGTCAGGGGGATGTGGGGGCCACTGGACGAATGCAGCGAAACTGCTCGCTGCGGACAATCACGAGTAAGGCGTCCGACCAGCGGCCGCCGGCGGTCATCGTCTTGGTCAATTCGTCGACCAGCTTCCGGTCGGACAACTGCACGGCGCGGCCCAGGGCGTAACCCGTCAGCTTGTGAGCGAACGCCCGCAGCAGGTCCTCGCGCCGTGGGCCAGCGAGGTAGTCACGCAAGCCGACGAAGCCATCGATCTCGGTGCCATCACGCGTGGTCGCCCTGGCATCGCTAGGCTTCAATTCTTGAGCGGGTCGCAGCCGACCGAGGGCGTCGAAGCCTTCGAGCGTCATGCCGTACGGATCGATGTGGACGTGACAGCTGGCACAAGCTGCATCCTGGCGATGACGTTCGGTGATCTCGCGCACGCTGAGCCCGGGCGGAGGCGACTCGGGCAGCGGCGGCACGCCGGGCGGCGTCTTGGGCAGCCGCTCGCCGAGCACCTGAACCACCCACGCTCCGCGTTTGACGGGGCTGGTGCGAGCGGCCGCCGATTGCTTGGCGAGCACCGCGCCGAAGCCGAGCAGCCCGCCGCGATTGTAAGCAGACACCTTCTCCACGCGGCGCCACTCCGGACCCGACACGTCGGGGATGCCGTAGTGCTTGGCGAGCACGTCGTTGAGGATCGTCGCGTCGGCCGCGATCACGTCCGCGACTGGACGGTCGTTTATTAGTAGATCCTCGAAGAATCGCACCGGCTCTTCGGCCAGTGCGTCGCGCACCGCCGGCGTGAACTCTGGAAAATGCTTCAGGCTCCGACCGTGGTTGGCGACGAAGTCCCGCACGCCCAGCCAGCGGGCACCGAACTCCTCGGCCATCCCACGCATTCGCCCGTCCTTCAGCATGCGGCGCAACTGCTGCTCCATGACCGCGGGCTCGTGGAGCAGCGCCGCATTCGCCCGCAGTTCGTCGTCGGGGATCGAGTCCCACATCAGGAAACTCAGCCGCGTCGCCAATTCCTCACCTGATACAGGTTGCCAGCCCGGCCCGGGCGCCGGTTGTTCGACCCGATACAGAAACCACGGCGACGAGAGGACGCGAGCGAGCACCGAGCGGAAAGCCGGATCGTGCTGGTTGCCGTCTTTACGATCCGCGTGGTAGGACGCGAGCATGGCCTGGCGTTCGTCGTCGGCGAGAGACCGGCGCCAGGCCCGGGCGGCGAAGGCGAGCAGCGCCTCCAGGTGCCCCGGTTCCGCAGCGACCTGGGCCGTGCGGAAGGACTTCTCCTCCCGTTTGATCTGTTCATCGAACTCCTGGATGTAGAAGAACATGATCCGCGCGCCGTCGTTCGGCTTGCGGTAATACTGCACGAGTCCCTCATACGCGAGCGGGGTGGCGAGAGCTTGCTCGCTCACAAACTCCAGTTCGCTCCATAGCCGGTCGATCTCCGCCCGGCCCGCGTCATCGAGCAGGAGCCGACGCAACGGCTCGTCCTCGCGGCGGTACAAGAACACGCTCCCCTGGGCGTCACGGGGGATGATCGGTTGGAACAGGACCGCAGGAGGAAACAACGCGCGAAACTCCGCAGCCGGCCGAGCCCGTTCGGCGGCGACTCGCGGATGGACGATCTGAGCGACCGCCGGTTCGCCCGGCGTCGCTTTGGCGACCGGCTCGGCCAGGTTGCCGCCGCCGCCCGTGGCAGCGATGAGGAAAGCCTGGACGGTGGCTGTTTCTGGACTGCCTTCATCCAGGCTCACATCGGCGCGGAGGAACCGAGGCAACGTGAGCGCTTTCTGCAACTCCGCCGGCAGTTTATTCAGATCGATGAGAACCTCGGCACCGGCAGCCGTGACCAGGGCGGACTTGGGCACTGACCGCCCCTGCGGGTGCTGGCCGAATTTGAGTCCGGACGCTTGCTCGACGGCCGCGCCCAGTTCTGGATGCTCCGCAAATACCAGCGGCGGCCCGTCACCACCTTCCAGTCGCAACCGGTCCCAGACCACGAACGTGTCGGGCTGGGCTGGCAATGCGACCATGCGGAAGAGCGGCTTACGAGCGGCCCCTTGGACCCGCTCGCGGGCGACCACGCGACGCAGGTCCTCCCATGCGGGAAAGCCGTTGCCGACCGCGAGTGCCGCATTCTTCCCGTAGTTGCTTTGGAACAACTGATCCTGTATGGCCTTGATCGCCGCCAGGACCGGCGCCGGATCCGTGGTGGCCGCGCGCCATTTTTCTCGCACGAGGGCGAGCATGTCGGGAGGCAGACCAACGTCCGGCAGACTCGTGGGCACGTTGCCCAGATCAGCCAGTGCCTGCCCCAAGTCGTCCGGAGCTGCGAGATGCGACAGCTCGAACGAGACCCCGTCGAGACCGGCAGGATGGACGTCAGCGACGCGGCCCGCGACCACCAACTCGCCCGCGATCGGACTCGTCCAGGCGACTGCCACCGGTCGTTTCTGTCCGGGATGCACGAAGAACGATCGCGCGGGCAATGTCGTCCAGACGTTGACTGGTTCCGCAGCCGAGTTCACAAAGGCCGAGGGTTCGGAACCGAGGCTCCACGATTTCAGTTCGGGCTGCCCCGCGTTGCTGTCGCGCCGCTCGGTGAGGAACGTTGGAGTGGATGTCGTTTCCAGGAAGCTCCAGCGGGCCTCGTGCTTGTCCGGCCAAGGGTTCCCCTTCAGCAGATTGGGAACCAGATCGGCGACGCTCCAGGTTCGCTGCTCGCCGGTTGTCTCTCGGATCGTCCATTCGATGAGCGTGCTGTCGGCCCCGTGATTTTCGTTGGGAAGCACGGTCAAGAGGAGCAGCTCGCCGCGTTGAACCGAGACTTTGCGTTCGAAGGGAACTGAACCCCCTTCTGCAACCTTGGACTCCACGAGGAGACGTTTCGACGAGGCCCACTGGGACTCGATCTTCTGCTTGGCCAATTGGAGAGCCGTCTGCCGTCGTTGATTCTCGGCTTCAATCTGTGCGGCTTTCTCCTGCCACTCCTTCGTCAGGGCATCGACTTCCGCTGGTGAGGCCGACTTGCCGCTCAGCCCGACCCAGAGCGCTGCCAGATACGTGGCGTTGAGTTTTTCCTCGGCGGCGACCTCGGCGATGGCGGCTGGGCCACCACTGGTGAGTCTGTCGCGGTGCTTCATGGTCGCCGCGAGGTGTGCCGCTAGCGGCGGCTCTCCGCTCGGCCCGGCGTGGCGGGCATGAAAGCTGCGGAGCGAGTTGAGCACCTCATCGGACCAAGTCGGGCGGTCCGGAGAGGGCGAGAAGCGGAAGCCATCAGGCAGCAGCACGACCCGCGTCGCGACGTCGCGGGCAGTCTGGTGGTAGCGCTCGACCAAGCCCGGAGTCACCGGCATCGCATCCCCGACGTTCGCGAAGCCTTCGCCGCCGACGCTGTCGACAGGGAACTCGCGGGCCTGGGTCGGCCGCATATCGACGCCGGTGAGATCGCGGATCGAATTGTCGTACTCCGTGTTGCTCAGCCGGCGCAGCGTGACCGGCCCTGGGTCGCCGGCCCGTGCGGCCGCCTCCGCGTCGAGCGCCGCCGTGATCCAGCCCAGCAGTTGTTCCCGCTCGGCCTGGCTGAGCTGCGGCGCATCCTTCGGCGGCATGTCGCCCCCACGCACCCGCTCGGCAACGTCACTGAGCACTTTGGGCCGAGCGAGGATCGCCTGGGCGGTACCGAAGCTCGTGAGATCGAGATCATTGTCCTTGGGCATCTCCCCATGGCAATTCCCGCAGGTCTTCACGAGCAGTGGCCGCACCTGCTTCTCGAAATAGTCTCGATCCGCGGTAGACTTCACATTCGCAGCGGGTTCATCCGCAGCGATCAAGACGTTCGCGATCAGGCCGTTCGCGATCAGGCCGATCCAGAGGGTCAACACGTGAATTCTATGGACCATCAGATTCTCTCCTTGTGGCTTTCGATGTGCTTGCGCAGTTCGGCAGTCGCCGCCGCCACGTCTCCCGCAGCCAGAAAATCGACGAGCTTCCTGTGGCTCTCGACCCCTGCTTTCCACTCCGCCTTCTTCACGCTCTCGCGGAAGCAATGGAAGAAAACTCGCAACAAATCGCCAAAGGCCACCAACGGCTTGAGTCCGCTGGCCTCCAGCAGCGAGTGATGGAATTGAATATCGAGATCAATCCAACTATTCAGGTCACGGGCGGCTCGAAACTTTTCGACCATCGCTCGCAGTCGCGGCTCGATCGCCTTGTCCTTCGCCATGTTGCGGGCCACGCGCGGCAAGACGCCGGTCTCCAAAATGACGCGGCTGTCGATGAGCTGCTGCGGATCGACATCGAGCAAGCCGGCATGAAATCCGAGATGCTGCGTGACACGCTCCATGTCGATGCGGCCAACCGTCAGTCCGACTCCGGTCTTCGATTCCACGATTCCCAGAAACTCCAGCGCCTTCGTCGCCTCACGCAGGCTGAGACGGCTAATGCCGAACGTCTCTGCGAGTTGGTTCTCTGTCGGGAGCCGATCACCGGACGCGAGCTTATTGTCGATGATGTGCTGCTTGATTTGCTCGGCAGCCTGATCGCGAACTTTGGGACGACGCAGAGTTTGCACGGCAAAGCTCGCTTTCTCATGGGTGAGGATTGACCTTGGGTCATTTAGATTATCTGACAATCAGACCGTCGTCAAGATCGCAGCGGCTCCTGAAACCCTCTGTGGCCGAGTCGCTCCACGACTTGGCGTCGAGCTGCGGAGCAACCTACCATTTCTAGTCCGGGATCTGGTGGACGGTATACCAGGCTTCATTTTGAAGGAGCCGGTCGCCGCTGACGAATTTTAAGTCGTCGATGCTGATGGCATAAACCATGCCGATCGGATAAGTCTCAACGGGGAAAGTCAGCGTGAGCTCTTTTCGATCGAAGGAGAGCTCCACTTTGTCGACCAAAATGTTCGTTTGCCCATCCTCCGGCGACCCGTACTGACCGGTGTAGAGATAGTGGTAGCGGCGGACCTTGAATTGTTCTGGGGCGAGATTCGCGTCATCGGCGAGCGGTTGCGTGAGTTGCACGACGAAGCCTGCGCCGCGTGGGCGAATACGAACCGATTGCAGCGCGGCCGGCGTTCGGCCGTCGAACTTCATCCGCGTCAGGCCGGTCGAGAGCGAGGCCATGTAGAGTTGATCGTCGGGACCGAACTTCATCCGCTCACAGCCTGACGGCTGCCCGTCAACGAACCGGAAACAAGCGCCTTGATACTCGCCCTTTACTTTTTCGAGCGAGATTCGCATCAGTCCCGCATTGGCACCATAGCCCACGTCGCCGACAAACATCTGGTCGACGAAGGGACCGAAGCGACCGTGAGTCGAATCATGCACCGGCCCTGACGTGCTCCGCGAGCGATCGTAGGGCAGCCAGACCGCGCTGCGACCATCGGGATACGATCCTTGTGGCAGCGCATCTTCTTTCGTTTCCGGATGGCCGTAGAAACGCTTCGGGACGACGTGGGCGAGCTTACAGGCTTGAATCCAATCGCCTTGGTTGTCAGTGAAGAAGATATTTCCTTCCGGACCGCGGGCGACGCCGTTGGGCACTCGACAGCCGGTGGCCATGACTTCGAGCTGCTCGTCGCTGTGGGCCACGCGAAGGACGGACCCGCGCCAACGGCCCGGATTCACGTATCCCGGATTGGTCCAGAAATATCCGGTGTTGAGTGCGAACCAAAGATTCTTCTCAGGATCGACTGCCAGCCCGAAACAGTATTCGTGCCACCCGGTCGAGAGTCCCCAGCCCGTCGCAGCCGTGCGATAGTGATCGACGCAGCCGTCGCCATCGCGATCGATGAGCTCGGTGATTTCCGTCTTCTGCGCGACAAACAATCTACCATCGACGACAGCTAAGCCGATCGGATGGTAGAGCCCCGACGCATATCGCTGCCATTGAACTCGCTCGGGTTGGTCGGGTGGAGGAACACGTGCCTGCCAAACTTGCCCTTCTGTCATCGCGATGACAAACATCGTCCCATCTTCGCGGAACGCGATATCAGAAGGTCGGCAAGTCGGAAACGGCAATGGGATCGACTCCAGTAAGTAGCCCGGTGCCGCATCCTTGCGAACAACGCCGACAACGCTATCCGCTGCCCCGCGGCCCGCTTCGTCGCCCGCTTTTTTCCATGTTTTGCCGTCATCGGAGACTTCAATGCGATATGCGACTGCCAGCCGATCGCGGCAAACGCCGGTGCGGTCGCGGGCCCAAATTATCCGGTTCATCGTCACTGATTGCGGAAACTCGACCTCGGCCCAACCGCCGCCGCCTTCGGAGCTGATCCAACTGTGGTCGTTGCCGAGTTTGCCGTCATTTAAATGCAGTATCTGATGAATCGGGTAACCAGAAATTACACCGGAGGCCGACGCCTTGCCGGCCAGCGCTAAATTATTCTTCGATCCAGGTCCATAGATTTCGAGTTCGTCTAAACCCGGTGCCGAGTTGTCGTTTGTTCGAGTCACGACGAATCGCAAGAAGCGGCCCGTCACCTCGGGGAAATCATCGACATTCTCTTGCGGACTTACACCCGGTCGGAGCGCGGTCACGCCCGCAGAAATACCGCCGGTGGCAAGCTCTTGCGGATGTTGCGTCGGGCTTATCGGCAGATCGAACTTATCGTCGAGAACCGGCGGCTTTTGTGCCAGTGCGGCGAGTTCGGCAGTGGTCGGTTGGGGATTCGCGCCGAGATATTTCCATTGGTCAACTCGCAGCACGACAGGTTCTTCTTCCACTGCTGGAGCGGAGAGAAGTCTGCATTCGAATTGGTTGGCAGCCTGACCCACCTGCCACATTGGTCCCGTAGCGCCGGGGACGCGAACGACGCAGTTCTTGTCGTCAGCTTTGAAACCAAGCAGCGGAGCATGGCGAACGTCGTCCTTCTTCGCGACTTTCCCGCCGCGCTCGTCATAGCAGTCAAATTCGGCGTTCACCGGCAAAGCCATCGCAACGCGTGCACCCGGCGGCAGGCCGCTGAAGCGAAGTTCGCGCGCATAGCCCTGCCACTCAGGCCGGAGTTCCGCGCGGACATCTTCAGTCACGATGATGCGTCGCTCGCCCACCAAGAGCCGGTAGTGCAATCGCACCGCCGCTTTGCCGATTTGATAGCCGTCGAAACGCGTGCCGGTATTGGGGTCGCTGACCGCTGCCGGTTCGAACGGTTGCGGGCTCGATTGCTCAGGGAGTTGGAAGGTTATCACTTGTGGCACAAGCTTGTGCTGTTCCAACAAAGTGCCGTCGCGATTCCACCATAGCCCGAAGTAGTTCTGCGGTTTCGGTTTGACGAAGCCGTCACGCCACCAAGCTGCAACGCCCAAACGATCGGCGTCGAAGAGCACCGTGCCGCCTGCGAATCCCAGCGCGACGGCATGCGGATACTTCGCATCGCCGTCCACCTCCACTTCGCCGCGCTGCACCACCGGTTGCCACGGTAGCGGGCGGTCCGGCACTTCCAACGAACTGGGCGGAGGTTGTAGTTCACGAGCCCGCGAGGGCCCCCCGTCGCGGAGGTCGATGAGATAGCGGACGAGGTCGAGAAACTGCCGCCGATCTGTCAACTGATTGATCTGCCCGACCGGCATGATCGATTGGTCTTTTTGCTTGCGCTCCGCAATTTCCGACTTGCGAACGACAGTCAGTTTGTCCGGTTGCGCGGAGTCGCGGATCACAAGCCGCTCGTCGTTCTCTTCCACGGGAAGACCGTTAATCAGCAGTCCGTCGTGCGTTGCAATCAACACCGTCGCATAGAGCGGCGCGATCACCTTCGACGGATTTAGCAGCGACTCGACGAGAGACTCATCCGACGTCTTGGCGTCGAGATTGGCCAAGTCGGGGCCGATCGCGCCAATCCGATCGCCGACGCTGTGGCAAGTCGAGCAGGCTAACGCTCGCGCATAAAAAATCGCGGCGCCACGGACCGAATCGCCCTGACTCCGCGCGTCGGCGGCGAGCGACGCGTGGGTCTCTTGCGCGAGTCGCTCTTCCAAGGTTTGGGCCCGAGAGTCGGCAGCAGTTCCCAGCAGAACGGTCGCGATCCCAACCGCGAAAAGGCGCCGGGCGTGGACACCAGGATTGATCAGGAAAGTTTGGAAATCAACGAGTGAAATCACGGCCACAACCTACGAATATTGAAATGACTACTGACACAAAAATACTTACAGGGCCTACATGCAGTTTACTACGATGTGGCGAGAAGGAGCATGCTCTACTTCGAACCCGCCACTTCCAATACGACGAGGCCTGGCTTGGATGTTGCCCGCTTGCCCTTCGCAGCTTTTCCCGTCGCCGATCGAACCACGATCGTGCCTCCCGCTGCCGTCAGGGCGCGAACCAATTGATCGAGCGAAACGTCCGATGCTGCTCGTTCGATCTTGGCAACACGGGGCTGGCTGGTTTTCAGTTTTTCACCAAGCTGTTTCTGAGACATATGGACAGCTTCGCGCTGCAAGCGAATCGCCCGAGCCAGTTCGACGCGTGCATCGAGCAATTGCCGCTCTTCTGCGGTCATTGCCAAAAAGTCTGCGGCATCACCGACTTTCCAGCCAGCCGCTTCAATCGCCTTACGTTTGGTGGCATCCATAAACTTGTCTTCCGTTCGAGGTTACTTTTTCTTCGCTGCCTTAACTACCGCATCGTATTGATTCAATCGTTGCTGACACCTTTCGATGACTTCATCCGGAATCTTTCGTGTCTTTTTCGAGTAGACCTCCAAGACCAGGATCGCATCGGTATCAATGCGATACATGATCCGCCAGTTATGCTGAGCATCTCGAACTCGAAGCGCTCCGCACCGTGGCCCCACATCGGGCAAGGGTTCGGCTTGAGGCATGCTCAATCGTTCGCCCTCCTGGAGCATTCGCAGAAGCATTCCGGCTTCCTGTCGTCCCTCGGCTGTGAATGGCGGTGTCTTGACCTCACCGTACAGCCAAGCCAACGGCTTCCGGGATGGTTCGTCATTCTCAACCTTCTTCGCTTTGGCCATTCTCCGCACGCTCCTGGTTTTCCGACTCAAGTGTATATCGGATACGGTATACATTCAAGTGAGGAAAACTCGGGTTTGGGTGAATTTTTTCGCTTCGGAAGCACCACAATGATGGAAACATCTTGAACGACACAACGGTGACTTGAAACCGTCGACCCTATTGAAATCGAGCGAAGCAAATTTATGGGCATGCCACTCCCCGGAAGTCCGTTGGCCTCCGGCTATTTTGGCGTGATGTGATGAGCTGTGATCTTACGCCAGCAGCTTTTGCACGACTTCGCCGTGGACGTCAGTCAGGCGGAAGTCGCGGCCTTGGTAGCGGTAGGTGAGACGCGTGTGGTCGAGGCCGAGCAGGTGCAAAATCGTGGCTTGCAAGTCGTGCGTATGGACGCCATCTTCGACCACGTTGAAGCCCAGCTCGTCGGTTTGCCCCAGCGTGATGCCGGGCTTCACACCGCCGCCGGCCATCCACATGCTGTATGCCGTGGGATGATGGTCGCGGCCTTGGCTGCGGCCGATCGCCACGTTGGTTTCGACCATTGGTGTGCGGCCGAACTCGCCACCCCACACGACCAGCGTGGTATCGAGTAAGTTGCGTTGCTTGAGATCGGCAACCAGGGCTGACGATGCGCGATCGGTAACGCCGCAATTATTGCGGCAGTTGCCGGCAACGTCGCTATGCGCATCCCATCCATGGTGATACACGCTGACGAACCGCACGCCGCGTTCGACCAGCCGTCGCGCGAGCAAGCAATTACTGGCAAAGCTGCCATCACCCGGCTTGGCACCATAAGCGGCGAGGGTCGCTTCGGTCTCCGTCTTTAAATCCATGAGTTCGGGCGCGCTTGTTTGCAAGCGATACGCCATTTCATACGCGGCAATACGCGTCGTGATTTCGAGATCTCCAACGTCCGCCAAATGTTGCTGGTTGAGATCGCGGACGAGATCGAGCGTGTCGCGCTGCGAACGGGCGTCGATACCGGCCGGGTTGCCGACGTTAAGAATCGGATCGCCGGTGCCGCGGAACTTGGTTCCCGCGTACAGCGTGGGAAGAAAGCCGCTGCTCCAACTCGCCACGCCGCCGCTCGCACCGCCGCCCGTCGCCAGCACGACGAAGGCGGGCAGATCGCTGGTCTCACAGCCCAGGCCGTAGGTGACCCAAGCACCCATGCTGGGTCGGCCCGGTTGGCTCGATCCGGTTTGCAAAAAGATCTCGGCTGGGGCGTGATTGAACTGATCGGTATGCACGCCACGGATAATGGCGATGTCGTCGGCAATGTTGGCCAAGTGTGGCAACGCTTCGCTCAACTCGGTACCGCTTTGCCCATGCTTGGCGAATTTGAATTGCGGGCCCAGCACGGCGGCATCGGACCGGATGAACGCGTAACGTTGCCCGGCGATGACCGATGGCGGAATCGGCTTGCCCGCCATTTCGGCGAGTTTGGGTTTGTAGTCGAATAGCTCGAGCTGGCTGGGTGCCCCGGCCATGAAGAGCTGAATCACCGCCTTCGCCTTACCGGCAAAGTGCGGCGCACGCGGCGCAAGTGGGTTCACCGGCGCGGTGTTCGATGCGAAGAGCGTGCTGGGTTGCAGTTGTTGCGCAATGAGCGAAGCCAACGCGATCTTACCGACGCCGACGCCGCATTCTTGAAAGAAGTGCCGCCGCGTTTGCGCGAGTTGATGGATCGGGTGCATGGTGATTACTCCTTAGTGACGACGGCATCGAGATTTTGTAGCGCCCGGGCGACCAGCGTCCAGGCGGCGGCGATTTGTTGTTTTTCTGGCGACGCATTGGGGGCGATCTGTTTCGCATCCAATTCGCTTGTGGCTAAGCGTTTTAGTTGAACGTCGTAAAAGGCGATGGTGCGGGCCAGGGTTTCCGGCGATGGTGGGGCGGTTAGCAGATGGCGGTAGATGTGGGTGACGGCGTCCGGTGGCGACAAGTCGACGGCTTGGAGCGCAAGTGCACGCGCCGTTTCGATAAAGACTTCGTCGTTTAATAACGTCAGCGCTTGTAACGAACTGTTCGATCGTTCACGGCGGCTGATGCACGTTTCGCCCGACGGAGCATCGAACAAGTTAAACATGGCGTAAGGGGCGGACCGTTTGACGAACGTATACAAGCCACGTCGATAACGATCTTCGCCGCCGCTAACGGGCCAACCGTAGTTAACGATGCTCGCCTCGGTCACGCTGGCGGGTTGCGGCGGGTAGACGCTCGGCCCGCCGATTTTTTCGCTTAGCAACCCGGCCGCATGGAGCGCGACATCGCGCACGAGTTCGGCCTCTAACCGAAACCGGGCTGCGCGAGAGAGCAACTTGTTCTGCGGATCGCGATCAAGCAACTCGGGCGTCACGAACGACTGCTGCCGATACGTGTCGCTGAGCACGATCAACTGATGCATGTGCTTGGTGCTCCAGCCGCAATCGACATATTCTCGCGCGAGCCAATCGAGCAACTCGGGATGCGACGGCAAATCGCCTTGCGTGCCAAAGTCCTCGGTCGTGCGAACCAAACCACGTCCAAAGAACGCTTGCCAATGGCGATTGATCGCCACGCGGGCCGTCAGCGGATTCTTACCATCAACCAACCATTGGGCAAACGCCAGTCGATCGTGCTTGGCATCGGCGGGTAGTGCGGGCAAAAACGCGGGTATGCCGGCTGAAACCACTTCTTTGGGCTGTAAGTATTCACCGCGATGATGACGATGCGTTTCGCGTTGCCGATCCGGACGCCGCTCAACCATCGTGAGCGACGTCGGATAGGCCGGCAATTGCGTACGCAATGCCGCGATTTCGTCCCGCGCGGGTTTTAGTTCGTCGACAATCGATGTGTAATACTGTTCGAGCATGGCGACATCTTCCCGCGACAGCGCGGATCGCGCGCGGTATAGTAACGCTTCTATTTCCGCTGGCCGGTTCACCAATGTGTACGGCCCTTCGCCGGCGGTCACGCTCAAGCGGAAGCGACCAATCGCCGCAGCGTAGTACCTTTCAAAAATCATTCGCAGCGTGAATTGGTCGGCTACCAACGGCGTTGGTAGTGTGAATACGGCCCGATGCGACTTACCCTGGCCGCCATCCACGCTCCAACCGGTTTCCGTATTGTCGTCCACGGCCCCGGCGGCGACGTTTCCACCGGCGGCAAAGCTATGCGTCGTGGGGCCGAAGGCGACCGGCCCGGCGGCGGTCGTGAGCTGCAGCATCGAGAGGTAGAAATCGCCGATCGGCCCTTCATACGCAATGCGACCCGGCCCGTTATTAGGGAGCGACGGATCGGTTAGAACTTCGAGGCGCACCGCGCGAATGGGTTTCCCTTGCGTGCGATAGGTAATGTCGTACTCATCGCGCTTCGTTTGATCTCCTGAAGCCAACACCGATTGATCGGCTAGCGTATCGAGCGTGGCGAGATTCGAGTTCAATTGGGCTGGAGAAAGTACGGTCCAATCGTGGGAGAGTGGATGTTCGGCCGCGAACCATTTTTCAAAACTCGCCGCGAAACCCTCGCGACCCGTTGCAGGCGTTGTCTGGATGGCCGGTGGTCTGTTCAGCGAAACGCGGAACTTGCCCAACGTGTGTTGGGTGCCAAATTGCTGTTCGATGCGCAATGTCATCCGCGTCCCTCCCGCATAACCAAACGGCTCAGCGGCGTAAAACGTAGCCGTGCGGTTGGTGTTCCACTTGGGATTGGTTGAATCGTGAATCGCCCAACCGTTGACCGGTTTCTCGGCCAACAGCGACGTAACGGGATAATCTTGCTGCGAAAAGTCAGCCTCGGCCCGCACGAACGTCACTTGCCGCGGAGGTTCGCTCTCGTCGATCGGGCTGATGGTCACCACGAATTTGCTGACGACGAAATTACCATGCGCCACACGCCCTGGACCTTGCGCAGGCAGTGCGGGATCGGTCATCGCCTCTAATCGCACGGCATTAGCCGTGCCCGCAGGAAGCAGGAACGACACCGTGTAGTTTTCGCGTTCCGGCGATATGCCGGTTGCTAACAGGCTATCGTCGGCTTGCGGGGCAAGGATCGTGCCCTGCTCGGTAGCAAACTCCACCGGTTTCAACACGGCGAAATCGCTCGGCACGGGCGGTAAGAAGCGATCCGGAAGTTGTGCGGTGAGCTTAGCGATTAGCGTTTCAAGCTCGGCCCGTCGCTTGGCGATATGATCCTGCACCACCTCGCTAAACGGCGGTTCATCGGCCTGATTGAAGAACGCCATCAACTGGTAGAACTCGCGGTGGACAAGCGGATCGTACTTGTGCGTGTGGCATTGTGCGCAGCCGGTGGTCAGCCCCATCCACGTCGTGCCGGTCGTGCCAACGCGATCGACCAACGCCATGAACCGATACTCTTGCGGGTCGATGCCCCCTTCTTCGTTGAGCATTGTGTTGCGGTGGAACCCCGTGGCGATGCGATCGTCTTGCGTCGCGCCGGGCAACATATCGCCGGCCAGTTGCTTGATGGTGAACTGGTCGAAGGGCATGTCCGCATTCATCGCGTTAATGACCCAATCGCGATAGGGCCAAATGCTGCGTGCGCGGTCTTTCTCGAAGCCGTTTGTGTCGGCATAACGTGCGAGATCCAGCCAACGGCGAGCCCAACGTTCTCCGTAGTGCGGCGATGCGAGTAAGCGATCGACGAGATTCTCGTACGCTTGCGGGCTCGGATCATTGACGAAATCGTCCGCTTGTTGGGGCGTGGGCGGAATGCCGAGCAGATCGAGCGACACCCTGCGGCAGAGCGTGTATTTATCTGCCGGGGGAGACAGCGTCATCTTCTCGGCCGCCAACTTTTCGATGACAAACGCATCAATCGGATTGGCTTGAGTAACGGGCGGCGGCGTTTTCTTTGGCGGTATGAAAGCCCAGTGCGGCTCATACTTCGCCCCGCTCGCGATCCATTTTTCGAGCAGCGTCTTTTGCGAGGCGGAAAGATGCTTGTTGCTACCCGGTGGCGGCATGATGACTTCATCATCGGTGGCGTGAATGCGCGAGATCACTTCACTGGCGGTTGCATTGCCGGGAATGATCGCCTTCGCACCCGAGTCGGCTGCGGTCGTCGCACCCTCAAACGTATCGAGGCGCAGTCCCGCTTCGCGAAGACCCTCATCGGGGCCGTGGCACTTGAAGCAGTTGTTGGAGAGGATCGGCCGGACATCACGATTGAAATCAATCGCGTCCGCTTCCGCAGCATGGATCGCCGTTGGCAGGCATGCCAGAACCAAGATCGCCATCACGCATGAAATTCGTTGCCTCATCGGTCGTAGCATCCGTTCCTCTTTCAAAAAGACATGTGACGTGATTATCGACAGGACATCCGAGTTCGGCGTGTTGGCGAACGTTTGATGATAGTAAACGAACCGAGAAAACGAACCCTGATTCATTAAATTCAACCAATTATCATTAGTTTTTTACCTGCGTTAATTTTCGCCTGGTCAGGTTTTCGTCCCTGCTTTTCTGAGGTCAAACCGGTTGTTTTTCGATGTTAACTGCGGGATTTCCGCTGCTTCACGCGAGTACTTGTTCGATGACGTGACCATGAACATCGGTCAGTCGTCGATTGGCACCGTTGAAGCGATACGTAAGTTTCGTATGGTCGATACCCATCAGGTGCAGGACGGTCGCATGGAGGTCATAGCACCAAGTGGGTTCAAGTGACTTCCAGGCCCATTCGTCGCTCTGACCGTAGGCGGTACCACCTTTGATACCAGCTCCAGCGAGCCACGAGACAAAGGTTCCTCCGTTGTGATCGCGACCGGCTGTTCCCTGACTGAAGGGCATGCGGCCAAACTCCGTCGTCCAGATAATCAACGTGTCTTCGAACATACCTCGCGCCTTCAAATCTTTAATCAGCGCCGCGCATGGCTTGTCGGTTTGGTTGGCCATCACCGGCAGCTCGGTATTGATGTCGCCATGGTTATCCCAGTTGGCGGTTGGGCCACCAGCACCGCTCCAAACCTGTACGAATCGCACTCCGCGTTCTAGCATTCGTCGAGCGATCAAGCAATTGCGCCCGAAGCCATCAGTCGGCTTCTCGTCGACTCCGTAGAGCTTCAATGTCTCTGCCGACTCGCCCGAGATATCGAGCGTCTCGGGAGCGCTCAACTGCATCTTCGCTGCCAACTCATACGAAGCGATTCTCGCTTCCAATCGCGAATCGCCTTGATGCGTTGCTTCATCGGCAATATTCGATGCGGCCAGAAGGTCCAAGCCATCGCGTTCTGTGTTGTGATTGATAAAGCTGGCTGAGGATGGTGCGAACAAGTCTTCGATCGGGTTAGGCATGTGGGGTCGAATGATGGTGCCCTGATGCCGAGCCGGCAAGAATGCGGCTGAAAAGTTTCCCTGGTTGTTGTAGGGAAGGCCACGCGCATCGGGGATGACGACGAAAGTGGGAAGATTATCCGAAATGCGGCCTAACCCGTAACTCATCCATGCTCCCATGCAAGGAAAACCGGGAAGCACAAATCCTGTGTTCTGCATGTAGCTGGCAGGTCCATGGACGTTCGTCTTGGAGACCATCGACATCAGAAACGCCATGTCGTCGACACAGGTCGCCATGTGCGGGAAGACACTGCTGACCCACCTACCACATTCGCCATGTTGCTTAAATTCGAACGGACTCTTGAGGACCTTGAATCCTGGAGAGCCTGTTACCGATTCGACTTTGATCCCGGCTCCAGGATCGAAAGCTTGGCCATTGAGTTCAATAAGCCGCGGTTTGTAGTCGAACGTATCGGCTGGACTGGCACCACCGTTCATGAAGAGCTGAACAACCCGCTTCACCTTCGCGCGATGATGGAGTCCTCCGTTCAGGTCGGGCGCAGGAGTGTCGACGAGTGGACTAGAAGCCTTCGCATTGGACTCGCCCAGCAAATGAGCCAGCGCGATCGTGCCGAAGCCGCTACCGAGGCTCGACAGCATGTCGCGTCGTGAGTGTCGATAAGGTACGTTCATGGGATTAATCCTAGCCTTGTGAAGGTTACCTTACGAAGAGGAATTCGTTGGTGTTGAACATCATCCGGCAAGCGTTTTGAAGGCCATGCTTACTCGCATAGTCTTGCCATCGCCGGGACTCATCTGCCTCGGGCTCTCGACCAAGCGAAAGTTGGAACAGCAATCGCATCTGCTCGGCTGGATCGTTGGCCAACTGCGAGAGCCGCGCGGCCGTGTGCTCGCTTTGCCGAACAATGAAGCGGTTATTGAGCATCGCGAGCGCCTGAAGAGCCGTGACGGACTCGCTTCGCGTCGGAGCCCATTGCGACGCATCGGGGCAATCCATCGCCGACATGAATGGATCAGGAAGGGTACGAAACAAAAATCGATAGATCGATCGGCGATACTGTGACGGGGAATCGATGTCGAAGTTTTGATAGTCGACGACCGGCGTCACGTGGATGCCGGGCGACTCGATAAACTGTTTCACCGATGGTCCACCCATCGCCAAGTCGAGCTTGCCGCTGATCGCAAGCACGGTATCGCGTATCGCTTCCGCATCAAGCCGCGTTGCGTTCATCCGCCAAAGCAATCGATTATCGCCGTCGACATGGGCTCGTTCAGGATCACTCTGCGACGACTGCCGATAAGCGTCGCTCGTGACGATCAACTTGTGAAGCCATTTGAGCGAGCCGCCTTGGTCGCGGAACTCTACTGCCAGCCAATCGAGCAGCTCCGGATGCGATGGGGTGCCGCCCATTTTGCCAAGGTCGTTCGGAGTATCGACAATGCCGCGTCCAAAATGGTAGTGCCAAACTCGATTGACGATCGATCGCCATAGCAAGACGTTTTGCTGATCGGACAGCCATCGAGCCAATGCCGCACGGCGCTGGCTTTCATCCTTTGGATCCTCGACGGTGAATCTCGACGGTAGTCCGTCGATGCACGAAAGCGTTCCTGGCGCTGCTTCCTCCATTGGTTGGCGAATGTCACCGCGTCGCAATACGTGGACTCGCCGTGGCTCGGCAGGCGGTGAGATCGGTACGCCGTTGGAAGTCGCCTTGTTGGCTGCCGCGTAAACAAACATCGGCGAAGGTAACGAAAGAAATTCGCGATCGACTTGCCAAGTGAGAAAGTACTTCGCAAGCAGCACATTTTGGTCTTTTGTGCGTTCGGCGCGAGGCGTGTTGATCGCGGCTGAGACATCAAACGCGATGGCTTGCAACACAACCGGGTTCTCGCTCGCTGTCAACGAGATTCTCGGCCTGCCGATGAGATGCCCTCCGCCATGCAACTGCTTTAGCTGAAGTGTGATTCGCGACTTGCCTTGGCGGCGAATGGCTTCGCTGAGCACGAAGACCGCCGAGTGAGCCTTGCTGACTTCGGGATAGATCCCCCAGGCGGTCTCGGGCTTTCCATCGATGGCCTTGTTGATATCCCACTGGTCTTGATTGAAATCGGCAACCGCACGGGCAATCGCATGCGGTGTCGATTCGGAACCATCGATCAACGACGATGCAATGGCGACTTCCGACAAGTGCAAATTACCGTTGTCCTGTCGACCAGGACCTTTTTGAGGAAGGCTTGAATCGGTTAGCACTTCCAGTTGGATTCCAGTGATCCCTTGAAAATCCCCTTCGAAGACATAGGTGTATGTGTCCTGTTCGGGTCGCGGTCCCGCCATCAGCAACGAGCCATCGGGCTGAGGAATTCCAACGGAACCGTGCTCCGCAGTAAAGGAAGCAGGAGCTACGACTCGCCAAGCGTCGCCTTCCGCAACAAACTTGGTTTCGATCTGAGCCGCAAGTGCCTGCTGCGACGGCTGGGAAAACCATTCATCTGATGCAGTTTGAAGCGATTGCTTTTCCTTCAACAACCTTTGACGATTCGCGTAGTTTGCAGGCGACGCGTCGAAGGGTCGCTCGGTCCTTTCGACGCCCGAAAAGACCGCTTGCAATGCATAGTAGTCGGTTTGTGCAATCGGATCGAACTTGTGATTGTGACATCTTGCGCAATGGACCGTAACGCTGCAGAAGGTCGACATGACAGTCGCAACCATGTCATCGCGATCGAGCACTTGTCCGACCTTGCGATCTTCCGTGTCGTCTTGAATGCTCATCAACGTGCTCTCGTCCCACGGTCCGCTGGCGAGGAACCCAAGCGCTACCGTCGCTTGTGGGTCATCGGGATAGAGGGCGTCGCCGGCGACTTGCTCCGCAACAAAACGGGCGTAGGGTTTATCATTGTTGAACGACTCAACAAGGTAGTCGCGATAGGGCCACGCGTTGGGGCGAGGGCGATCTTGATCGTTGCCATGTGTCTCGGCCCAATGCGCGACGTCGATCCAATGCCGCGCCCAACGTTCGCCATAAAGAGGGCTCGCAAGCAGCCGATCGACCACATTTGCGTACGCGTCCGCCGAAGAGTCATTGATGAACGAAGCGAACTCTGCGGGCGTCGGTGGCAAGCCAATCAAGTCAAAATAGATCCTTCTTAGAAGCGTCCGTCGATCGGCCGCTTCAGATGGTTGAAGTTTCGACTCGGCCAGCTTCGCGCGGATGAATCCATCGATTGGGTTTTTCGGCTTGGGCTCCAGATTTGGAACAGCGGGCTTCGTTAGCGGTTTCAGCGACCAATGAACGGCGGGCAACGCGACCGAGTCAGGCCAATCGGCCCCGCGATCGATCCAGCGCTTCAATTGCGCAATTTCATTGGGTTCTAAAGGCTTCGCATCCTGAGGCATCCGAAGATTAGGATCTTTGGAGGTGATCCGCTCGACCAACAAGCTTTCGTCACCCCTGCCGACCAGGATCGCTTCACCACTATCGCCGCCACGCATCGCCGCATCGCGAACGTCGAGCCGAAGGGCTCCTTCTTGCGCTTTTTCACCGTGACACGAGAAGCAATGTGTCTGGAGGATAGGGAGTACGTCGCCAACGAAGTCGATATCATCACCATCGGCGCGGACGCCACCGCAAGCCGTGAAGAACATGGCTATTAAAATACAAGTGAAAATGGAACCTATTCGCATCGCGTTCAAATCGTTTTTCATAAGTGGGAGACCGCCAGTCGCACCGCACGAGCGTCGAATGACAAGTTCACACGGAACACGTTCCAGCGTTGGTTCACTCGATCCGCTGTTACCGGCGAGTTGTTGAAAAAGCAACTCGGCTGCATTGCGACCAACTGCATTGGCGGGATGTTGGACGGTCGTCAAAGCGGGGTCGGTGTACGAAGACATTTGAATGTTGTCGAAACCGACAATCGCGACGTCGTCAGGGATTCGCATGCCGAGCCCGTGAGCCACCGACATGACCTTGATGGCCAATACATCGACCGGGGCGAAGATCGCTGTCGGGCGGTTACCAGATCGTAGAAGCTTCTTGACTCGATCCTCATGGAACTCGCCCGAGTCACTCAAGGCCGATTGAAACGAACCGACTTCGACGATCACCTTCGGATCGATCGCATAGCCGGCTTCTTCCATCGCAGTGAGGTAACCCGTCAAGCGTTCGTTTATCGATACCTGCCAGGGAGCGATCCCCGCGTGAACGAATGCAATGCGTTGATGTCCGAGCGAGATCAGATGTCGGGTCATATCGCGGGCCGCACCAAAGTTATCGGGGAGGACTTGCGAGACACAATCGCTGGTTAGCTTTTGCTGCATGCATACGACCGAAATACCGGCTTTCAAAAGAAGACTGAGGTGGGCCACATCGTCGTTGGCTGGGCCAGTTGCGTAGGGGACTAGCAACACTCCTTCGACACGTCGGCGGATGAGCTGGTCGAGATAGCGTTGCTGGCGATCGAGATTGAAGTCGGTATCGCAGAGTGTAATGCTGTAGTCGCGATCAAACGCCGACTGCTCAACTGCCCGTACCAGCGCGGCGTGAACGGGGTTGCTAATGGTCGGCACGACAACACCGATCGTATGAGTCCGTCCCCATGACAGGTTTTGTGCAACCAACGAAGGTTGGTAACCAAGTCGATCAACTTCCGCCATCACACGCTTGCGGGTATCCTCGCTGATTCGCGGCTGATTATTGATGGCGCGCCAGACCGTCGTCGACGAAACGTTGAGTCGACGAGCGATATCGTGAATCGTGTTGTTGGACGTTTTCTGCGCCATGTATATTGCTTTGAATCGAATCCTAAACGCTGCGTAACCGGTTACGCCTCGGAATACAGTTATTAGCTTCTAGAACCCTGTTTGAGTGTAGCGTAACCGGTTACGCATTCGAATTAAACCGCTTTCCTTGATTTACCAGCCATTTTTCCGGAATTTCGGAAAAAAATCAAAGGGGCGGCCTGACGTCGATGCTACCAGCTAGCGATCGGAACCTGTACGCCGCCTTCAATCCACAAAAACTTGCCGTTGACCGGCTCCTGGGTGGTTTCAGAGACCATCCGAAGCACCAGATCCGCCGCCAACTGTGGGTCATCGCCGCCGCTGAGCCCAACATTTTTGGCCCAAGCGCGGTAGGGTTCGCCCGCTGTCCCGGCCTGCTGTGATTCGTCCCGAATGGCAGCCCACATCGCCGTTTTTACCTCGCCGGGATGAATGACATTCGCTGTTACGCCACTGCCGATCAGCTCGGCAGCCAAGTGGCGCGTGAACTGGTTGAGCGCCACTTTGCTCGTTCCATAAGCGCTATTGAGCGGCCCCGGAGAATGGAGCGAAGCGGCCGAACTAAAGTTGACGATCCGTCCCCAGCCGAGGCTTCTCATCCCGGGAACGAACGCGCGACAGGTCAGATAGGGGCCGATCGAGTTGATCATGATGGTTTGTATCCACTTCCTCGGATCGTCTTCGCCAATGGGTTGGATTGGACCAAAGATGCCGGCTGCATTGACGAGTATCGATACAGATCCAAGCTCACGATCGATACTTTTTTTCATCGTTTCCACTTGATCTGGCGAGGAAACATCAACGGTAAACGCTTTCGCATTTCCTCTTAGATCATGAATCAGCCGTACTGTCTCCGCGAGCTCGTGGTCGCTTCGAGCGGCTACAGCAACCGCAGCGCCATGTCGAGCCAACTCGGTTGCCACGACGCGGCCTAGTCCGCGCCCGGCACCGGTTACTAGAGCGACTTTTCCATCAAGCAAATTATTCATAACGGGTCTCCGTTGCTTTCGAGTTATTGCGACGCTTTCTTCTTCCGATCAACGACCGGCTTCTTCTTCGGACTTGCCTTTTTCTTTGCGACGGGAACTTTTGCCGCGACCTTCTTGGAAGTTGAAGCAACCTTTTTTTCGCTGAGTGTCGTTTGTAGATGAAAGATTTCCGACAGAGGACCCGCGTCGACGATTCCCTCTTCGGTCATCTGCATCAAGGGCTCCATCAGCGCTGCCCAGCGCGTGTGAACGGGGCTTTTCCAAAGCCGATTCCATGCGCTCGCGTTACGAATTTCAGAGAACAAAAACAGGTCGAGGCCTCGACGAAAGGTAGTGATCTGAGCGATGCCGCTCTCCTCGATTTCAGCGACAAGCTCGGGCCATATATTGTCGTGATGCTTCTTGTACTCAGCGAATGCACCTGGTTTCAATTTCATGGTAAACGCGCGTCGAATCATGAGAGATCTACCTTTAGGTAACCTGGAGTACGAACAAAGTGAAGAGCCACACCGCAGCGCATTCTAGCGACGAATCGCTGCCTAGCAATGCGCTGCATCGTCAACTATCATTTTTTTGCGGGCCATCACGAAACCGTTTCTCTCATTAAATGAAATACTTCTATGAAGTCATCATCGTTGCAAAAATTTCGCGCCAAACTTGCCGCCAACGAACCGGTGGTAGGCCTTTGGATAACACTCGAATCGGCAAGTATCACGGAAATGGCCGTCGCCTCGGGGCTCGATTGGGTACTGATCGATGCGGAGCATGGGCATCTCGATTGGAAAGAAATTATGGAGCATGTTCGGGCGACGGTGCGAAGCGATACCATTGCCCTTGTTCGAGTCACCGAGGTCAATTCAGGCTTAATTAAGCGAGCCTTAGATGTCGGTGCCGACGGTGTCGTGATACCTTGGATCGAGAGCGTCGAGCAATTAGAACAGGCCGTAAAGTTCTCAAATTATCCCCTGCGGGGCGTGCGAGGAATCGGAGCCGAGCGAGCGACAGCGTGGGGTAAATGCTTTCCGCAGCACGCGGCCGAAGCGAACGATAATGTGCTAGTGATTCCGATCGTCGAGAGCGTTAAGGGTGCCGAGAACATCGAGGCTCTATGCAAAGTGGATGGCGTTGATCTGATCTTCTTTGGACCTGCGGATTACTCGGCCAGCGCCGGATTTGCAGGTCAATGGGAAGGACCAGGCGTCGCAGAGGCGATACTATCGATGAAGGATACCGTACGTCGCCATGGCAAACGTTGCGGCATTGTGACGACCGACAATGCTAATCTTCGTCAGCGCATTGACCAGGGCTTTCAAATGGTCGCTTTCGGCACGGATTCGACGATGATCTTTCGTTCATTGGATGCATCGCTTGCATCGCTTGGCAAGCCCACCTCACTACGCTCCGACCTGTCGGTAGTCGACTCCACCGCGCGACCTTCCAGACTTCGGCGACCACCGGAGTCGATGCGGCCCGATCGCGGCGAGACGATGAATCCTGTGGGAAGCGGCCTACAAATCGAGTTGGCACCTGGTGTTCAACTTGAATGTTTAGTAGGTGCGCATAACCAAGCTCGCGGCCTGACCACGGGCTTCGTGACATTCGATCCGTTATCGATCTTGCCTTACCATACGCACCCATGTAGCGAATCGATCACGTTGATCAGCGGGCATGCGGCTGTTCTGGTCGAAGGTCGGCAATATACACTATCGCCATTTGATAACATCACGATACCGCGTGGATTGGCTCACAGCGCCGTGAATCTCTCGTCGACCGAATCGACTCTGCTGCATGTAGCTCTTGCCAGCGATACACCGATACGCGACTTGGTAGATCACCCATTCCCCGTGGTCGCCATGCCGGATCGGTCTGAGGGATGTCCACCGTTTGAACGCGTCACGCGTTTTCAGTCAGCTCACCGATTCGAGGCAGGCCCGAACACGGAGTTCATCGACTACTTCAATCAAACGCTGATGCTTGGCATCGAGATGAGCGGTGGGTATGGTTTGTTCCAAAGTGGCGGTCGACTCCCCGCTCACATCCACGATTTTGACGAATCGATTTGCATCGTCACCGGCGTCGCAACCTGCATCGTCGAAGGTCGACACTATTCGATGTCCGACGGTTCGACCGCATTGCAACCGCGTGGACGAGTCCACTATTTCATCAATGAATCGTCCGAGGCAATGGCCATGATTTGGGTATATGCCGGCCCGATGCCAGAGCGAATCATGGTTGACGAGCAGTGCGCCACGATCGCCGGGGATCCATGGAAAACGGTGAATTGACATCCTAGAAACCTTTGTTTACACTCCTTTGCGTAACCGGTTACACAGCTCGGAATGACGAAGATTGCGGCAGAGACGATGAGTAATACCTTTAAAGTAGCCCTTACCGCCGACTTCATGTTGCCCGGTGGCGGACCACGATATCCGAGCTTTGACATCGATTTGCTGCGGTCGAAGGAAGGGATGCAGCTTGACTTTTTTCACGAGCATCGGCCCGAGATCGGCAGCGATCAGATTGCGGAGGCCCACGGAGTCATCGTGCTCACACCGAAAGTAACCGCTCAATCCGTGGCCAATGCAAGGAACCTTTTGGCGATCGGTCGGTTCGGTGTTGGTTATGATGCGGTCGATGTAGCTGCGTGTACCGAGGCGGATGTGGCCGTGTTCATTACCAGCGGTGCCGTTGATCGATCGGTTGCCGAAGCGACGCTCAGTTGGATGCTCGCCCTTACCCACCAGCTCATGGCGAAAGATCGCTTGGTTCGCGAAGGACGATGGGACGAACGATCCGCGTTCATGGGATGTGAGCTTCGAGACCGGACGTTGGGTATCATTGGATTCGGCGGAATTGGTCGTGCCCTTGCACAGCTTACGAGAAGTTTCGGCATGCTTCCGACTTTGGTCTTCGATCCCTTTCTCGATGCAAGCACCGCTGCATCGCTCGAGGTGAAATCCGTCTTGCTGGATGACCTGCTCGCTCACTCCGATTTTGTATCGATCCACTGCCCGTTGAACGTCCAGACAAGCAACTTGATCGGTGAGCGAGAGCTAGGCCGAATGAAACCACAGTCATACTTGATCAACACCGCTCGGGGAGGCATCGTCGACGAAGATGCGCTTTACGAAGCGCTTGCCACGCGACGCATCGCGGGTGCGGCGATCGATTGCTTTGCGGACGAACCGGTGACTTCACCGCATCGATTCGGGAAGCTCGATAACGTGCTGTTGGCTCCGCACTGTATCTCGTGGACTGAGGAGCTCTTTCGCGACATAGGTCGCGCAGCATCGCATGGGATGATCGACTTAGCCAATGGCACGCGGCCTCGCGGAGTCCTTAATCCGGAAGTCTTCGAGCGCGGTGGCTTTCAAAGAAAATGGTCACGATTTCAGAGTCACTAAATACACGAGTTTTACAAGTAGTTAGTAGTTCTTAAGCACTCTTGCATAAGTTTTCGCACATTACTCGTTAAACCGCGTGCCCATCGGGCCGCGTGTTTTGAGGCAAACGCGCGGGGCGATGCCCACGCGGT
>JAYVSE010000069.1:0-22534 GCA_043775635.1 Planctomycetaceae bacterium | reverse complement strand
GTGTCGCCTTTCGCTCCGCGAAAGAGCGCTCTTTCGCGGAGCGAAAGGCGACACAGAAGACCTCAAACAACCGAACGGACGACGCCGACCGCAACGCCGAGGATTTTAGCGCTCTTAACGTAAATCGGTCTCATTTCATCGTTCGCGGCTTGCAATCGAATTCGATTCTTCTCGGGGTGCCAATACTTTAAGGTAGCTTCACCCTCAGGAGTTTGGGCGACGACTAACGCGCCCGTTGGCGCGGTGTTTCGTTTCTGTATGACGACGTAATCCCCATCAGCGATATGGGCGTTAATCATTGAATCCCCAGAAACTCGCAGGACGAAACGATCTTCACGAAACAGTAGTTCGCTGAAATCGACACGTTCCATTTGCTCAAAAGCAATCTTCGTCGGCCCCGCCGCAACCACACCCGCCATCGGCATCGAATGCGGCCGACGACTCGCCGAATCGGTGAGCTGTATAGCGCGACTCTTGTTCGCTCCGCGCGTGATCAACCCTTTGCGTTCCAATGCTTTTAAATGGCAAACAACTCCGTTAGGACTTTTGATCGCAAAATAGTCGCCGATTTCGCGTACAGTCGGCCCGTATCCGCGGTCCGTAATTAGTTCGCGAATCAATTCATAAACACCAAGCTGGCGCTCGGTCAGCGATGCAGTTGAGGTCATTGGATTACATCGAGTGAGAGGAAGTCGAAAACAGATGTCAACACTTTAACACGGTGCTAGACATGTGTCCACTCCTGGCATTCAGAACAATCCACTATTTCAAGTACCCTGATTGCAACAACACAAGCAGAATGATACCCAGGACGATGCGGTACCATCCAAACGCTTTAAACCCGTGTTTTTGAAGAAATGCAATTAAGAATTTGATCGCCAATAGCGCCACCACAAACGCGACAGCATTTCCAACGAGCAATAGAATCACCGCATCCCGATCAAAGGCTTCGTAGTTTTTCAGGATTTTGTATCCCGTTGCTGCGCACATTGTCGGTACGGCCAGGAAGAACGAAAATTCAGCCGCAAGCCGCCGAGAAAGCTTTTGCTGCATTCCACCAATGATGCTCGCGCCGCTGCGACTGACACCGGGAACCATTGCCAAGCACTGCCACAGCCCAATCGTGATTGCCTTTCGATTGGTAATGCCCGCTTCGTCGTCAATGGTGTACTCCTTGAAGAACCGATCGATGAACAATAGCACGACGCCCCCGATAAGCAACGTGATAGCAACCGTAAGCGTGCTTTCCAGGAGCAAGTCAATCTTTTCCGCAAATATCTTGCCCAGCACGAGTGCCGGGATCACAGCCACAAGCAGCTTCAAGTAAAAGCGAACATTCTTGAAATCGAAAAATTTTTGCCGATAGTAAACTACGGCGGCCAAAATCGCCCCAAGCTGAATAGCAACTTCGTAGAGCTTGGTAAACTCGTCCGTATGAATTCCCATCAGGCTGCTGGTGATAATCATGTGGCCGGTCGAAGAGATCGGCAAATATTCAGTGATTCCTTCGACGATGGCAATCACAATTGCTTGAAACAGAGTCATTCACATTCCTGAGACATTTTTTCGCTCACACCTTACCAGACAGACGGTTCAATAGCATAACTGAAAATGATCCGCAAACGATAATCTCTCTTGCTCAATTTGCTTGGCGTTCGCAATTTCGATGACAAATATCGATCCACCGCCCCCGTCCACTGCCGATGAGAAACTGAATCGCCAATGGATTAACTTCCAACGATATTGGGCCTTAGCGGTCTTGTCACTGATGATTGCAACTTGGCGACTGTGGGTGCCGGTGACAGATTTTCCGTCGGTCCCGATGGTCGACCGGCAACCATGGTTTGGAAATTGCGATGGGTTAGCCGTTGCCGGCATCGTCATATCCCTCGGCGTCATTGCGTTAACAAAGCGTCGCCAACCAATCGGCCACTGCGTTTTGATCGTAAGCTTCTTGCTGGCCTTCCTGCTCAATCAGCACCGTCTCCAGCCCTGGGCGTATCAAGCCGTGTTGTATGGCATCGCCTTCGCCACCATGAAACCATGTTCCGTACGTGCCTGGCTAATTGCGATCACGATCAGCATCTATGTCTATTCCGCTTGCGGAAAGTTCGATTTCCAATTTCTACACACAGTCGGGCAAGAGTTCGTGTCGATCGCGCTAGGACCGAATGCTGAGCCCGATCACTCGATCAGCATGCCACGTTTGATCTTGGCATGCTGCCTTCCCGTCGCAGAACTTGCGATCGGCCTAGGCTTATGTTTGCCAATGACCCGCCGCATTGCTGGTCTTGCTGCCATGCTGATGCACGCCTCGCTGGTAGTCGTTCTGGGACCTTGGAATCTGGATCATAGTCTTGGAGTGCTTGTTTGGAACGTTTGGCTGTTGGTTCAAGCTTGGTTTCTATTTGTGTCACCGATGTTACAAAGTAAGCTCAAAGAACATGAAGATGCTCCGCAAATCTTGTTCATTAGCAGTTTGATTGCCAAAATGGTATTAGTCGTCGCCATGCTGCTTCCTTTGCTCGAACGAACGGGTTGTTGGGACCACTGGCTTTCTTGGTCCTTGTATGCACCTCATACTAGTCGCGTCGAGATCGAGGTACACGAAATTGCCATCGAAGCATTACCCGCCAGCATTCGGCCATTCGTTGCGACAGGTGATGACGATAACCGCTGGCATCGAGTCTCGATCGATCGATGGTCGTTGGAAATCACAGGTGTTCCGATTTACCCGCAAGCACGATTTCAACTGGGAGTCGCACAGTCGATTGCCAAGAAAATTGTATCGCGAAAAGATGGAGCAGGCGATGGTATTCGAGTCAAAATAAGATCAACGTCAGATCGATGGACCGGGACTCGAAAGGAACAATGGTTGCAAGGCCGCGATGAAATCGATCAAGCAGCAGAAAAGTATTGGCTGCTGGGTACAGCTCGTTAGGCTCGTTCGATCAATAATTGTCCGATTTTTGAAGTGGGATAGGCTTCCAGCCTGTCATTTTCAATGCGACAGGCTGGAAGCCTATCCCACTCATTGATCGAGCGATCCTTAGTCTCGCAGCAGATGCATTTGCCCCTCTCCCCAACGCTTCGTTGGGGAGAGGGAGTATAGTGAGGAGGTACTCTACAGAATCGGAACGCTGGATGCTCAGTTCCTTGCAAAGGCCAAGCCGCTGGTGGTTGCACCGTCAAGCTTAAACGTGAAGTTGGCATCGGAACCATTCCAACTGCCAGCCATCTGTTGCAAGTCATTGGAGCGAACCAATGTTAGACGACTTCCTTCCAGTCGATACTGACCTTGAAAACTGCTTTGTTTGCCGTCCTTTGTTGCGTTCCAGCTAAAGCTGTTGTCGTTATTGAGGGCCAACACAATGGTCTGATTGCCGGGCAGACTGACCGCCCATGTGCCGACATGCGATCCTGCCATTGGCGAGGCTGCTGCGGTAAACTCTGGCGCTTCGGCAGCCGTCGGTGCTTGAGCTGGCTGGTTGGTGACAGGTGTGACTGTTTGTTCTTGAGCTTGTACTTGTGGCTGGGAAGCATCACCGGAAATTGATGCCAACATCTGTAATGCTGACAATTGCGTTTGTCCACTGGTTTCGGTACCCGTGTTTTGTGACTGCGCCGAGCCCGTTCTCATGTTTCCGCCGGAGTTTTGAGCTAGACCGTTATTGGGGCGAGGTTGCGACGAAACCTGCTGATTGGAGTTGCCTGGCATCGACCCTTGCGGAGCAAAGTTACCGTTGGATTGCCGAACGTTTTGTTGTGGGACGTTCTGCTGTGGAACGTTTTGTCCGTTCATCTGGCTTCCACTCCCAAACGTCTGCTGCTGTGATTGCTGTGGTTGCGACATGCCAGCTTGGTTCATCGAACCGTTGGAGCCTTGCATTCTCGGTTGAGCATTTCCGCTCGATGGTTGTGGTTGTGGTTGTGGTTGTGAAAATCCGCCTTGCTGTGGACGACCATTTTGCTGCGAAAAGCCACCTTGCTGCGGAATGCTGTTCTGAGAATAGCCGCCCTGTTGCGGAAAGCTCTGCTGTGAAAAACCTCCCTGAATTGGGAAACCGTCCTGTGAGTAATCGGGTTGCGAGAATCCTTGTTGTGGAAAGCTTGGCTGAGGAAAGTTTGGTTGTGAATACCCTGGTTGTGATTGAAACATTGACGAATGACTAGGCGTGGGATAGCTGTGACTTTGCCCGCCGTAGGGTGCCCCGGAAGCGACTTGTCCACCCCCAAAACCCATCGAATAGCCGCCGTGGCCGCCACGACCACCGCAACCTCCAGCGTCTGCAGTATTGATTGTGGTTAAGGTAATGGCGGTGGCCGCGAGGGCGAATGCGTTGAAGCGACGTTTCATGGCTTGGATTCCTGTTTTGCAGAAGGTACGGATGGTGAACGAGGCGACCCGAGGAAACTCTGGAGCCCGCCTGACAGTTAGCCAAGCGTCGCGGAATGGTTGCCGTTACAAAGATTCTGAAAAGAAATAGTCGTCTAAAGAGCCGGGTGCCGACGTGTAATCGGCACCCGCGATCAAACAAAAAAGGGACGTGACTTTCTGGGCAGAACCCATTTGCCACGTCCCTTTCGAGCCAAGCCATCTCGAACCAAACCCGTTCGATCCTTACGTAAGCCGCAACGCGTAAGCGTGCGGGCTGAATTGCTGAGCGCGGACGCTCCACGACCGAATGCCCAACGCCACCGAATCCAACTCGCAGCGTTCAATCATCAATCGAACGCGACCATCCCGTCAGCCCGCAGTCTTACGCTAGGCGGCTTAGCGTGCTTCTCTACTTCGCTAGCCAACTGGCGAGCGTGTCGGCGGCTGACTTTTCGTCTTTCTTGGGATTCAGTTCGTCATGCATCGCTCCGGCGATCCGAGCCACATACTCGATGGTTCCCTTCAAAGCCTCATCGGGGGCTGTTGCGTCAAGCTTGGCAACATAAATCACCATGTTTTCACCCGCTGAGTTCTTTTCGATGGCCCAAGCACCGATTTTGGTCACGGAACTTTGACGTAGTAGTCGTGTCATCAAGTCTGCACTGGGCGCATCTTTCGTAACCGAAACCAGTGACCAGATCTTCCTGACATCGGCTCGCTGGAAATACTCTGTATCCTTGGAAACGAAGACTGATTGCTTTTTATCACCGGTCAACTTCTGTTCGATTTGGTAATGTCCTGTCGATGTGGAGGTGTGTGCGATTTCAGCATCCTCGAGCAACTTCTTGCTTGGCAGCGGAGCTTGTTTCCAGGCACTATCGATAATCGCTTTGATCTCGCTCAGGTCAACGCAATAGCTGACCAGTGTGTTTTGTGGCGAAAACGATTGAGCAATCGCGATCAGCTTGCCTTCAGCATTGACCACCGGACCACCGCTGTCGCCTTGCTTGATTGGGCTTTGAGTTTCGACGACTCGGAACTCATGTTCGCCGTGGTTTGACTTGAACTTCTTGTCATAAACCGAGCGAACGGTTCCCGACGTGTAAACCCACAATACGTCGCTGCCGCCAGGGTTACCAACTAAGGCAACGTTAGCTCCTGGCTTCGCACCGGCGTCGGCAAATTCGATCGCCTTGATACCGGCTGGAACCTTGGGCAACTGAATCAGGGCTAAATCGCGGCGGCGGTCAACTGCAACCACTTTTCCTGGTTGAGCGAGTTTAGCAACGTTATCAAGGTAGTGCTTTCGTTTGACTTCAACAGCACCTTTGGACTTGTCCGCGAAAAAGACGACGGCGGATCGGCTGTCTCCGACAACATGTGCGTTGGTCAGTACCAGTCGTTTTTCTAAGTCGACCAGCACGCCGGTCCCGGTGGAGGTTTCATCATCAGCGTCGCTGGTAATGATCCAAACGGTCGAGCCGACTGTTTTTTCGTACACATCAACATCGGCCACTTTTGTCACCGTGGCCAAAACTGCCGAATCCGCAGTTGAAACCGCAGCAGTAGGGGATACCACGGCAGCGGCTGGGGCCAGCGGGCCGACGTTCACGACGAAGGGGGCTTCTTGTGCATTAATTGGGTTATTTGTCGTGATTCCTGCAAAAACGCAGGAAGCCGCACAAAGTCCAAGAAAGTTTCGCGAACGCTTCGAACGGGTATTGGGTCGTGTAAACATCGGATCACCTAAACAGAAAACAGGGGTTGGTTTGGCTCTGCGATGCTAAGCGAGAAGTCCAGAAAGCTGTTACAAAGAAAATTTGGGACCGGTGTTTTGACAGAAATGTCTTATATGCCGGTCTACAACATCGAAGTCCGCGGCCAGCATGTGTACGAGGTTATAGATGCTGGTATATTTGTGCATAACGCTGGCCCGCTGTGCAGCAGGCTGCAAGCGTACCGGAACGGCTGGGACGACGCATTTATGGACGGTCGAGATGCGAACGGAGTAATGCGAAGGGCGAATGGCCAGTTTGCATTCGACCGGCACGAGGCCGGTGGAGATGGGACGGGAGGTGTTGGAATTGTTTCACTAGAAAAGACTCGCCGGGTCGGCACTCAATAGTCGTCTCAGTGCCAAGAGCCCGCTGGTCAAACACATCGCCGTTGTCAGCGATAGAACAACAGCGATTCTCCAAGGCGTGAACAGCATCGGCAGGCCGACGCCCCATTGAATCAGTTCAAACAGGCCCCAGCTAGTGATTAACGCTGGCACAAACCCTAGCAACGACAAAAAGATCGCCTGTTTGATGACCAGGGAAACGAAGTACATGTTGCTATATCCCATCGCCTTGAGCGTCGCAAACTCAGGCAGCGAATCGTTAATGCTCGTGAACAGTATCTGATAACAAATGATGATCCCGACCGCAAACCCCATCATTGATCCGATGAAAAAGATCATTCCAATCGGCGTTTGGCGATTCCAAAACTGGACTTCACGATTGATCAGCGATTGACGCGTGAGCACAACCCAAACTCGCGGGTCGAGCGATGTTAGTCTCGCGGCAACTTTCTCAGCATCGGCTGTTGCTCCTATTCGAAACAACGCGAGATCAATCTCCGACGTCGGATTGCCACCGGCGCGATTGGGGAAGTAATGCGCAAACGAGGTCTCAGATAAAAGCAGCGTTCCGTCGTTGGCAAAGTCAGTCCCGATATCAACCACACCGACGATTTGAACCGCTCGATCGGAGAGCTCAATTGGCTGATCAATCAATTTTTCAGGGTCCGCTAAGCTGAAGCCGTAGGTTCCTCGAGTTCTGCGATCGAGCAGCGCTGTTCCAGTGACTTTTAAATTCGAAATCTGCGACTCAATTTGCTCGTCTGAAAACCAACCGCCAGCAGGCTCAATCCCCACCACTCGGATCGGACGACGAGGTCGGCCAGCAACTCGAACCTGAGCACGACCGCGCTCCAAGAACAGGGACGTCGCTGCCGTGATATCTGCATCCGATATCGCGCGTTCAAACAACAGCGTTGGGAATGTCTGGTCAGTGGGCAACGAGTATCGGGCAATGCTAACGGCCACGAGATCGCAGTCCAAGACTTCCAAGAGCTGGACCGGACTGTCCAGCAATGCATTGCGAAATCCGTTTTGCATGAACATCAAAACTGCGGCGAATGCAACGCCAGCGATTCCGAGCGCCAGACGCCGCCAGTCCATGACCAAGTTTTTCCATGCCAGTGCGGTACGTTTCATTTGGCTAAAACAAGTTCGCGGGTTCGGCTTTGGTCATCTTGCGCAGCGCGATCCATCCTGCCGCACCGCACATGAATAGGGACAGCGTCGCCACCAACAACAATCGATCGCTCGTCATCCGAATCGGAACGCCCGAGTAAAGCGACGTAATCTTATACAGCATCAACGATGCGAGCACGGCCGGTGGAAACGCAACACCTGCGAGCCATGCTGCTTGTCCAAGCAAAACCTTCATTAAGTAGGCATTCGAATAGCCGATCGCCTTCAGAGTCGCATACTCAGGTAATCGTGAGATCACATCGGCGGCTAACACCATGTAACAAATGACTCCACCGACGATTACGGCCAAGGCGACGCCGACACCAAAGATAATTCCGATGGGTGTCTGCACATACCAATGCCACCGCTCGGCATTCTTCGCTTCATCGAGCGTGAGCACATCAGCCATTGGCATTGAACCGCTCAATGCCGCAAGCCGGGCGCGAATCGCAGCTTGCCCGACGGAAGCTGTCACGCCCGTTCGCAGTTTTACGAGACACATCGAAACTCTGTCGTCATCGTCTCCAAGCATCAAGCGATCCGGTGCCAATCTTCGGAAACCTTGGCGACTGACCAGGATCGCACCGTTTGCCGCGAGGCCTGTTCCCATCGCAAAAATCCCGGCAATCACGACGTTTTTTCCTGTGACTTCGGTCTCAACACCGACGTCTTGATCACCAAAAGCGAAGCGATTTCGAGGGCCGTAATCCGCGCGACTGGCGCGGTCGACCAAGACGTGTTCGGGGCGGTGAAGCAACGGCGATAATTTTTCCAGTTCACGGATTTGGATCGCAGAATTCTCTGGGTCGATCCCCATCATTGCGACCACGCGAAGTTCGCCGTTATTCGGGTTTTGCCAGCGTGTCACGCCGAGATCGAGCAACTGGACTTCCGCGACTTCGGCAATCGCGGTCACGATCGTAACAATGTCGGACTCCAGCGAACGTGGATCAAAAACTTGAAGGTACTCAGGTGATCGAATCACGAGATCGCACTTTGTGCGGCCATAAACATTTGTCGCGGTATCACCGACAGCGCCCATAAAGCCTAGTTGCATGAACATCAGCACGATCGCAAATCCAACACCTAATGCAGACACGACTGTGCGTGACGGGCGGTCGGTCAAGTTTTTACGAGCGAGCGGAGTACGTTTCACGATTGATCTTGATTCGGTGCTGGCGCAGGCTCGGCTTCGATAGCGACATCCACTTGAAGCTGAATTCGTTCTGCCGCTCGGTCGATAGATTCAGGGTCGATCTCAATCACGACTTCAGCGCTTCGCCAATCGACTCGCGCCATTGGATTCGAACTTGGTAAGCGTGGTGATCCCACGATGCGACTTACCGATGCAACCTTACCGGTAAGGGAACCGTCAATCGCTGGACTGGTGATCGTTGCTCGGGCTCCGATAACGATTCGATGAAGATCGGCGACGTTGACCTCTGAGCGAGCAATCATTCGACTTGTATCCGCAAGTCGCATCACTGGTAGCGATCCTGTCGGGTCGCCTGGACTGCTGTCGATGGACAGCACGGTACCGTCGATCGGGCTGATCAATTTGATCGATTGCAATTGGAGCTGAAGCAGTTCGATCTGCTTGTCCATCGTGTGGATACCTGACGCCGCCTTTGCCGATACGATCGCAAGTTCACTGGCATGAATCTCTTTTTCCGCTGCCTCAATCGACAGTGTTCCGTCCGCGATTTTTTCTTGTGCGTCTCGTCGGGCAAGGTTCAACTCGGAACGAGACTGATCAACCATCAGTTGTTGCTGTTCCATGGCGCTAGCCGTGACCAACCGTCCCGTATCACGGTCGCCTGAGGCGTTGCGTAGCTGCTTTAACTTTGCTTCAGCGATCGACAGTTGCTGAGCAAGCAGCGCCAATTTTCCGCCACCGGATTCCGCTTCTTCAAGGCTCTGCACCGCTTGGTCGATTGTCTGTTTCGATTGTCGCAAGCCGACCTTAGCGACTTCCAGTTTCGCCTTCGCGGTTGCTTCTTCTGCGTTTAATTTCGCTTTGGCCTCATCCAGACGCGCGACCGCAATTTCCAGTTCGAGCTCTTTTGCCGCTTGGCTAGCGAGCTTGCCAAGAGAATCACCGACTTTCACCTTTTGACCCTCGACCACGGCGATCGATGCGACTCGATCTCCCGGTGGCGCAATGATCGGTAGAATGCCGGTTGCCGGCTCAAGTTGCCCTTGAGCGACAATCGCGGCACCGGGTTTGGCACCCAACGCCACCAATGCTGGCAAAGTTCCTACCGACTTAAGCGAGGTGTCGTCGGCGGAACGCCGGTTGCATCCCAAAAGCAGGACAGGCAAACAAATGCAGACGCATAACGTCGCGCATTTTGTCGATGACATGAATCTTCCCAAAAATTATCTACGGCGAAGGACACGATTGGAATCGTCGATGAAGGCGAAGTATGGCACAATCGTCGGTTTCGCCCTAGGCTTGTTTGAAAATGGGTTTGACCCTTTGGAGGCAAGTCTTTTTTTTCGTATTTTCTGCCTTGCCGGAGAGGGTCAAGACCCCTTTTCAAACAAGCCTAGCTCGAATTAGTCGAACTGATGACCTTACCTCTCCCAGCCACTGAAGAACGTCTTTTGCCCGCTGCCGCGATCGATGTGCAAGGCGTGAATCATCATTTCGGCGTTGGAGAAGCTAAAAAACAGGTCCTTTTTGAAAACGAACTCCGTGTTCGGGCCGGTGAAATTGTGATCATGACGGGCCAAAGTGGTTCAGGAAAAACGACGCTTTTAACGTTAATCGGAACCCTGAGACGGGTTCAATCGGGCCAACTTTGGGTTTTGGGGCAACCGCTGCACGACTCGACGGATGCACAATTGGTCACACTGCGCAAGCGTCTCGGGTTCATTTTCCAGGCCCACAATCTCTTCAGTTCGCTGACCGCGATGGAGAATGTTCGTATGGCGCTCGAATTGCAGTCCGGGCAGTCCGGGAAGTCCGGGAAGTCCACGAGGGCCGAAGCCAATGATTGCTGCAAATCGATGCTCGAGGCGGTCGGATTGGGTGATCGCGTTCACTATCGTCCCAAGGGGCTCTCCGGCGGACAAAAACAGCGTGTTGCCGTTGCTCGCGGCCTGGTTCACCGGCCTGAGATATTGCTCGCCGACGAGCCCACCGCAGCACTCGATGAGGAATCAGGTCGAAAAGTAGTGACACTGTTTCAGCAGCAAGCCAAGGATCGCGGCACGGCCATCGTGATCGTGACTCATGACAATCGAATTCTCGACGTCGCGGATCGAATCGTCAAAATGGACTTTGGACGAATTGCCAGAGACACGCAGGTTCGCGAGGCGTCATTCATCGGCGAAATGCTGGTTCGGTGCAGCGTTTTTCGTGGCGTCACGGTGCGAACACTGACGAGGCTGGCCGACAAGATGAAGACGCAGTCGCATCCGGCGGGGACACGAATCATTCGACAAGGCAATCCAGGACATCGTTTTTATCTCATTCGCGAAGGCACCGCGGAGGTCATTCGCGATCCAGGAAGCCAACGGGTCGCGACGCTCGGCCCCGGAGATTTTTTTGGTGAAATGGCGCTGTTGACCGGCGAACCACGCAACGCCAATGTCGATGCCAAAACCGACGTCACCGTTTCCACCTTGGACGCTGTGTCGTTCCGCGAGGCCATGGCCGAACGATCAACGATGGACGAGGAGGTGCGCAGCTCTCTGTTCGCTGACTGAAGACCAAAGCAATTTATGATCATCGCCCCGGCTTGGCGATCAGTAACGCTTGTTGCTCGGAAGTGATTGTGGGTCGTCGGCCACTGCGATGGGTATCGGAGAGCGTTTGCTCGATAGTCTTTCGCACGTCGAGGTCGTAGTGTGGTATGGTCGTAAAATCGAACTTGATACACATCCTGGGACCACCTCGGCGAGGACATCAAGAAGGACTTCCCGACGCAGGAGTGTTTCTCGACCACGACAGCATCCCTCTCGGAAAGCCGTTTCTGGAGGTGATCCGCGAAAGATGCGAACGGGTTCGCGTTGCACTACAATGACTACGAACAATTACAACGGAAATGAGGTTACTATGTTAATCGCGGAAATTTTGCCTGAGGCAATGCAACTGCCTCGACATGAGAGATTTCGGCTCGCCCAACTTCTGCTTGAAAATCTTGCCGCAGAAGAACTCACTGAGCACTTCCGAGATGGCCAAGTCTTTCCCATTTACACTCCCACGTACGCTCCTGACTCTGCTGGTGACCTAGCTCGAGTACTGGCTCAAGTAGGAGGCGAATGAAATGATCACGGTCGAGCAGTTTCCCTTCTGCGATCGAAATCCTGCATCGGGCGGAGTAGATCTGATGCCCGATTTGCCCGTTGTGCTTCGCCATCAAACCACGACGATCTCGACCGCGGGTCTACTCGACAGTGGGGCCTCCATCAGTGTGCTTCCATACCGTTTTGGCGTTCAATTGGGATTTGACTGGAACACTCAAAAGGGACGTATTACGGTGAACATTAGGGGACAGAGCATTTTGTCGGTGGTTGAATACTTGGCTTTTGGCGGTAACAGCGATAGCGTGGCGTTTTTAGCTTGGTTGGAAAAAGGAAGGGACGTAATGGTTCGTTTGGCCGCGCTGGTGTCCAGGCTATTAGCCGTTTCTTCAGGTCCCGAAAAAAAATCGCCTAAAGGCTATACACCAGCGCTCTACGCGAACAGCGACCTCACTGGTGCTGTTGTGATTGCGTCCGACGCCTGAATCAATATCTCAGCGACCGAACATTCGTCGTCGATGGGTGGTGCGGATGGAATGGAGCGACGATAATCAGGTTTGATTGAAAAACCAACTCCACCGACACGTTCCAGACAAGCTACATGGCCATCGGCATCGATCCACTCGTCGACTTCGCCTGCCGTACCTTACTCGGCAGCCCCGATCATCCGGCAATCACGTTGCATTTCTTGAATGCGGTGCTAGGCGGATCACCGCAGATTACCGACGTCGAAATCCTCAACCCGATCGTCGAGAAAGAGTTCGCGGAAGACAAATACTCGATCCTTGACATGCGTGCTCGCGACGTAATTGGGCATCGGTTCAACATTGAGATTCAGCGAACCAGGCCAGCGGCACTTCGTGAGCGACTGACTTACTACGCCGCGACGCAATTGGTCGAGCAACTGGGTGAAGGCGATGACTACGCGGACCTCCGACCTTCGATCGGGATTTGCATCCTGGACGCAGTAATGTTTCGCGGGATTGCCGACCTCCACCTCGATTTTAGGTTGATGAACGAGAAACACCGTTTGACGCTCACCAATCATCTGCAAATTCATTTACTAGAGTTGCCAAAGTACTCGCCACCGAGCGACAATAGAGCGATCACCAATCCGGTCGAGCAATGGTGCTATTTTTTTCGACGGGCCAAGGATTTGACGCCCGCAGAGATATCGCAGTGCTTACCCGATCCCGCATTTGCCGAAGCGACAGGAGTATTAGAGATGATTGCGCGAGACCCGAATCAGCGAAGTTTGTATGAGGCCCGGCTGAAAATGGAACGAGACGCCCGAGCGAAGTTGGCCTATGCTCGTGAAGAGGGCCGTGAAGAGGGCCGTGAAGAAGGCCGTGAAGAAGGCCGTGAAGAGGGCCGCGAAGAGGGCCGCGAAGAAGGCAAACACCAGGAGCGATGCAGAACAGTGAAGATGCTTCGCGACATTGTGCGAGACTCAGCTCCCACGGATGATGAATTGTTGAGTCTTAAGTTGGATGATTTGGCACTGATTGAACGCGAACTGCAACGTCGCTTACGAGAACGAACATGACGCAAAGTGAGCATTGTAGAACAATTGTCCTCAATTGTTTCATATCCTGGATCGAGCGCAGCCACGGAACAATTGAGGACAATTGTTCTACAATGAGCGGCTTCGCCGCTCGAAAAGTGCGAAACTCGAACTAAGTAAACAACTCGGTAACTGCTTCGCCTCGACCGTCTTCCGTCGCGTAGAAAGGACGCTTTTCAACATCAAATGCAGTTTTGGGGCTAATGCCCATGGCGGTGAATACGGTCGCATGAAGATCCGCGACCGAAAGTAGTTTTTCAACGGCGACGAAAGGCCGCTCGCTCGCTGATTTGCCATAAATTACTCCTTTTTTCACGCCGCCGCCCCACATCACGACACATGACGCACCGGTAAAATGTCGGTGCTGTCCATAGTGCTTCATCTCTTTCAGCGCTTCAACGTTCTCTGTCGCTTGATCGTTTGCGTTGGAACCTGGCTTACCTTCCATGATCATGTCGCGGCTGAATTCACTGGCCAAAATAACCAGGGTGCGGTTGAGCAGCCCACGACTTTCCAAATCGAGAATCAATTGCGCAATGGGGCGATCGATTTCTTGCTTCATACGTTCCAACGTCGTATGGCCGTTCGCGTGTGTGTCCCAGTTGAAGAACGGAACGTACTCGGTCGTGACTTCAACGAACCGCGCACCATTCTCCACCAACCGACGCGCCAACAAGCAGCCTCTGCCAAATCGACCTGTATCGTATTTCTCGAAACTCTCTTTGGGCTCCAACGAAATATCGAATGCTTCTCGCTCTTTCGCACTCAGCAATCGGTACGCATTTTCCATCGCTCGCAATTGTGACTCACGCTGGAAGTCGCCGATGAAATCTCGCTCGGGTGACTGGTCGACCAGTTTGCGAAATAGTTTTTGGCGATTTACAAATCGTCCCGGATCCATTCCTTTCGGCGGACGCACCGACTGAGCTGCTTCTTCAGGGAAGGGCAAATTCATCGGCCCAAACTCACTGCCAAAAAAGCCAGCCGTTGTAAACGCCTTCAACTCTTCTTGCTCGCCCACGCCTTCCAATCGTTGGCCGATGTTAATGAATGCTGGCATGACGGGATTCAATGGTCCATTTACACGCGCCATCCAAGCACCGATATGCGGGCAGGCCACGGTTTGTGGCGGCACGTACCCGGTGTGCCAATGGTACTGATGACGCGAATGCAAAATACTGCCAAGGTCAGGCAACACATGCGACCGTATCAGAGTGGCTCGGTCCATGACCTGGGCAATATTCTCCAAGCCTGAGGTAATCTTGATATCGTCGACGACCGTATCGATTGCTGGAAAAGTGCTTTCGATGTTCGCGACCGGGACACCGACCCCAAAGGGAACGTATCGTTTGGGATCGAATGTGTCAGGAGCGGCCATGCCTCCAGCCATCCACAACAAGATGCAGGAGTCTGCCGTTGGTCGCGGGTGTTGGATCGATTCGCCATCAGACCCAAGCAACCCGCGCGGTTCGCTGGCCAGCAAGGTTGCGGTACCAGCGGCAGCCAGTTGACGCAAAAAGTTTCGACGTTGTTCAGTGCGGTTCATGCGATCCTCGGAAAGTTATCGAACCAAATGAAATTCTGGCAGCATAACCACTGTCCAAAGTATATCTTCGATCGCTGCGGCAGTCATCTCGGTTCCCAGGGCTCCGGACAGCGTGTTCATTTCTTCAACCGTTGGATTGCGGCTGAGCGCGAATCGAAAAACCCAATCGATGAACTCGGCTGGAGATTTCCATGATCGTTCCTGCAATTTGATTGCACCTTGGCTCAGCACTTTCGCCAGCGCCTCGCCGTTCGCAAGGTCAATCGCTTCTATTGTCGTAAGCTCCATGGGCCGGACGCTTACGATCTGGTCACGATTAGGCCGACCAAGGGACCGCGTCAGATTATCGCTTTTTAGGAGCGACGCTCGGACCATCGATCGCGAAGCTGCACCTCCGCGAGACAGGAGCAAAGATAACTCTCGCTCAACGCGGCTCATCCAGACTTGTTGGCCGTCCGCTTTTGCCGCCGGTTGCCAATCATCGACCGGCTGCGTGTACTTGCCATTCTTGTCAGGAAGCTGCTCGCTCCATTGCCAACTTTCATCCGATACGAGCAAGCCCGGCTTTCCATCGGCACTGGACCACCGAGCCTCAAAGAACAGTCCAGCGGGATTGGGGCCAGCACCTGCGTTCTTTGCGACGATCACAATCTCATTACGGCCAACTTTTACATCCCGTAACGAAACGAGGTCAGGAGTTTCCCAATTCTGTCCCTCTTGCACGAGCTTGTCGTTTAAATAGACGCTGTAAGCATTATCACACGACACCACGGCAACCATCGGCGAACCAATTTCGCTGATCTCCCACTCTTTACGAAACGCAATCGTTGTGCCGGCGGCGACGTTGGAAACATCGCGTTTGCTCCAGATCCAAACCCCTCCCACCGCCGGATGACTCGCCGTATCTGGATCCTTTTTCATTCGCACAACAGGCACGTCGAATTTAAGTGGTGCCGCGCCTGTGATTTGCCACAAGCAATCGACAAACTGTTCCGCTGTCAGGCGCTTGGAACGCGGGCCTGCATAGTGATAGCCATGTCCATCAGTGTCATTGGTTACTCGCTCTGCCCGCGACCGATATGCCTGCGAAGTGGTAATGAATTCCAGCGTCTTTTTCAGGTCATAGCCATTCTCAACCAAGTGTTCCGCGAGATAGTCCAACAAATCTGCGTTCCACGGTTCACTTTGCATGGCGTCAGTCGGATGAACAATGCCTCGTCCCATCAATCGATGCCACAACCGATTTACGATGGTACGCGTGAAACGTCCGTTTTCACGATTGGTCATCAATGCCGCGAGTTGTTGCAGGCGCTCTGGTTGCGGTGCCTTGGCATCAACTTGTCCAAGCTCGGTGAACAGCCACGAAGGCTTGGCCATCTTTCCAGTGGGTTTGTCACAGCGGTGCAGTTCCAGTGGACGTTGCGAATAGACAGCCGCAAGCCCATATGCATCATCAAGCGTCCAGTGGTCGACGAAACTGTCGTGGCACGAAGCGCACTTCAAGTTGATTCCCAAAAACGCTTGGCCCACGCTTTGCGCATACTGAATCTCCACCGTTTGGCCCGCACTGACCTCGCCCCGCCACCGAATGCCATTCGCAAATCCCACGCTTTCCGGCGTCGTTGGCGCAATCAGTTCCCGAGCAAAAACGTCGTACGGTTTGTTCGTTAACAACGCGTCATAGAGCCAACTGGATATCTGTGTTCGTCCGTTCGTGATGAAGCCAGTTCCGGCGTAGTCGTTGCGCAACAGATCGTTCCAAAATGTCAACCAATGCTCGGCATAGTCGATGTCTCGCCCCAACAGCTCACGCACCAAATGCGTTCGCTTGTCCGTAGCTTGATTGCTCAAAAATTCATCTCGCTGCTCGGGCGTTGGCAGCAAGCCAACAAGGTCAAGCGAAACTCGCCGCAAGAACGCTGCGTCTTCAAGTGGCTGAAGCGGCACTTGATCATGCTCAACAAGGTATGCATCCAGGATGCGATCGATAGGATGGTCACGTCCAGCGATCGCTGGTGGAAGATCCGGCTTCCGTGGCTTTAACGGTGGATCATAAATCGGTGGAGCAAAGCTAAAGCCCGCCTCCCAATTCGCACCTTCGTCGATCCAGCGGCCAAGCAACGATACTTGGATTGCGGTGAGCGGTTCACCTTCCGGTGGCATACGCAAGTCAGCATCGCTCGATGTGATCCGATCATACAGTTCACTTTCACTGCGCTTTCCCGGAGCGACCGCGCCTCCCGACTCTCCACCGGCAAGCAAAGACTCGCGCGAGTTGATTGAAAACCCGCCTTTCTTTTGCGATCCAATATGGCATTTTCCGCACTGCTGCTTCAGTAGCGGCACTATCTCATGCGAAAAATCGACATCTTCACCGATGGCAATGCCGGAGTAAGCAAGGAAAAAAAGAAGCGATACAATTCTCATGGAAAAACGATTTAATTTAATTAATTCTTGGTAATGATAAATTGACATTTTACTTGCCGCCTGATGGACAATACTCTTGAATCCACGAAAATATTTCGTTGTGCCAGAAGCGACTGTTCGCGGCCTTCTGAACCCAGTGGCTTTCATCGGAAAAATTGATGAACTTGCTTGGTATGCCTTGTCGCTGCAACGCAGTGAACAGTTGCTGGCCTTCGCTAACGGGTACGCGAAAGTCGAGGTCGTTGTGAATGATCAACATCGGTGTTTTGAAGTTTGCAGCCAGACGATGCGGTGAATGTTTTTCGTAGGACTCTCGATTTGAACCCCACGGAGGACCGCCATGTTCATATTCGTCAAACCATAGCTCCTCGGTCGTCGTGTACATGCTGTCAAAGTTGTACACACCGCAGTGAGTTACAAGCGTTTTGAACTTGGTCGTCTTTCCCTGAAACCAGTTCATCATATACCCACCAAAGGACGCGCCAGCGGAAAACATACGGTCGGTATCGATATAGCTTTGCTGCTCCATATATTCCAACCCCGCCATCAGATCGACGTAACATCGCCCGCCCCAGTCACCGCTAATTTGATCCGTGTATTTCTGCCCAAATCCGGTGCTACCGCGCGGATTGGGTGCCGCAATGACATAGCCCTGCGCAGCCCAAACCTGTGGATTCCAGCGATAGCTCCAACTATCGGCCCAGGCACCCTGCGGCCCGCCATGAACGAGAAAGCCCAATGGCCACTTTTTTGACTTGTCAAAATCGGGAGGAGTCAAAATCCACATTTGCATCGCATCGCCACCCGCACCAGTGACCGAAACACTGCTGGGCTCCGGAAGCTCAAGTTCTGCGAGCAACTTATCATTAGCATGGGAGAGGTTGATGCCCGGAGCCTTCGTGCGAATGAACAGATCGTTAAGTTCAACTTTGAACAGTTCCGCAGGGTGCGTGATGCGTGTGTTGTTGCAAACCAACGTTGACCCGTCCAGCGAGATGCTGAGGTTCATCGTCGTGCCAAGAGACTGAGCTCGTTCGATCACGTTTGGCTTGTTCAGCGAAATTGCATACAACGGTTTTGACCCACCGGATTCCGCAGTTGCGATGATCTGGCTGTTGTTTCGCCAAACGAGTTCGTCGAACGATAAATCTATATCGCTGGTCAACGATTTTGGCTCGTTGAGCAGTTTCCCATCTCGGCTGCAATCGGCAACCATGATCTCCCATTTGTCTGCTTCGTAGCCTGGCTTACGTTGACTTCGAAAAGCCAGCTTGGAACCGTCAGGTGAAAATATTGGCAGTCCATCGGCGGCTGCATTGGTCGCAGTGATCGTCTCCCAATCCGGTTTGCCTCCCGAGACTGGAACTCGGCACAGATCGAAGTTGGTGCTCCATGCCTCGTTGACCGCGGGGACTGCCGTAAACACCAAGTGACTGCTGTCTGGTGTGAAGCAATAATCCTGCGTTGCCGAGAATGTCGTGGACGTTGGATAAGCATCACGGTCACCTGGAGTGACATCGCGCGGAATGCCTGCCGAAAGTACACCAGCGACTGGCTCGGCCAAATCGATCACAAACAGATGCTGCCGCTTGTCTTCGACATAGCTATCCCAGTGCCGATAGAACAACCGCTTGAACACACGGGCCTTGACTGGCGACTCCGCGATCGCATCGATTCGTTCTTTGTTCGCCTTGTCGCTATCGGCTGGGGGCAATTGCGAAAATTCTGGGTAGACGGCGGAGACGAATGCAATTTGCTTGCCGTCAGGTGACCAAATGGCAGTGGAAGCATCGGTGCTGATCGTTGTAAGCTGAGTCGCTTCTCCACCGGATGGATTGATCAACCAAAGCTGACTGCTTCCCGAGCGATTGGACCCAAACAATATCCACCGGCCATCGGGCGACCATTTGGGACTGCTGTCTTTGGCCGTCGAATTCGTCAACTGCCGCGGCGGTGCCGAGCCATCGGTGGGAACAATCCACAACCGTGCCACTGACTTGCTGTTTTTGGAATCCGTAATTTCGGAGATCGAATAAACAGCCCATCTGCCATCGGGGCTGAGGCTAGGTGCATCGACTCGCTTGAATGCGAACAGGTCTTCCACCGATAGAGGACGTTTTTTCACCGCTGATATTTCCTGATCATTTTGTTGGGCCATAAGAACCGGCGAGGTTGTAGAAAGAAATGCGACGGCAAGGGTCGCCATCCGAAACGCATTGGCCATGTGACATCCCGCAAACTTGAAGAAACCGTTTTTCGTTCTTGAACTCCGAGCGTTATAGAATCCCACGTTTGCCCCAATCCTGTCTAGCAGAGTTGACACCGGCCCCAATGATGGTCTCATTCAAACGGCCGTGCCAGACCCAGTGACGTTAGTACTCGAATCAGCCGTTTCTTCGCGTAGCTTCCGTCTTTCGTCATCACCACATTTCGCACCCGATACTTTGTAATTGCAATCATTTTTCCTCGTAAAATGCTGCGAGCGAAGTCAATTCCCTGCTAGCTTAAATTGCCACAAATGCACTGTTCCCAGAAAGTTCACTCTCGCCCCAGCCACTCTCACTACTTTGCAAGGACCCTGACAGCATGCGGTATAGAATCACACCGATCTTTTATCTGCGGTATCGCTGGTCAACCACCTGGAACTCGTAGCTTTCGCCCTGTTGAGTGCTGGCAAAAACCGTTTTGACGATTTCGCTCACATCCGCACGCCCATTCGTTTTCGCGTGCTCCAGTTCGATGACCGCTAATTGGTCCTCCAGGTCTTTTGAAATGAATTTAACTTGTATTCGCCCGTCAATGCGGATACCAGCTTGGGTCAATAGCTGCAAGTCGTATCGCTGTAGTGGGCTTGGGCTTGTAAAGACAAAATAGATCCGCTTTTCTTCATCGCCAGGAAGTCGGCTTCGACGTTTCGGCGACGCCGACAAGTCAAATGCATAGTCAACCTGCTCGCCAATCATACCCAATTCGAAACCAAAATGATCCAATTGCTTTGCATAGTCCTGCAATCCTTTGGCACTAAACTCGAGTTGCCAGCGTTCGAATCGTGGGATGATATTCACGTCATCGTCGCTAGGGCCAGGACGTCGGGTGTCAGTGCTCGTGCTCGATGGACCAGCGAGGCTCGATGGACTATCCCATTGGCTTTGGTCCAGTGACGCAGCGACGTTGGTCACCGCGTCCGTAACCGCTCTGATGGCATCCTCGAAGGTTGACTCGTTCAAGGCTTCAGCCTCCATGGCCCCTGGGGGTTCGAAGTCTATGAGCCCGTCAAGTAACTCGCCACCGCCCGAAACCAACTCGACCGGTGGAAATAGACGCCTCACGACTTCGGTTTTGCGGGTCAACCACATCACCAATAAAATCATCGCGCCGGAGCCGACTATCACCAATAATGCCAAGAGAAATGAAGCGGTGGCATCAAAACGGCTTGTTCGAAATCTCACTCGCTCGTCCCTTCGGCGACGCTTCCAGTGCGTCCGATCATCGTGTTCGAGCCCCGCTGAACGAAACGGGGCGTTGCCCTCAACCACTGAGAACGTCATGAAAGAGTCCTTGACTTCGAGTAACCTGCACAAAATCGACAAACCGCAAGTAAGGCGACGTGAATCCTGTTTCGTGAACAGGATTCGCAAAAGGAATTTCGAAATCTGCAAAAACATTGTCCTCTATGTTAGGCTTTGCACCGATGAATGACTCCATCACTCCTGAGCACGTTTTCATGAATCGCCGTCGTTGGCTGCAAGCGGCAGCCCTTGGCGTTAGCTTGCCCGCTTCGTTTGCAGCCTATCGTCGTTTCAACCCAGTCGATATCGATGTCGTGTTGGAACCAGAATTGAAGAACCTCGTTAAGTCGCAGTGGGACACACAGCAATTGCGAGACCTCGGTTTTGAAACTAACGATTGGAAATCATCGCTATACGACATCACCCATCAGAATAACTTTTTAGAATTTACAGCCGGCCAGCAAGCGGTTTCGGCAAAAGCCAAGGATTTTAAGACCGACAATTGGAGCGTCGAAATTTGCGGACTAGTCGAGAGCCCGCTGACGCTGAAGTTTGAACAGATTCAATCATCGTTTCCCGTCGAACAGCGAATCTACCGAATGCGTTGTGTTGAAGCATGGTCCATGGTGATTCCTTGGGCTGGGTTCCCGCTAGCGGAACTTTTAGAAAAGGCTCGCCCGACAATGGACGCAAAATTCGTTGCATTCGAATCGCTGCTCGATCCGAAACGGATGCCCAATCAAGTTCCAGGTGAAGTTCAGTGGTCGTACAAAGAGGGCTTAAGACTTGACGAAGCGCTGCATCCCCTAACGATCATCGCGACCGGAATTTACGGGCGCAGTTTACCACCCTCGAACGGCCCGCCACTTCGATTGGTCGTGCCATGGAAGTATGGCTTCAAAAGCATCAAGTCAATTGTCAAAATTCAATTGGTTTCTGAACAACCGATCACTGCCTGGAATCAAGCGGCCGCTCACGAAAATGGTTTCTATGCAAACGTCAATCCAACCGTTGATCATCCACGTTGGAGCCAAGCGACCGAGCGTCGCATCGGAGAACTGCTGCGCCGCGATACGGTGCTGTTCAACGGCTATGAAAAACAAGTAGCTCAGCTTTATGAAGGGATGGATTTGCGTGTCCATTTCTAAACCCATCGATGTCACGGCACTTGAGCAGCAAGCCACGACCGCCGGAAAACGACCAATTTGCTTCCCCGAGTTATTTGTCGTGCTAAATGGATGCATTCCGCTTGTCATGCTGGCCTATGATGCTAAACACCACCAGCTCGGTCCCGATCCTGTTCGCAATGCGCTGCACACAACAGGGTTGGTTGCTTTGATGCTCTTGATCGCGACGCTCACGATCACACCGCTACGAAGGGTATTCGGCTCTGCACAACTGTTTTATTATCGACGACCGCTTGGGTTGCTTTCATTTTTGTATGCATTCGCGCACTTAGGCATCTAAGCACCCGTGCACAAGTTTCTTAGTTTAACCGCGTGGGCATCGCCCCGCGCGTTTGCCTCAAAACACGCGGCCCGATGGGCACGCGGTTTAACGA
>JAYVSE010000068.1:0-20846 GCA_043775635.1 Planctomycetaceae bacterium | reverse complement strand
GTGTAGTGGGATTCGCCAGAATTCCCAACGTTTTAGTGTGCTGAGGAATTCTGGCGAATCCCACTACGATCAAATCCCAGCATTGAAGCGGGGCATTGATTTCAATAGCCAAGACTCGTCGAAGAAACCCGCTTCGACGATTTTTCCTGGCAGTTGTGTCGTCGCACCTGCACTGACATCAACGATTGCCCAATCCGGTAGCATCGAAATTTGACGAGCGTTGTTGAGATAGGCGAATTCACGAAACGTGAAGCCGCTGTTGATGACAACATAGCGATCAGCCGCGAACGGACTTGGATAAATGGCGATGACAGCGTTCTTGTTGGTCCAAGTTAGCGGCAACGACTTCAAAGGTAACGCCTTCATGACCTCTGCGATCATTGGATTGCTGGACGGCGTCCCAAACAGAACCAAATTCTTTGTTCGTTTATCCTCGTCCGAAACATCTTGGGCGAGCTTTGCATTCACATCGCCGCGAAAATGTCGTCGCCATTCTGACTTGGCATGGTTAAACTCGGCGACAACCCATCGGTCGACAGTGGTCGGTTCTACGACTTGCATAGGCTCAACAAAAATAAACGGAGACATGAACGCATCGTCGATCGGTCCTTGCAGTCCAGGACGCTTGTGCAACGACGGACTTTTGGGCTCTGCATTGACAAGCGACCAATGATTTTCAATTTTTCGCAACCTGGTTTTCGCAAGTTCAATGTCCGATGAGGGGGCAATTGCCAAAACTTGTCCATCGATAACCAATGACTTGATTTTGTGGATCGCTGAGTCAGTAATCGGTCCGAGCGTGAGCCCGGCGACATTTTGGGTGGTCAAAATGATCGAATCGTTTGCCTCGATTTTGGCTTGAACGCGAGCTTCCACCCAATGGGTTTCCAGTCCGTCGACATGCACCCAACTGCTTTCGTGATAACGCAGTGTATAAGTTATGAAGTCGATTTCTCGCGGTACTTGCTTTCGTCCTGATTGGCTCAGTCCGCTCAGTCGTCGTTCGATTTCAAGCTTGGCATCAGGATCCAGCTTGTGCGCCGTTTGCGGACCGATGATATGAGGGATTTCGATGCCGCGTTCACGAAGCGTTTGTTCCATTAAATCGGCAGCTTGCTTTTGCTTGTCCAGCTCGCCGCTGTAGGCGATTGTCGGCAAGTAACGCAAGTTATTGCCCCAGTCGGGACAGTCATACCAGTGCAATAGCGGAGCTTGGTAATCGGTCGGAACAAAATCTTCCTGCTGAAAGACTTTCAAAAACTGCCTCGTTTCGCAGAAGCCAGCACCGGGAGTTGCTGCCATCCACATTCCGGGATAATGGACCGCCATCTGCCAACAGCCGGCACCGCCCATCGAAAACCCTCGAATACTGATTCGGTCGTCGTCGATCGGAAGCAGGGTTTTTACATGCTCAATCGCTTCCAATACATCGATCTCACCAGCAAACTTAAATGCGTTGGAGTATCGCCCGAAAGGATGCAATACGATCGTGTTGTCAGGCGAAATTTCGCCGACCTGAGTCGATCGCTGGGAAAGGAATTGAACTTCGCAGACTTGTTCCCCTCGACCATGAAGCCAAACATCAAGTCGCATTGGCTTCGATTCACCAGGCTTGAACGATTTTGGTACCACAAGTCCATATGGCTGAATCGAGCCATCAATCTTGGAGCGAAAGCCACCCACGATCAGGCTCGAATTTGGATTCGATTTTGAAGTTGCCTCGATCTCGTCCCGCATCCACTGGGGAATTCCGACCTTTGGCACTTTTGCCAGAAGCGACGCAGCGCGACGCAACGCCATCGCAACCAGCCCACGGGCTTGTTCGGTTTCCTGCTCTTTGAAAATCGTCGATTGTTCAAGAGCTAGTTCGATGGCACGAGCAAAGACGAGGACTTCAGCTCGCTCGGCGTCACTTGAACCAACCGCCTTATCTACCGCGTCGCGAATTTGGGTCGCACTTCGAGCAAGTTCATCTCGCACCGACTTCGACAAATCGATACCTACGGGCGGAATCGGTCGTACGTTCGCGGGAACGTTATCGCCAAGGCCATCGCTGAATGCCACGTTTGAAATCGACAACAGTATTAGTAGTCGTGAAACGGCTTCGAGTCGACGGAAATTGAATCCGAGCAATGACATTCGCGTGAGTCCTGATTGGAGAGCGTGGTGAAACGATCGTGAATAATTCGAGAACAGTTTGCGAGAGACGTGCGTACCACTAAATGCAGGACCTTGAGAGCTACATTCGGCTCGGTTTGGCGCTCTCCTCCCTGACGCGATCCTCAATGGTTGTCACTGGCGGATCGACGTGATCACTTTACAACATTCTTTCGGCTGATTCGAGCCGGCTGCCGATTTTGGGGGCCACGAACATGGGTCACCTGTTCGACGGGAGATCGCAGTTGGCAGCGAGTGCGTTGGGATTGGATCGCTATGAAGGAGTCCCTGCCCACGGTGTACTTGAGCATACAGCATCCGTCTTACCCAATCGCGAGGCGATCTGTTACGGCGATGATCACTGGTCGTTTGCTGCGCTCGATCACGATGCGAGACGATGTGCCGCCATGCTACAGCGACTTGGCGTCAAGCAAGGTGATCGTGTCGGGATTCTGCTGCCCAATGTTCCTGAATATGTAATTGCGGTCAATGGTATTTGGCGTGCCGGTGGGACCGTGGTGGCGATCAACCCAATGATGGTCCCCAAGGAAGCAGATCGGCTGCTGAAGATGACGGACTGTCGCCTTGTTGTCTGTTTGGACCTGCTGTCCCATTTAGTCACCAGTGCCAACACCAACGCCCAAATGCTCTTGGTTTCAATCCGGCAACATCTGCCAGCCCTTCAACAACTTGGCTACTTATGGAAACGCCACAGCCAAACTGGATACTGGACGCTGCCAACTAGCGATCGATGCCGTTGGTTCTGGAATGAGATTGGACGAACAACTGGTGATTGCGAGCCGGTGTCGATTGACCCTGTCCATAACACCGCCTATATCCTACCTACCGGCGGTACAACGGGAACGCCCAAAGCCGTCGTGCTAGGCCATCAGAACATGGTTGCCAATGCGTGGCAGCAATTTGAATGGACGCACCGTTCGTTTGGTGTGGAAAAAATGCTTGCTGTAATGCCATTTTTTCACAGCTACGGTATGTCTGCGACCGTGATGGGAGGAGCCATGATGGGAGCGACACTGATACTGCATCATCGGTTCAACGTTGCTCAAGTGATTCGCTTGATTACGCAACATCGCCCCACTGTGTTTCATGCGGTACCTGCGATGTTGGTTGCAATGAACGAACGCCTTCGCTCGTATCCCGCAGACTTGCGATCGATCCGCTGGGTCATCTCCGGCGGTGCTCCCTTGCCAGCATCGGTTGGCTCCGAATTTGCTGCCCACAGCGGCGCGCTAGTTGTCGAAGGGTTTGGTTTATCCGAAGCGTCGCCAGTTACTCACGTGGGTGATCTGTTCGGCGAACCCAAATACGGAACGATCGGCCTGCCATTGCCGGAAACACGATGCCGGATTGTGGATATTCATGACGGAATTCGCGATCTGATTCCGGGTACCGTCGGCGAGTTAATCATCAAAGGCCCGCAAGTGATGTTGGGCTATTGGAACGATGAAGTTGGAACGGCGCAGGCTGTCCGTGGTGGATGGCTATATACAGGTGACTTAGCAACGCTCGAACCGGATGGTTGTTACCGAATTGTTGGACGGAAGAAAGATTTAATCATCACTTCAGGCTTCAACGTTTATCCAAGCGAAGTCGAATCCGTGCTCCGCGAACATCCGGACGTGCTCGACGCGGCAATTGTCGGCCAACCCGATTCACAACGAGGTGAAATCGTCAAAGCGTTTGTTGTGCTTCGTGCGGGTGCTGTTTGGGATGAGGCAAAGCTACACAAACACTGTCTCCTCAATCTGTCGAAATACAAATGCCCTCGTGTTTTCGAACAGTGCGTTGGCGACTTACCACGGAATTTTCTAGGCAAAGTGATTCACCGTGAACTGCGTGACAGAGACTCGACTTCGATAAGGGCTGCCTGATGTACAAAGCAACTCCTATTGCCGTTCTTGCTGGTGCACGAACGCCGTTTAGCAAAGCGTTTACCGACTTGCGTGACCTCTCAGCAGTTGAGTTAGGACGACGAGCACTGCTTGAAGCATTGCACCGCAGTGGTCTAACGGCCAATGACGTTGACGAAGTGATCTTCGGCAATGTTTCCTGTCCACCGGACGCCGCTAATATTGCCCGCGTGATTGCACTCAAGTCGGGCATTCCGGTCGACCGGATCGCGCATACCGTCAATCGTAACTGTGGTTCAGGAATGGAATCGATTCTGGCTGCTTGGCAAGCGATCTCGCAGGGACGGGCTAAAGTGGTCATCGCTGGTGGTACCGAATCAATGTCGAATATCCCGCTGTTGGTCAGTGCAGACGCAACGAAGATCTGGATGCGGCTCGCCAAAGCGAAAACGATTTGGCAGCAGTGCGCTGCCCTCGCATCGTTTCGTCCTCGCCACTTCAAGCCAGTCGTTGGAATCGAGCTGGGCCTGATCGACCCGGTCTCCGGGTTGAACATGGGTGAGACAGCAGAAGTTCTCGCGAAAGAGTTTGCTTTGTCGCGTGAGCAACAGGATCAGTTCGCGCTCAACAGCCATCTCAAAGCCGCCAAAGCGCAACAGAAATGCTTTCTGTCAGGCGAAATTGTGCCAGTCGAACTGCGAGGTGCTGTCAAGATTGAAAAAGACAACGGTCCACGTCATCAGCAATCGCTTGGTCAGCTTGCAAAATTGAAGCCCATCTTTGATCCCGCTGGCACGGTCACTGCGGGGAACAGTTGTCCGCTGACAGATGGCGCTGCGGCGTTAGTGCTGGTTTCGGGTGATCAGGTATCACGTTCACTGTCGCCGATCGGTTACATCACTGCCTATGCAATCGCGGGTTGCGATCCATCGCGAATGGGACTGGGGCCAGTCTATGCAACAGCCAAACTATTGAAGCAAACCGGCTTGCAAATGACTGACTTTGATCGCATCGAGATCAACGAAGCGTTCGCTGCACAAGTGTTGGCGTGTCAAGCCGCTGCGCGGTCGAAGTGCTTTGCGGCTCAAGAGCTTGGGATGAGCGAGTCGCTTGGCGAATTTGCGGATGATCGACTAAACGTCCATGGCGGTGCGATCGCGTTAGGGCATCCCGTGGGAACAACCGGGACACGGTTGATTTTGACGTTGCTGCGAACGCTGAGAGCAGCAGGATTGCAACGAGGCTTGGCGACGTTGTGTGTCGGTGGTGGTCAAGGTGTGGCAATGGTGGTGGAGGTAGAACCATGAACGTGCGCAATTACAAGAATTTTCAGATCGCAATCGACCATCGAGGTGTCGCGACGATCACACTCGATGTTCCCAATCATCCGATGAATTTGCTGAACGAAGACGTGATGCAGGAACTTGCGTTGATCGTGAGCGATCTTGAGCACGCCGACGGAGTGCGACTCGCCGTGATCCAAAGCGGCAAAGAAAGCGGCTTCCTCGCCGGTGCTGATGTCCATGTGATCGCCAATATCCATTCGGCAGAACATGCCGGGGATTTAATTGATACTGGGCAGCGGCTATTTGCACGCATCGAAGCGTTGCCCATGCCAACATTGGTTGTGATCCACGGGGTCTGCCTTGGCGGCGGTTTGGAATTGTCGCTGGCTTGTGATTTCCGTATCGCCCGAAACAACAGTTCGACCACGATCGGCTTGCCTGAAATCAAACTTGGCCTGATCCCCGGCTGGGGTGGAACTCAACGGTTACCAAGGCTCGTCGGACTCTCGACCGCGCTGGAGATGATTCTAAAAGGATATCTGCTGGATGCCACGAAGGCATTGGCAGTTGGCTTGATTGATAATGCGATTGATCCCGATCACTGGATTGTCGGAGTTGATCAGTTTATTGATGAGCTGATCGCAGGCAAGGTAATCAAGCGACATCGTACGGGAATTCCACGGTGGCAACGATGGTTGGACAATACCAACGTGGGGCGCTGGTTGACTCTAAAATCGGTCCAGCGAAGCCTTGCCTCCAAGGCGCATGATTACCCCGCGCTCGTTTCGGCGCTTAAGGCTGTCAAAGGTGGATATGCAACGGAGCGAAGTGAGTTCGTGAAATTGTTGCAGACGCCAACGTGTCGCAACTTGTTGGATTTATATTTTGCCCGCGAGTCAGCAAGGAAACTAAAGACGTGGGTCAGTGACTTCGTGTCTGCGGTTCACGAGCCACCGATTCGCAAGATCGGTATTGTCGGTGCCGGAGCGATGGGGGCTGGGATCGGGCAGTTGGCGGCTTATCGTGGTTTCGACGTCGTGCTGAAAGAGTTCGATAACGAAACCATGGAGTCGGGTCGAAACCGCATCACGGCATTGGTCGATGAACTCGCCAAGCAAAAGCGGTTTAGTCAGCAACAACGATCTGACCTGATGGGCAAAATTACATTGAGTTGCGAAGACGCGTCGCTCGCTGACACGGACTTGGTAATTGAGGCGGTCGTTGAGCGTGAAGACATCAAGCAACTGGTATATAAATCGCTAGATGAAACCGTAAAGCAAGCGTCTATCTTGGCAAGCAACACGTCGTCACTTTCGATTGCTCGGATGGCCAAGGCAACGCAACGACCGCATCTGGTTGCTGGGCTGCATTTCTTCAATCCTGTTCATCGAATGGAACTGGTCGAGGTCGTGCGGGCGGTGGAGACGGACGACATAACGATCAGCAGGCTCGTAACATTCGTACGTGCCATGGGAAAGACCCCGATTGTTACCAGCGATTCGCCAGGCTTTCTAGTGAATCGAGTGCTGTTTCCCTACTTGGGCGAAGCCGTGCTCATGGTAGGCGAGTCGTATCAGGTCAGCGAGATTGATCGGGAGATACGTCGATTCGGAATGCCGATGGGACCGCTGGAGTTGCTCGATCAGGTTGGCATTGATGTCGCCCTTCACGTCGCAAAGTCGCTGCAGGGTGTGTTGCCAGGAGTCGGTCGAGTGATTCCTGTTCTCGACGCGATGGTCCAAGAGGGACATCTCGGCAAAAAGTCAGGGAGCGGTTTTTATCGCTACAAAGGTGGGAAGCCAAGCAAACCGGCTTTGGTTGACTTCATGGCCACCAAGCCACGTCACGCGTTGACGAACGATCATTTTACTGATGACGGTTTGAATCTTGTGCAGCGCCGATTGGTATATCCGATGCTGGTCGAGTCGATTCGGTGCTTGGAAGAACACGTCGTTGAACAAGCGTGGGCCATCGACCTAGCGATGGTGCTTGGAACCGGATTTGCACCGCATCGAGGAGGACCTTTGCATGTCGTGGATGCAATGGGAGCAGACAACTTGTTGATAAACTTGCAGCGATTGCGGGCCTGTGATGGCGAACGGGCTGAACCTCCGAAACGATTGATTGAGTTCGTGGAGAAAAACGAACGCTTTTTCCCGCATGATGGCGTTCAAGGAAATAACAAACCTTTATTTCAAACAGGAGGACAATCATGAGTCTGGATCTAAACAACGAAACGTCATCGCCCGAGGAGATTGCTGTGGACTCAGCGGTGAAGTTCAAGCGGACCAACCCTCAGCCTGCACCGATAAAGACGGAAGGTAATAAGAAATCCTTTGCAGAGATTGCGCTGCGACTCGGTGGGGCTTCGGACGATGAAGCACAGCGGACGGGTGCAGTTGACACCGCTGACGATCAGGTCGAGTCTCTCTTTGCCGATCGATACAAAACGACTAACAGTCCCATTCATCGCGCCGTCTGGGATAGCGAGGTGCCAACTAATCATTTTCTGCCAAACCGACGAGGCGTCGATGATGCAAACGTGGCCGGGGTCGTCGAGCGTTCATTGGCGGTCGTACGAGGACACTTCGATCGCGGTTCGCTACTGAACAATGATGAAAAAATCGCTAATGAAGTGCTTATCGATTTAGGAGATGCAGGCTATTGGGGCCTGCTCGTTGATCGCGAATTTGGCGGCAGTGGTGCTTCCATGCGTCAATTTGCCAAGATGATCACACGAATGGCAATGATTGAACCCACGATTGCTGGATTGGCTTCAGTTCATGGCTGCATTGGTGCCGTCGATCCAGTCCGCTCGTTCGGGACTGACGAACAAAAGCGACGATTACTTCCGAAACTGGCCAATGGCTCCCGGTTGTCTGCATTTGCACTCACGGAACCGGGTGCCGGTAGCGATTTGACCGCTCTGCGAACCACGGCGGTTCGCGATGGCGATGAATACATCGTCAATGGCGAAAAATTATTCATCACGAACGCGGTGCCGGGGCGAACCATTGGCCTTGTTTGCAAGATCGAAGGAAAACCAAGCGTCTTGATTGTCGACCTGCCTGATCGGGAGAACGCGTCTTTCCAACTCAATCGTTATGTAATTTATGCGCTGAGAAGGACGTACAATAACGGATTGGTGTTTCGTAACTTTCGCGTGCCCGTAAGCAATTTGTTGGTGCCCAAACAGGGCGATGGCTTAACGATCGCGTATCATGGCTTGAATTTGGGTCGGATTTCGTTGTGTGCCAATGCAGCGGGGACGATGCGCTGCATGCTGGCTGAACTCTTGCCTTGGGCTGCTTATCGTGAAACGTATGGACAAGCGATTCAGCGACGTGAGTTGATCCAGCGAAGGATTGGGCGCATGGCGGGCATGATTGTCGCTTGTGATGCGTTGACACATTGGTGTGCAGGCTTGATCGATGAAGGTTATCGCGGCGAAATGGAGTGCATCGTCGCGAAAATATTCGGTAGCGAATCTCAGAAAGAAGCCGCCATCGAGTTATTTATGAAAACACACGGTGGGCGGGCGTTCTTACAGGGTCATTCATTCGGTGACAATGTGCATGAATTTTTGGCTCCCTGCATTTACGAGGGGGAAGGCGAGATGCTGGGGATGGCATTTTTCAAGTCGCTGGTCAAACAGCATGGACAACAGTTCTTCGAACCGATTGGGCGAACGTTACATGAACTGGGAATTGTAAAGCCGAGCCTTAAAAAACCATCACACTTGTGGGCTCTGCGAAAGCCGATGTTGTCTTACGCCAGATGGTACGCGACCAAGCGGCTGGCCGGTTCGCGTTGGTCACCATTGCCGACCATGGGCGACGACCTGCTTCGCCACGCCAAGTTTGCTCAACAGCAATTGGCCACTTCAGCACTGCGAATCAGTGGCGTGATGCGTTCGCATCAATTGAAGTTAGCCGATCGACAATGCCGTATGTCGGTCATCTCCGCGAAATTGCAGGACACCGTTGTGATGTTGGTGACAAGCTTATATGCCAATCAGAGCGATGATGCGATTACGAGAGCAGCAGCGGACACCGTCTGTCGCGAACTGCGAAAACGAATTACAGGTGAAGCCATGACGGATGGTGATTTCCGCCAGGTAACCAAATTAGGATCAATGATCGTGGATGACGGATGGAGCGAACTCGATGGCGTCCGTCAGTCGAAGATCATGATGCCATATAAGTAGTTAGACTGTACCAAATCGACCCCATTGGCCTTGTGCCGAATGGCGTGGACCGTGAACCGTAGGCGCTAGCCTCGGGCCTTACAAGGCTCTAACGGACGCTACACCCTCGGCTAGCGCCGTCGAGTCGAAGTAGTAATAGAAGCTGCCGGCGAGTCAGGAATTCAAACCGAGCGAATCGTGGAAGTCAGCACCGGAAGTCTGATCAGCGGTATGGCGCCGTTGGTTCAGACATCCTAAAAGTGCAGGCCAAAGCGATTGAATTTCTGTGCTCGCCGACTTTTCAAACCAACCAACGTCTCGGTTCACCTCGATCGCGGCGAGTGATGCTCGATTGAAAAAAACGGCCGACCCGCAACTCCGGTGCATGCGATTGCTAACCGATTGCATGATCTTTGATCAGGGGAAAAATACGATCCAGACATGTTGAACATATCGTTGCTGTTAATTTACCACGTAAAATAGTTGCAAAGGATGTAGGTTCATCACAAAGGAGGCACGATCCTACGTCGGTTCCTTGGGCGGCCAAGGGATGAATGCGCTCGTTCGTTTCACGTAGTCGCGATATGCCTCGGATCGCCCAGCCAAGTTGCGTTCTAACAATGCAACCCCCGACACCTTCACAAGTAAGAAATTCATGACGACAGGACTGACCACCAACAAGAGACTAGACGTCGTTACCGCCACAAGAAATAAACCCCACCAAATCATTGCATTACCGAAGTAATTTGGGTGACGTGTGAATCGCCAAAGCCCTTGGTCCATTACTTTGCCGCTTGAATTTGGGACCGCTTTGAATCTTGCCAATTGATAATCACCAAGCGACTCAAACACGAATCCTAACAACCAGATGCCAATTCCCAAGTAATTTAAAATGCCCATCGGTACCTCTGCGATCTGTCCGATCTGCACCGGTAACGAAATTAACCACATCACGACACCTTGTAAGCCAAACACAGAGACCAAGCTGACCCACCAAAAGGCTTCGCCACGATTGGCTCGCATCGCTTGGTACCGCGAGTCTTCACCTTTGCCGTGATTTCGCCAAGCAATGTAGGCCGCCAGTCGCAATCCCCAGATCGTTGTCAATGCTGTCAACACGATCGACCTTTGCTCTCCCGACGCGACCGCGAACGTCGACCCAGCGATCAAAACGAAACCGATCCCCCAGAATATGTCGACAATGCTTGCATCCTTCAGACGCAAGCTGATCAACCACAGCAGAATCATGGCAATGCAGACCAATACCGCATTCGTCGTCAAGAGTTCAGTGACACTCATACAGATGTCTTTGCTACTTCATTCACTTCAAACAGATAGTGCCCAACGCCCCATTCATCGCCCTCGCCAAAATTAAATAACTCGGCGCATGCCATGAAGAACATTCGCCAACGCTGGATCAGAATTTTCGTCGATTCGCTCGGCTCTGAAACCGCCAACGCTTGCAGCGCAGCCGGTTCACACGCATCCAAACGTGCCAACCAAGCTTCACAAGTGCGCGCGTAATGACGTCCATTGATCCACCAATTTTTCTCGACAATCATGTCTCGCTGATAACGGAGAAACAAATCTTCGGCAGGCATGATGCCGCCTGAAAAGAAATGCCGCCCCATCCAATTTTCTTCCCCTTCGGTCTCAAACGAGTAGGCCAGGTTTCGATGACAAAAAATATGCACGAACAACTTACCATCGGGCGCTACCCATTTGGCAATCCGCGACAATAAGCTTTCGTGGTTACGAACGTGTTCGAACATCTCTACTGAAACAACGCGATCAAATTTTTGTTCTGTGTCAAAAGTCCCGACGTCTGCGGTGATGACGTTAACATTATTGAGACCACGTGATCTGCATCTGCTTTCAATGAAGACCTTCTGGCTTGCGGAATTCGAGAGCGACGAAATTCGACAGTTGGGAAAATGTTCAGCAATCCAAAGGGAAAGCGATCCCCATCCGCAACCAAGTTCTAGAATCCGCATCCCATCGACGATACCGGCTCGCTCGCACGTTAGGCGCAGCATCGCTGTTTCGGATTCATCGATAGTGGTGGACTCGCTTTCCCACAAGCCGCAACTGTATTTCAGTTTCGAACCTAAAACCATCTCAAAGAAATTCGCGGGCACTTCGTAGTGCTGTTCGTTCGCTCGATGCGTCTCGATCGTGACAACGCTCCGACGTTGGCGATCAGCAAATCGATCCAGCGCCTCATCGTAGTCAGTTCCAGCGAGGTGTTTTTCCTGCTCCAGACGTCCACGCAGCATCCTACGCATACCAAATCGAATCAAAGGATCAGGTAGCCAACGTTTTTCTGCAAGCTGAATGAGTGACATAAAAATTCTAAAGAAGTAAGCGGAGTAAATCCAAGCCATGTCATAACAAAGCCGATAGGCCAAAAGCCGAGCCCATGTTTCAATTGACGCAACTTGGATCTTGCCGAAGCAAAAGAGCGGACCAAGAGAAATCATTCATCCTGGACAGTTGCCACTTCATCGTTTTATCCTAACGCAGGAATCAGAGGGGTCCGGCGATTTCCAGGCTTCTGCAGAAGCAATTGAGAAACACCGATCAGCTTTTCGCGAAATGCTCCTTCGCAATAGCAAAAGTAGTAGTCCCACAGTCGCAAGAACGATTCTGCCATACCAAGATTGCGAATGGGATCCAAGTTGGCGTGAAACCGTTCTCGCCACGCAGACAGGGTGCGTGCGTAGTGTTCGGCGAAATCTTCTAAGTGCGCTAATTGCAAATCCGTGACCCGCCCGACGGACGTTGTGATTGCCCCAATGGAAGGCAAACAGCCGCCTGGGAAAATATACTTTTGGATAAAGTCGACCGAATTCCGGTACTGATCGTACCGTTGGTCAGGAATCGTGATTGTTTGGATCGCGAACAGCCCATCTGGTTTCAATAGGCTTGAGCACTTGGCAAAAAACGCATCAAAATATTCGTGCCCAACGGCTTCGATCATTTCGATCGAAACAAGTTTATCATAAGTCCCCGACAGGTCGCGGTAGTCGGAGAGAAGCAGGGTCACCCGATCCCCAAGTCCGCTTGCTGCAAACCGTTGTTTGGCGAATTGATGCTGTTGGTTCGAGATCGTAGTGGTCGTCACGCGGCAGCCATAATGCATGACAGCATGCTGCGCAAAACCGCCCCAGCCGGTTCCAATCTCAAGCACTTCATCGCTTGGTGTTAAACGAAGCTTGCGGCAAATACGATCGTACTTTTCGATGGATGCATCCTTCATCGAACTATTCGGGTCTGGGAACACGCCGCTTGAATACGTCATTGTCTCGTCAAGAAACAACGAGTAAAATTCGTTACTGAGGTCGTAATGCGCTGCGATGTTGCGGCGACTTCCCGCACGCGTATTGCGATTAAATCGGTGCACCAGCTTCCGACCGAAATCCCGAACCGCATTGCAAGCGCCGCCCAGATCTGTCGATCCCTGCATGTTGCGCGCAAATATCTGAATCAACGCAAGTAAATTATCACACGACCAGTACCCGTCGCGATACGATTCACTGGCCCCGATGCTGCCGCCAAGGGCGACGGCGCGATAGAAGCGATTATCGTGTATGCGAACGACCGTTTGTAATTCTGCAGATGGATCACCAAAGGTATATCGCTCATCGCCGTCAATGATCGTAATACATCCGCCGGAGATGCTGACCAATTGAGTGAACACTGCTTTTCGCAATGCGAGCGTCATAAGCCCCGGTCGGCAAGAGCTTTTTCCGCAGGTTGCAGTGCGACCTGAGACGCGTTTTTTGAACTGCTCGCTCGCAAATTCCGAGGGTGGGTATAAAACTGACATTTCTTCATCCATAGTCTAAAAGCCTGATAATAGATGGCACCAATGATGTGAGCGGCAGCAATCGGGCGGCGCAGCATACTGCGAACTATCTGTCCATCCGTTAACTCCTCCCGGTTCAAATGCAGACTTGCGTGAAAGATTCGCTCGCCTCCACGAAGGCAACCAAGTGACAAGTGCAACTGGTCTTCCGGTGGTCGTATCCGCCATTCGTATTGTGAATCCATTCCCATGAAGGGAGATACATGAAACGTCTTGGGGTGCGAATAGCGACTCGCGGAGTTCGAAAGCCGGTTGCCTTCCCACAACACATAACAATGCCGCTCGTTCCAAGGTGTGTTGCTAACCTCAGCAACCAACGCAACCAATGAATCTTGCTCATTGAAGCAGTAGAATACATTGATCGGACTGAAGTAAAAGCCGAAATGACGTAGCTGTGTGAGCACCCGAACTGGGCCGCTGAGCACTAGACCCGTTTGCTGCTTTACTAAGTCGTAGACCGAATCAATCATCGATAAGGTTGAATCACCAAAATGATCCGCTCTGCGAAAGCAGGCAGGTGCAAACCTCACATCGCTTAGGCACCAACTCGCATTCAACACATCTGCCACCTCGGTAAGGTCAAGGTATGCCCACGAAGTTGAGTATTGAAAACGATGCGCGGGCGACGGACGTTGATGGCGAACATATCCACGATACAGGCAACTGTGTACCATACGATCAAGCTCCCGCAAGCTGAGAAGTACGTTGGTGCAGTGCCCGCGTCGACCCGGCCAGTGATTTCAAGCACAAGCCAAACCGACTGGCGACAGCCAAAGCACTATTCACACCATCTTCGTGGAATCCATAACCCCAATAAGCACCACAGAAGCTCACACGATTTCGGGCGTTAATCTCATCAAAACGTTTTTGAGACTCGACGGCTTCCTGCGAAAAGACTGGATGCTGAAACTCGAAACGTTGCAAAATCTTCGCTTCGTCAATCGCGCAATTGGGATTGAGAGTTAAACAAAGTGGCCGCGGTAGTCCCAAGCTTTGCAAGCGGTTCAAGTCATAGGTGACGCTGACTTGGTTCGTCAGGGTTTCGGGAATGTGGTAGTTCCAACTTGCCCAAGCTCGCTTTCGTACCGGTAATACGGAAGCATCCGTGTGCAACACGGCGGCGTTGGACTGGTACGGGAATCCCATCAAAACTTCGCGCTCCGTTTCGCTGGCATCAACCAACATTCGCAGCGACTGATCGGCGTGCGCAGCCAGGACGACATGGTCGTATTCGGCGGGCTTTCGGTGATCGAAACAGAGTCGCACGGCACCGTCGATCCTGCGGACCTCACGAACGGGTGAATTTAAAAAAATACGATCCTTGATGGGCTGCAGCAATTCAGCTACGTAGTTCCGCGACCGATCTGCGATCGTTAGCCACTGCGGACGATCTTTTAATTGTAACAATCCGTGATTGCGTAAAAACCCCAGAATGAATTTTGCTGGAAAGCGATACAAACTCGCAGGATTTGCCGACCAAATCGACGCTGACATTGGAATCAAATATTGCTGGCGAAACTCTGATCCGACATGGATGTCGTTCAGGAACTCACCGAGCAAACGCCGATCATTGCCGGAATCACAAAATTTGATTGCCTTACGATTGAATCGAACGACGTCCAGCAGCATGCGATAAAACGAACCGCGAAGCAGATTCCGGCGTTGGGAAAACAATCCGTTAAGCGAACTACCTTGGTACTCCAACCCGGTTCGCCAGCAGCGGACACTCAGGCTCATGTCGCTAACCTGCGTCTCAACGCCTAACAACTCCAACATTCGACAGAAGTTTGGATAGGTACGACGATTCAGCACCATGAAGGCAACGTCTGCCGAAATCGTACGCCCGTAGGCGTGGACATCGACCGTATGAGCATGCCCGCCTACCCGGGCCCCGCCCTCAAAAACATCCACTTCGTGAGCCGTAGACAGAATTCGAGCGGCCAAATTCCCGCTGATTCCAGAGCCTACGACAGCGATTCGCATGGGAATTGGGGAGGGTGGAAAGAGCGTGAGTGAGGATGACGACAACTTGTGAGTCACCATCCGTTTAACCAACACCAAGGAAATTGGGAAACGAAGCAACACTCACAGGTTGCCAGTATAGTATCGCCAAGGCAAGCCCACGTTTCGACAGTCGCCATGGATCAAACTCTATCCGATCGACGCTACGAGTAAACGGATTATTTTCAATGCCCCGCTTCAATGCTGGGATTTGATCGTAGTGGGATTCGCCAGAATTCCTCAGCACACTAAAACGTTCGGAATTCTGGAGAATCCCACTACACAAAACGTTCTGCCCCAGCAACGAAGCGGGGCATTGATTATTTTAGGCCCATGCCGCTGGGGCGACTGCTGAGTGCACCTTTGACGCCCAGTTCTCTTGGGTCACGGGCTAGCTTGTCGGTAAAAATGCGAACATCGTCAAGAATCGGACGGATGCGAACCGACGCGTTCTCGACGTTGCTGATGGTACGTTTGACCTGATAGTAAATCTCATCGTCTTGAATCAACTTGCGCAAGGTTCCATCGCTGTTATTGGCCATTTCACCAAATGCGTTGATCTGGACGAGCGCGTTGTCCAAGTTCGCGAAACTGACGAGCACCTGTGCAACGAGCTCTTCCCCACGTGCGCCAAGTGGTTCGGTGAATTTTTCAATATTGACGATGGTGCGATCAAGCGCCTGGAATGTTTCGCCCGCCGTTTCCACTGTTTTTTCGGCTGCGACACCGACTTTTTTGAATTGGTTCATCGTTTCTTTTGTCGAAACGATTGCTTCTTCTGCTTCGTCGAGCACCCGTGGAAGCGTTTCCAAAGACTTTACCAAGCGCGCACGCAGTTCTGGATCGTTAACGACGGAACGGATGTCGGTCATCGCAAGCTGAAATTCGTCCAGCGACTGGGTCGCTTTGGCTGCGACGTCGCGAATGTTGACTTCATTGTCTGAAACGATACCGCGCACCGACGACGCGAGTTCATTCACCGAATCACCGGCACGTTGGATGGACACAAGCGTTTCGCGGACGTCATCTTCCAGGTTGGTAATAACCGCCAGCGGGTCGTCGCTTTTGTTGCTGTTGCTACGGATATAATCGCCATCACTATAAAAAGTTCTGGCAAGCGTTTCTTCGGGAGGATCCCAACGGTTGTTTTTGAGGACCGGCAACTCGCCGATGGGGGCTTGGCCATCGAGATTAAACAGCGCTGCAGCGCGATCTTTCTGAAACTCTAGCTTGGCGTCTCCAGTGATCAGAGAACCGGTCACGGTTCGCGGAACATAGCCGCGATTGAGTTGGCGTGCTGAGTCAATAGAAAGCATCAAGCTAACGCCGCCTTCGGGCTTAAGCTTGATCTCTGTCACGCGGCCGATGCGCACGCCGTCACGGAGCACCGGTGTATTTTGGCTGACACCAGCAGCCGAATCCATGTCAACGGTAAGGTTGTAGCTGCTCGCCAGGACCGCGGGAAATGCACCGAATAAAAACGTCAGTATGATTCCGACGCCCACGGCGCTGAGCACCAAGACGCCGACACCGAATCGTAGTTTTGTATCATCCATGATCAAATCCAAACTGTCCGTGAAAGAACGTGGGATAGGCGTCCAGCCTGTCGTCACTCGATTGACAGGCTGGAAGCCTATTCCACTTATTGCAATGTCTGCCGTTGCCGTGTTAATTCATCAAGTCGTTCGCCCGCTTCGCCACGAACGAACTGACGCACTCGCCGGTCATCCGCGTTATCCAATCCACTGGGCGAGCCATCAAACAAGACTTGTGATTGCCCGGCTTCAAGCCGCCGACGCGGGTAAAGCATGATGACGCGGTTGGCGACTTTACGAGCGGTCCGCATATCGTGAGTCACGACAACGCTGGTGACCGGATAACGCCTTCGTGTCGCGAGTATCAATTCGTTGATCACATCGCTCATGATCGGGTCCAAGCCGGTCGTCGGCTCGTCATAGACGACAAGTTCAGGAAGCAAGATCAGCGCACGAGCTAGCCCAACTCGTTTACGCATGCCACCAGACAATTCGGAGGGACGCTTCTTGGCGACTTCGGAAGGCAAGCCGACCTCGGACAAGTTCTGCATCACTCGTGATCGGATCTCAGACTCTTCCACGTTTTCGTGCTGGCGAATGGGGAAAGCGACATTGTCGAAAATGCTCATGCTGTCGAACAATGCTGCGTTCTGGAAAACAAAGCCAAATCGTTTGCGAGTCCGCGTCAACTGTTCAGGGTTCATCTTTACCAAGTCGCGGCCATCGAATCGAACTTGACCTTGATCCGGTCGAATCAGGCCGACGAGCGTTTTCATCAATACGGTCTTGCCACAACCGCTTTCACCGATGATCGCTAGCGTTTGACCGCGCGGAATATTCAAGTTGATTTCATGCAGAATCAGTTGCGACTCAAAACGAACCGAGACCGCTCGCGCATCGACAAGTGGCGTCTCGAATGAATCGGCGTCAGGCTCGGCTACGTCGGACATAAATTTTTTGTATTAGTTATGACTCTTGAATCGAGAGCAAGTGTAGAGCGCCATCAGATAAAAGACGGCTGACTTGTCCAAATCGAGTAATAGACGGCATCTAAAATGATATTCAGTACGAGGTCGATCGAGAGGATCAAAACGAATGACATGACGAAGGCTGTCGTCGCAGCATTCCCCACGCCTTCGGCACCAGGCTCACAGTTAAAGCCTCGATAACAACTGACAATGGCAATCGCGCCACCAAAAAATATGCTCTTGAAAATCCCGGTAAACAAATCATAGCCAGTCACATAGTCGCTGCTATTCTGCAGGTACGCGGCGTGGTCAATGCCTAAGATAATAACGCTATAAAAGTAGCCGCCAACGATCCCCATAAAGTCGGCCATGATCGTCAGCGCGGGGATCAACAGAATGCAGGCCATAAACCTGGGTACAACAAGATAGTGAATCGGATCAGCGCCCATCGTTGTCAGCGCGTCGATTTGTTCGGTCACGCGCATCGTACCCAGCACGGCAGCCATCGCACTGCCGACTCGACCTGCCAGCATAGTCGCGGCTAGTACCGGCCCAAGTTCGCGGACGAGCGATGTATTGATCACAACTCCAAGTCGGCTTTCAAGTCCGATCAGATAAAATTGATGGTGACTTTGAACTGCCAGCACCATCCCGATGAACGTGCCAGTCAACGCAACCACAGGAAGGCTTAGCACGCCGACTTGATAAAAATTGATCATCGTCGTGCCTCGGCATGGCAGCCGCGTGAACATCCAGGCGAACATGCGATAGGCAAAGATCGCAATGTCACCGACGGTCGAAACTCCATCAATGACAATCCCGCCCCAATCCGAGACCCAGTTGGACAGTCTCGCCGGCGGACTCGCATCAACGTCGATATCGTCTCGAAAGGTTGTTCCTGCCATGGTGCTACGCCGTGAACGATTTTCCCCCCAAGTAAAAGAGGAACGGTTTTAGCGGTACGGCGCGAGCCGTCCGGTTTCTCTGAAGCTTGAGGCACCGGATGGCTCGCGCCATTCCGCTAAATTATCCTTCACGGCGTGTCCCTAAGCCTATCATGTAGATCGGCCAGGAAGACTTCGAGACTTGAGTGGACTTTGCGGGTTAAGCAGACTTTGCAGTTGCCTCGGAGATCGGTAAACGGATGATATCAACTGTGCATCCGGGGCAGAGCACTACCTTCGGCGACAATGGCAGCTTCCTGGCAAGACAATTGCTCCAGCCGATTGCGAACCAGAACTCGGTCGCCACAAAAGTTCTCTGCCAAACGAACATAAGTCGAGTGGTGCCGAGCCTCGCTTTCGAACAGGCCACCGTAAAAGTCGGCCAGCAAGTCATCGCGTCCATGAAAATGCTGCCGCAGAAGGTTAAACCGTTCGCAGCTTCTGGCCTCAATCAATCCCGCAATCAATAGTCGGTCGACAGCTCGTAGAGGCTCGTGGCTGGTGATTAAGACGTTCAGGCGGCGACCGTACGGGCCTGGTTGAAGTCGGCGATAGCGAATTCCACGAGATTTTAGCAGTTCGATGACCATCCAGTAATGCTCTAGCTCTTCCTCCACAATCGTTGTCATTTCACGCCCCAGTTCGACGTCATCGGTATACGAGTTCATCAAATTGAGCGCCGTTGTCGCGGCTTTTCGCTCGCAGTGAGCGTGATCGACGAGGATTTCATCGAGCGACCGATCGACTTGGGCAAGCCAGCGCTCGGCGGAAGCGGATTGCAGATGGAGCATGAATGACGCCAGAAAATGAATAAACAAACAACGGTGTGGCGCTAGATCGAGAAATTATCGACAATCGCCGGTTGCCGGATCGGGTTCAGGGAGGAACAATCCGTTCCTGTACTCGTCTGTTTTAATGTTTTTTCGTTTTGTGAATCATTCCTGGGAGCGATTTGAGATGGTTTTTTGGCGATCGAAGTCGAAGCCGGCACCGGTGTCGGTGCCCGAGATCGCTGAACCCGAGATCGCTGATCCCACAACGACGGCTTCAGAATCGCCAAAAGGCATCTTTTCTCGATTTAAAAGCGGCCTCCAAAAAACGCGCCAAGTTTTGAACACCGATATTCGGGACTTGTTCAAAGCCGAAGGACGGTTGGTCGACGAAACTTTGCTTGACGAGCTGTTTGCCAAGTTGATCCGAACCGACATGGGCGTGGGGCCAGCGACAAAGATTCGCGACGAGATTGCAACCCAGTTTCGTGGCCGGATGGTGCATTTTGAAGAAGTGTTGCGAACGATTGCGATCCAAACCGAAGCGATGTTGGCGCAGGAGTCGACGGACCTAACGTTTGCGGTCAGCGGTCCAACCGTGATTTTGGTCGTGGGAGTCAACGGTAGCGGCAAAACAACCTCAATCGGGAAACTCGCTTATTACCTGCGCCAAAGTGAAAAGACCGTGGTCCTCGGCGCTGGCGATACATTCCGCGCGGCTGCGGTCGAACAGTTGACGATCTGGTCACAGCGGATTGGGTGCGAAATCGTGACTGCCCCTGCTGAAACGGACCCCGCCAGCGTCGCATTTCGGACCGTTGAAAAAGCAATCGAAGGCAACATCGACGTGGCAATTATCGATACGGCTGGGCGTTTACAGACTCAATCGCATTTGATGCAGCAACTCGACAAGATTCGTCGCGTGATCGGTAAAAAAGCAGACGGTGCACCTCACGAAGTCTTGTTGGTCTTGGATGCGACAGCAGGACAGAATGCTATCAGTCAGGCCCGTGGGTTCAGCGACGCGGCTGGCTGCACTGGGATTGTTCTTACGAAGCTGGATGGTTCTGCGAAGGGCGGTGTAATCTTGCCGATCCGTGAGCAATTTGCGTTGCCGGTCAAATTTGTTGGGCTCGGCGAGGGCATTGGTGATTTAGCTCGTTTTGATGCGAAAGGCTTCGCGGACGCCTTGTTTCAGGGCTAGTGCTGAGTGTCTTGAGTGTCGCCTTTCGCTCCGCGAAAGAGCGCTCTTTCGCGGAG
>JAYVSE010000067.1:0-5033 GCA_043775635.1 Planctomycetaceae bacterium | reverse complement strand
ATCATAACCCGAATGCGTAAGCGAGGGATCGCAGTGATCCCTCGCTTACGCAGCGGGTTACTAAATCAACAGCCCGCTAGCCGCGGGCATCGCGTCCGTTAGAGCCTTGTAAGGCCCGAGGCTAGCGCCTACGGCTCACTTTGTTCCCTTAAGTCCACGACATGCGGCACAAGGCCAATGGGGTCGACTTGGTACAGTCTCACAAGTCGGAAATTCGGCACATTCATTTCTTTGCATCAAGCAGCAGGACTAGCGCTTGTTCTAATTGGCGAGGATGAAAACCAAAGGGTCCGCGACCGTTCTTAAACGCAATCTTACCATCTTGATCGATCAAGTAGAGTCGATTGGGCATTCCGCTGTAAACGGTCCCAACGCGATCATCAATCTCATCAACCAGAAACGGAATTTTGAGATCCAAATGGGTTTGGCAAGTCGATGCGATGGCCACACGTTGCGCATGATCCGTCGGCTGAGCTAAATCAATGCCGGCTTTTTGATTGCTCGTCATCCACCAACCATCACTCGGATGTGCTTCACGAACGTAGACGAGAAACAGCTTTGCACGGTCATGATAACGGTTGTAAAGCTTCTCAATGTTGCCAGACTGACTTCGAAATGGACCGCAGGTAAAGTTGCCGAAGATCAATACAATCGGCTTGTCTCCGATTTCCTTTGAAAGCGTCACCGTCTCGCCTTGAATGGTCTTAAGCGTGAAATCTGGCGCGATCTCATCAAGATTCGGGCCTGGCTGAAGAGATCCGACTTCTTGATTCTTGAGGCCCGTTACCAGTGTGCTTGGACTGGGCTTGTCTGGACGACTCTCCGTGTTGCTTGCTGGTGAAGGGACAAACTGTTCCCGAAGATCGTCGATAGCCAGGAAATTTTCGTCACCCGCACTTAACTGATCGAAGAGCGCCCCAAACTCTTCTTTGGTGACCTTGCCATTGGCATCTCGATCGGCCATGAAGAACATCATGAAACCGGGCGTGGCAGTAAGCGAATGCTTTGACCAATCAAAATCGTCTGCTGTGATCTGCTGATCTCGATTGCGATCGAGCCTCGCAAAATCTTCTTGGCTTCCAGTGAACTCGGTCGGCTTGATGACAAGATCAGCGTCCGCGTCATATGTCTTACCAACATAGTTCCAGTCGAAACGACTCTGTGCTTTTGCCAATGGAAACCATCCGTCTTCGGCACCTAATCGGTTTCCTTTCAAGATGCTGTCCAACATCGCAATCGCCTCCGACTCTTTGGGAAGCAGTTGTCTCAATTCAGCAACGGCTGCCTGCGCTTCAGGCGACAGCGATTCCTCCTCCGTGACCGGCGGTTTTGTCTCAGCATCCTCCGCAGTGGCCATGCAAACGAAGCTTGCGCAGAATAGATGACCAATCAGAACCAATTTAACTCTCATCGCTTCCTTCTTTCTCCAAGATTACTGAATCATTCGAAAACATTCTCTCGTTCCAGCGGAAGCTGGAAGCCGTCTGAGATGCGTGTCATATAAAGTCCACGGCAGAGCCACCAAAAAATAGACATTGCCTTCTGTTTTCCGAATTCTGTTTCCAGTGAATGATAGTCAGCGGCCGTCAGCTCCCATGGTGAACGAGTCAACTTGCGCGCAAATGCATACGCACGTTGCTCTGCGATCGGAAAAGCAGCCCAATCTGTTTCTGCGAGCATCCGTGTACGTTTGGTAACTTCAGACGGCTCTAAGCCAGCAACTTCAAGCAGCATCTCGCAGTGCCCCATGCAGTAGTTGCATCCGATGGCACGAGTCTGTACCCAGAATAGGCTCTCTTCCAGAATTCGCTCGGTAGGGCACTCTGCCCAGTGCGTTCGCGTTGCAATGGTCCAAGGAATCGCCAACTCGTGTGCATATCCATAATTCATCAGACTCCAGCGAATCTTGGTTGGACGCGCTGCCATCTCCGCAGGTAGCTTAGACTTCACATCGTTCCACTCTGGGATCGGCAACCGCGGCTGTCTAAGGCGCTGGTGTGCCAATTGTGTTTGAAGTTGATCGTAAGAAATTGCGTTCCAAGCATCGTCACGAGGGACAACTGAGTTACCATCATCCAAGTACGTCGCACTGCCATTGGCGGGAGGAAGCAAGGGTGATTTTTGCAATGCACCATCGACAAACTTGATTGCCAGCGGACCAAGCGGCCCGCCATCTTCCAGTGGTAGGTTCAACCCGAGGATGAGCCGGTCTTGAAAATTTCCATAAGCCGCCAATAGAATCATCGCCGCAACTCCTCGGTCCCCGAAGCGATCTTTTACGCTGGTGAAAAGCGAGTCCGGAAGCGAGGGCGCTGAAGTTGTCATCATCTGGACAAAGTTCAGCGCATCTCGGTCATCGTCTCGCCAATGCGCTCGACCCCCAACCAGTTGCTCAACCTCGGCTTCGATCGCACCTGATCGGCGTAAGTCAGCAATCGCATAGGCTTCCGAATATTGACACCGATTAGCATGTGCGATGACCCATCTCAATTTGGCGCGAATCGCTGGATCGAGCGGGCTATGCATTCGATGTACCGCGTCCAATTCAAGCATCGCGGCTGCGGTTCGTGGAAGTTGAGTTGCGACGGCCTTGGCCCAGTTTGGTAACGGCTGTTCCTCCCCAGACGACATTTTCGGTAGCCGTTTCCAAGCGTGAGCATCCGAGAGAATTTCTACATGCGGCTTCACTAGCGGGCTCGCTTCGTTTGGCTTCGGTGTCGAGTCCGAATCGGCGCTCGAATCGGCTGAGCCAACAACGCTTGCCACGGTGAATACCACACTAAAAACTGAGTAAAAAAGGGAGCCTAATTTAGCAATAGTTTGTTTCATTGATACCTACCTAAATCGCATATTTTCGATCATTTTCAAAAGCCCAGCTTCCAAGACACCGCGTTCCAAGGCAGGAACCCTTTTTATACACCACATCTTTTCTAAGACTCCTGCAGCTTGCCTGCATTGGCGTTGACTTAACGAAAATGCGAAGCATTTGGTTTGCGGTGCGGCGCAAGCCGTCCGGTGTTTCGCGGGGCTTTTCGAAACGGCACCGGACGGCTTGCGGGCTGTTGGTTTAGTGGATTTCATCATTTTAGTGAGCCGTTGGCGCTAGCCACGGGCCGTCAACGGTAGGCGTCCTGCCGTAGCGCCCGACGCTAGCGCGTACGGCTCACTAAATCAACAGCCCGCTTGCGCCGCACCGCTACTTAAGTCCACGCTAGATCCTTTTGAAGTTATAGGGGTATAAAAAATAAAAAATGCAGGAGCGTTGGAAAAAAGACTTTCCTCGTCGCGTTCACCGAGAAGTGTCGTCAACACTTTTCGTAAGAAAAGTATTAGAGCATCACGGCAGCAACACTGTTCGCGACTAAGCATTCTGCGGTTTTTTATTGTCGCCTTTCGCTTCGCGAAAGTATGAAAGAACGCACTTTCGCGTAGCGAAAGGCGACACTCTTGAGGAAAATACTATACCAACCTCTTGTCTGCTACACAGTTCCGGTGTACCTACCAGCAACACACGCAGTAACGCGAGTTTAGCAGGAGAAAGCGGCTACGCCGTGAAGGATTTTTCTTCAGCAAATTAAACGGTTTTAGCGGTACGGCGCGAGCCGTCCGGTCTCACTGAAGCTTGATGGACCGGATGGCGCGAGCCATTCCGCTAAATTATCCTTCACGGCGTAGAGGAAGCGGGGCATGTTTTTTTCGATCGATAGCGCCAACGGCATTCCGATTTATGAACAATTGATCCGTCAAGTGAAATTGGCGGTCGCTGACGGTGTGATCTCCGGTGGCCAGATGGTTCCCAGTGTGCGGCAATTGGCCAGCGAACTGGCGATCAATCCCAACACGATCCAGCGAGCTTATCAACAATTGCAAGCTGATCGCGTGCTGGAAAGCATTCGAGGTCGAGGGTTGGCGGTACGCCGCGATGCGCTGGCACGCTGTACCAAAGCACGCAACACGCTGGTGGCCGAATCGCTGACTCGGTTGCTGTCCGATGCACTCAGCGGCGGTGTAACGCCTGCAGAACTACGGGCGTTGTTTGAAGCGGAACTACAGCGACAAATGCAATTGCAAACACCGGGAGAAAACGATGTTTGACAGTAGCTTTCCCCTCACCCCAATCCCTGGGCTGATGCAAAGTGAGCAGACAGCGCTAGCTGCGGGCCGCGTCGAATTCACGTATCGCGAGATAGGGCCCGACGCTAGCGCGTACGGCTCACCTTCTTGGGCATTTTCGTTAATCCACCCCTACCCACTTATCACCAAACAACACGGGTCTCGCCATGCCATCGGTCCTGTCTCTGAAAAACATTTCCAAGCGATTCAAACATACGGTCGCGCTGTCCAACGTCAGCCTCGAAGTTCCTCGTGGTGTCGTGTTTGCACTGTTGGGTGAAAACGGGGCGGGCAAATCGACTTTGATTCGGATTTTGACCGGCTTCGTCGCGGCGGATTCCGGGTATGCCGAAGTGCTTGGTCACAATTGCTCTTCGGACTCGATCGAGATTAAACGCTCGATCGGCTACGTGTCCGATGCACCGGCGCTGTACGACTGGATGACGCCTCCTGAGATCGGTTGGTTTACATCAGCGTTTTACCCAGGTGGCTTTCTCGCTCGGTATCAACAATTGCTCGATGATTTTTCGGTTCCACTAAAGACAAAGATCAAGGATTTGAGCAAGGGGCAACGTGCCAAGGTCGCATTGGCACTGGCGATCGGGCACGATCCGGAGCTGTTGATTTTGGATGAGCCAACCAGCGGCTTGGATGCGATGGTGCGACGACAGTTTTTGAAATCGATGGTCGATCGCGCCGCGCTGGGCCGCACGGTGTTGTTGAGCAGTCACCAAATCAGCGAAGTCGAACGGGTCGCTGACTGGGTCGCGATTTTGCATCAGGGTGAATTGAAAATTGTACAGCCGCTGGAGGAATTGAAGTCCGACGTCCAAATTGTCACCGCAACCTTGGATTCCGCCGAGGCCGTGGTGGCGATGCCGCGCGGCAAGGTACTGACGGAGCTGCGAACCGGTCGCCAA
>JAYVSE010000066.1:0-7141 GCA_043775635.1 Planctomycetaceae bacterium | reverse complement strand
TAATGCAAACACTGCGATGTTGACGGTCAACCAAGATCTAAAGCTTCGGCTAGAGAAGGATCGCGACAAGATTCAAGTAGAACGCGCAGCGATTAAGGCTTATGCGGCCGACGTAACCACAGAAGTAACAAGCACTCGGCAACGTCTAGTCACCATCTACCGAGACAACATCGACCTCGTTGCTCAGCTCAAGCAACTGCATTCAGGCATCGAAGCCAAACTCCCGTAAGGCGGTCTCGCTTCGCTCGACCGCCATTATGGCTGCTGCGGTGGTTTGATGCATTCCTTCATTCAGGCTCTTCCGCAGAATCTGTGGGTGATTTCAAGCCTGCTAAACTTCGTCACCAATGGCACAAGGCCATTGGGGTCGATTTGGGACAGTCGAACTACTTGGTATCCGCCCGGTTTCCAAGGGATTTCCAGACTTGGGAATCGACCGCGTAGTCGATCGTATGTACCGAACCATCGCAATTCACCGATGTCACTCCAACATCATGTGCCGACCCAAATCGCTCAATGTCATCGATCTGTGAGTAGTCCCAAAGCGGTGTAAAATGCGTCCAACGACGAATATCGGCGTCGTCGCCAATCAAAATGGTTTGGTCATCACCGAAAGACTGCCCAGTATGATAGTGCAAGGGAATAACCAGTTTTTCCGAAATGGCCAAAGTCGTGGACGTTCCATCGAACACATCTCGCGAACTAATATTGGATCGAACGAACGAAATCCCTGAATAGAGTGTTTTGTTTGGAAACGGATAAGACGAAACCAACTCAACTGTGTCTGGACCGGGACCAATTGAGATGATACGGTCGCCGGCGCAGATGGCGTAATCACTGCGACTACCTAACGCAGGAATATCCGCATTACGAAGTGGAACGACCAGTAGTGTATACGGATAGGGAACCGCATCGCGGCGCGACGGACAAGTGAAAACGCCGATCGGTTGCTGGATTGCAAGATTGCGACCTTGTCGAGTTTTCGTTTGCTCCCAAAGTTCCTGTTGCTCTAGGAATGGAAGCAAATGGTGTATCCAACCACCAGGTCCATCGAGCGTAGAAAGTCCTCCCTGTTGACCGTCGCCAACCCAGCCCCAACCCCAGCCGTCTGATGGATATCGACTGTGCGTCGACTCGAAATTTTGCAACGCAAGTCCAAGTTGCCGACCTTTATTCTGACACTCGTGCAGCCGAGCGCTCTCACGCACCCGTTGCACTGCCGGTATGGTCAGTGACAACATGATCGAAATGATTGAGATCACAACCAACAGCTCAGAAATTGAGAATCCAGTACGCCGCGTTGGTGTTCCGCAACTTGTTTTGATATTCAATGTATACCGCGTTCCAATGGTGGCAATGATCCATCAGCTAGCTGTAATGCCATCCTGGCGTCAATGAAGTACACACGATGAGTAAAACCAATACGTTCTGCTGGCGTGAGATAAAGAAGCGGATGATAAGGGCTTCTGGGATCTAATAGATGTAGCATGCTAACAATGTGCCAACCGTGGAGCGTAACCGGTGCACCGCGAAGGGGTGTTGCAAAAGGAGCACTGCATTCGATTTCGAATCGGACGTGGTCAGCCTTAACGGCGTACGCTGCAAGCGAATTTGCGTATCCACACGTGGCAATCGCAAGCGGACGACGTTCGGGATATTGTTTGCACCAGTCCCCAACCCGCAATGCATCCTGTCCCCAATCGCAGCCGTTTCCGTGCAACAGATATTGACCATTCGCAGGACCACCTGCGAGCCCGTTGAAGTAGGCAAGCGAGTGGGGCGCATAGTAAATCCCGATTGCGACCGTGGTAGCGATGACGCTCCAGAGGAACATCCTTGGAAATCTTGTTGTGAACGCTCCCCATGATGCACCGGCAAGTACGCAAAGCAACGGCATGCTGACGAGCGAATACCGCTGGCACCAATTCAAAGTTGTACATGAGCTGATGGAAATAAAAATGAAAACAGCCAATATTGTCAATATCGCTAACGGAGCTCGCTCTCGAACATGAACTCGCCCAAAAATGATCCCCATGAATCCAACGATCGCTAATGCGAACAATCCGACAGGCATCTTCAACAGATAATACCAGACATAAAACAAGGGAAATCCCGCCTGCTTCCACTGGCCCAGCATGTAGGGATAAAATCCGTTGATCTCAAAGTCTCTGCACTGAACGTCGATACCCAATACAAACTCCCTTGGTAGACAAACAGGACACATCCCGAACACATGATTCCGAAACATATTACCAACCGCTACTTGCGATCCTGCTGACCCGCCCAGCGTCTCCGAAATAAATTCGAAGTCACCGAAACGCATAAACGAACCCTGCCAACCGTATGCAGCATTGACAGTAAAAATCATCACCAAACCGGCAAGCAGGTGACACTTCAATAGCTGGCTAACCTTTAGACGACGCTTTTCATTCCAAAACGCCACAAAACTAAGCGCGAACAGAATCGGGCAACAAGCAAGCAGCGTGTACTTGACCAGTAAACCCAAACCGACGACCAGCCCCACGAGCAGGGAATGGCTGGCATCAGAAACGCGATACCAAGCAGACGCCGCCAAGATGATCGCCATTAACATGACTGCGGCTGCGATATCTGGCGGCAGCAGTATCCCGTGAGCAATCACCAGCGGGCAAAAAGCCCACAGCCATGCGGCCGCAGTGGCCGACGCTTGTCCAAAACAGCGGCTCGCCAACAAAAAAATAAGCACGGTCCCCAAGACCGGCCAAATCAGATTTGCGCAACGCGCGATGCGCAGCGAACGCAACGCAACCTGAGGTTGTTGATCGAAAAATCTCGCACCGGTTTCCCACTCGAGCCTCTGATGAGATTTCTGTTGTTCATCCAGCGTCGGCCAGTTTGCGCTTTGAGTCAACACGACGGGCAATGTTGCCCATAAACGACACAAAGGTGGATTCACCGCATACAGTCGAAAGTCTTGCGACCGCCAATGGTCTACGCCAGCAACTAGATGTCCCGGCTCGTCCCAGATGGCAGACCACGTAAATATTTGAGGAACCATACAGGCAACTTGCAGTACAATCAAGATCGCCAGCCCTGAACGATGATTTAATGTGTACCGTGCTAAAAGGTTCTTCGTAGGATCCAGGAGCGTATGATCAAAACCACCAACCATCAGTACCATACTGAGTGAAGGGACTTGATCGACACGTTTTGGTGTCTTAATGATAGACGCCTGAAACGATAAAAGACAATGTTATCTCGCCACTCGAAGACGGGATATGAACCCGCAGTTTGTCCAGGAAAACTCCACCAACGCCTCCTTCTTTTTTTATGATGTTCAGCCGGAGGATTGCGCCTGTCTCGAACCGCTCAGAGAGTGCTGAGATCGAGTAATCAAAAGGGCATGAAAAACTGTTTGTATTCGCAGGTGACACGGTGATCGCGCCCGCTAATTCACACAATCCTGTGAAGTCCTCGATCTTCAATTCTTTCTGAATTGGCCAAGAAACGGTTGATCCATCAAATTCTCCCAGGTGAACCACGGAAGGTTGCAAGTAGGCGCGTGGCTTAACGTGATAACGAATCGAAAAAGCGGGTTCAATATCTGCGGGTTCTGCCGTAAGAAACTGACCATTTTGTATTGACAGGCCCTCGACAGGATCGTTAATTTGAATGTTGCATTCGTATTCTTGACCTGGCCCCAACTCCGTGGTTACGAAGTCACTCTCCATGCAATAGCAGCCTAGTTTTAGTTGAGAAAGCTCAACTGGCTTGTTTGATTGATTAGTGACGGTAATGGTCGTTTGGATCACAGCGATTGGTTCAATCTCACCCAGGTCGACGGAGGGTTGCTGAATAACCAGTGCGTCCACCTCCTCCGATGAATCTTGTTGTTTGCAACCCGACAGGCATGTAATCAGAGCAACAAGGACGACGTTCCTCCAGTCTTGAGTAGCCTTAACCTTGGAAGTCATCTTCACAATCCTTCCGGCAGCGGTGCTTCGTTGCCGATGGCAATTGAACTTGGTACAGGTCGAGTCACCTCAGGTCGAATCACCATTCCAATGAGAATGGCACTGATAGGCAGCATTGCCAACCAAATTGAATCTTTCCACCAGACTGGCGCATACAACAATCCATCGAGAGGCCTGGTCACAAATTGAATGTATGCCTCACATGAATCGTTAGCAAAAACACTGGACTTAAATGAGTGCGATTCGACGGAGATTGGATCGATGACCTGCAGCGATTCTGGCGACCAATCACTTACGAAAAAATAGTGCCCCGGCGTTACGGTGTCAAACTGAGTCGCTTCGCTGACCGGGGCAAGCAATATCCCACGGCAACTGCCATTGCTCAATCGCCTGAGGAAGCTCTGTGGCGCGTCGCGAAATCGATAGGTATTAACTTGAAAGCCAGCTTCGACGAAACTACGGCGCGTATCCTCCAATGAGAACGTTGCTTGTGACTTGTTGATTGTTGAGGATTCATTGAGTAGCGGTGCACCGTAGCTTTGCAACACAAGATCCGTCGCCGCCCAGCCACAGTTCACCTTGACTTCGTCGGCGGATAATCCATGCGACGAATACGTGACTAGTCCACTCAATGCGATATAAAGTATCAATGAACTCGCCTTTCGACTACGATATTTTGCTTTCATATTTTCCCGAGTGACTAGTTGGCACTATTTCAAAATGGCAAGGCAAGATTATGAGTTCTGACGAATTCTGCACCAAGTGAATTTAACTAGATATCCAATTGCGATTAGGTTGATGGCGTATATCGTAAGCCGCGTCCACGATATTCCGCTCGGTTTAATAATTTTCTTGCCGACCAGAAATTGTCGAATCTGCTCCTGCTCGTCCAAACTAAACGGGATCAGGCTGCTCTCGCGAGCATAGGGTTCGTGAATTCCCGGTTTTCGTATAGCGGACTCAAGATTACCGCTGTATCTGGTGCCCGTCGGTCCGTCGAATTCCCACAACCCATGAAAATCCGTGGGTAGCGCGCTAACATCCGTCACTTCTACGATGGTTTTTCGATTTTCTGCTTCAAACTTAGTGACAACGGGGATCAGCCGGTTTTCCCAGAGCTTAACTTCAAGCAACTCACGCGATTTCAATTCCTCGCATAATTGCTTTCTATACTCATCGCGTTTTCCGCCACGACCATCAATGAACTTGAGTACCAGCACGGTTGGCGCAAGGGCGACGAGCATCTCAATTTGCATCCCTACGAGGTTGGGGTGAATTGACTCTAAATACGTAACACGCAACCGGTTGGCGGGTATGCCTTGAAATTCTTCCTCGCCAGTAATTTCGATGTTCAATACCTTCCCATTTACCACTTGCGAATCTACAGGACCAGAACTCGCGCAGCCGCTGGAAAGCAAACTCGGTTGGAGGGCACTATGGACCACGGTGCAAGGGTCATTTACCATAGGAACCCCGATCATCGCAACGCCTGGAAACATTTGCATTTCGCTGTACACAAATGATGGTGCAGGCTGGGAGATGTAGTGTCGGCGAAACAAACCAACCAAGCCGTTCTTGACGGAACAGTTGACGTCAAAGAATTCGTTGTCATGGATGTGAGGCTCGCCTGGATTGGGCACGACACGTCCCACGCTGAACGGACGTGAGCCTGACTTACCCTCGCTGTGGCCATAGATGGCTTTGAACTTTTGTTCTTCAATCAGTTTTCCGAACTCGTAGAATTTTACGGTTCCAGTAACAGCCATGTCCTCATAGCCTCGCCAGGATTCGTAAACTTGTCGAGCGAGTTTCGGATCGTGCGCGTCGGACCTACCCACGACGCAAACCAAACCTACGAAGACGAACCATTGAAGCACCTGCGTCTCGTTAAGTAAACGGCGTCTCGTTACGCGTGTGACGTAAGAAAATTTACTTGGATTGCTTACTGCTAAAATGGTAAGATGCCTCAAAGAAAACCCTTGTACAATACTCTCATAAAACCTCCAATTTCCATTCGGCAGGTAGCTTAAACAATTCCTATCGCCTTAAACGAAAGGTTTCGCAAATATGAAATACCTGCATTCGACTAAACTCACCGCGACACCGAACCAGATCCCTCGACTAATTGCGGAGAAATCGCAATCTAACACTTTCGAAGTGGTTGATTTACCTCAAATGCGTTCACAATGTGGGAGCGAGGCTTTAGCACCGCTACGGTTATATGTCGGCCTGTGGAAATGGCCGCGTGCAGTACATACGAGTCCCACACGAGGTCGGCGTATCTGGAACCGGTGGGATCACTCGTAGTTGCCAAGTCCACGGTAAAGTTGGATCCGACAGTGGCATACAGCTGTATAATACGCTCTTGGCCTTGCACTCCTTTGCCCAATTCGTTGACACGCACTCGTCAGCCGTAAATGGCCCAACGCCACTAGTTAGATTGCAAGTTCGGTTCTTTTCCGAAACCCCGCAGATCCGGATGTCGGGATCAAAAATATTGCAAGTATAATTCGGTTGGATACCATTGATGCACTGTATACTTCCTTCGACACATTTCTTGTACGAAAACATGCCTGCACCGTGCAAAGTAGCGAGTTGTTTAGAACTGAACGCCGCCGCGTACTCGTTATTCAAGACGTTTATGACGCCGACTGCGAGAGTGCTAAACAAAAGAACCGCGATTGCCGCTCTTGCTTGACCTAGGCGTCTAGCAAGACCGAGAGACCGAGAGACCGAGAGATGTTTTTACCCTGGGAAAAAAAGAAACACCGAAACCCTTTTGGAGCACGACGAAAAACCGCTCTAAAACGCTGGTGGATTGTAGATAGCACCGCCCGTAAATTGCAAGTGCTGCGACAAAAAAATCCGAATTTTTGAATTTTTGCGATTGTTTGCCAGAATGTTCGATGCGGATGCGTGAACGCGTGCTCCGTAGATGCCGATGCCATCGCTGCAATTCGACACTGCTCAGGTCGTCTATCGCGTCGTCGATACAGATGGAACGATCCAGTATGCTAACAATCGCTGAGTTCCTAAGGAAAAGAAAGGGAACAAGGGAACATCGGGGAGGGAACATCGGGGAGGGAACATCGGGGAGAGCGACGGTCTTAAATATTGGCAAGTCCTGATTCAAAATATTTTTTGAATTCCTTTTTCGAGTGGAGGGTGCGTGAGCCCAGTCGGACAGC
>JAYVSE010000065.1:0-40027 GCA_043775635.1 Planctomycetaceae bacterium | reverse complement strand
GGGCTGGCGATGTCAACGATGGACATCATCAAATACCACGGTGGCCAGCCAGCGAATTTTCTTGACGTCGGTGGCGGTGCCAATACTCAGCAAGTGACGGAAGCATTTCGTATTCTGCTTTCGGACCCGAATTGCAAAGGCGTGTTAGTCAATATTTTTGGTGGCATTGCTCGCTGCACCACGATCGCAACCGCGATCATCGAAGCTGGTAAAGAAGTCGGTTTCAACGTTCCGTTAGTCGTCCGGCTTGAAGGCACGGAAGTCGACGAGGGACGCAAGATGTTGGCCGCCTGTGATATCGACATCATTAATGCCGCTGACCTTACCGACGCCGCCGAGAAAATTGTCGCGGCCGCTAAGTAATTTGCCAAGAAAATGATCGGGAGATTAGTGACCGTTACCTTGTGGTCTTATCTCCCGCACGAACTTCCATCAAAAATTTATTAAAATCCTGAAAACCAAAATCCAATCAAATGTCCATTCTCGTTGACCGCAATACACGTGTCATCTGCCAAGGAATCACTGGGAATTCCGGCGCTTTTCATACCCGAGGGTGCCGTGAGTATGGCACCAAAATGGTCGGTGGTGTCACGCCTGGCAAAGGCGGCCAAGACTTTGATGGCCTGCCGGTTTTTGACACTGTCGAAGAAGCCGTCCAGCAGACAGGTGCCGACGCGACGATGATTTTCGTCCCGCCACCGTTTACGGCTGATGCGATTCTGGAAGCCATCGATGCCGGTATCAAAGTGATCTGCGCCATCACCGAAGGCGTTCCTGTGCTGGACATGGTCCGCGTTTTTAAGACGGTGATGGCAAGCAATTCGGTACTGATCGGTCCCAACTGTCCCGGTGTCATCACACCCGGTCAATGCAAGATCGGGATCATGCCGGGTTATATCCATAATCCAGGAAAAGTTGCGATCATGAGCCGCAGTGGCACCCTCACGTATGAAGCCGTTTGGCAAACCAGTAACCTTGGGCTTGGCCAAAGTACTTGCGTCGGACTCGGTGGTGACCCCATTGTTGGGACATCCTTCATCGACTTGCTGGCTAGGTTTCAAGAGGATGATCAAACGGAAGCGATTTTGATGATCGGTGAAATCGGTGGATCGGCTGAAGAAGAGGCAGCCGCATTCGTCAAGGCACATGTCACCAAGCCCGTGGCCGCGTTTATTGCTGGCCGCACAGCACCGCCCGGAAAGCGAATGGGACACGCAGGAGCGATCATTAGCGGTGGCAAAGGCACGGCAATCGAAAAGGTCGCAGCGCTCGAAGCGGCTGGCATCACGGTCGCTCCAAGCCCGGCAAAAATGGGCGAGGCGGTCGTGGAGGCGATGAGGAAAAGGCGGTAGATGGGCAATGGGTTGGTTGTTCTGGCTTTAGCTAACCGAGAGGCGGATTGCAAATTGCAAAATGAACATTGCAAAATGAACATTGCAAATTCATCATTGAATATGGCCTGCTGCCTCATCAATTTGCAATTTGAAGTTATCGCTGGCTAGGACATAAAAATTTGGTATTGACACGGAATTAAAGAGCGAAATTTTGATTCAATCTTGTTCCGACCAGATGCTACGACGGGGTTTATCCCCGTCGGGCGATAATCAAAACCAGAAGTTGCTGGCGGAGTGAGCCTCGCTACCATGCGGCTTGTCCGCGTGGAGCGTTAATCAATCGTTATACGCATCGCTGCACGAACCTTTTCTGATCATCGCCCGACGGGGACAAGCCCCGCACGCGGCAAGATTATGGAATTAAACTTGCGCAAAGGCTTCTTACTCACAACCCCAAATTTTACTTACCAAGGGTTTTTCCAGTCGGTACATCGTTCTAAGTACCGTTCATAGGCTTCACAGGTACCTTTCCGCTCGACCAGCCAGCGGTTGGCCTTGGCGACTATTTCCTGCTCACGATCCCGATCGATGCGTCCGAGCATGACCATGGCGCGCAAGAACACAAAGTAGGTATCAAGCACGTCACAGCGACAATAGTCACTGATTTCTTTTAGCCTGCCTGCGTTGAACATTTCCTGGACCTGCTCGCCTTTGATGTCCATTTTTCCCGGCTTTCCCAGCATCCGAGCTAACAGGTCGAGGCCGCCACGAAACCAGGTCGCGCCAGAATTTGTGATGAATTCTTGCAAGTCAAAATGCGATGTCACATTGAACCGATTACGTGGTTGGCTGTAGGAGTTGCAATCGTTCTTAAACCAGTTGGGGACGGATAGCCCATAACGAAATGCCGCCAATTCCATGACCGGTAGATCGAATCCACGGCCGTTAAAGGTGATCCATTGTGGACGCCCATAAGATTCCCATCCGCGCCAGAAATGTTCAGTCAGCACATGCGGTCGGAACTCAGGTTCGTCGAGCGAAACAATGTCGATTAAGTCAAAGTTCTTGTCCAACTTTGCGATCACGATCGCCGTCGGGATTTGGTAGGTATAGGGCACGAATGTCTTGCCATTTTGCGCGACTAATTCCTCTTGAAAACGAGCGATCGCTTCCATCGGTGTGAGGTCGGTTTCGGGGTACTTTGCAGCGGCAATCAATTCGCCATCGGCAACGGTTTCAATGTCAAAAATCAGGTGGGCGACGGGGTCCATGGTGGTGGTTGCTTTGTGGTGGATCTTTACAGGGTGAGTTATAGTGTACCGGTGGCGCTAAATTGTCTCTCTCCTTATTCGAACAACGCACGACTTTGATCAATCAATCGCGTCTACTCGATCGTTTCATTCGCTACGTACAAATCGATACCAAGGCAGACCCTGCATCGAGAACATATCCCAGCACCCCAGGCCAATGGGAGTTGGGACGAGTCTTGCTGCGTGAGTTGCTTGATATGGGAGCCGATGGTGCACATCAAGACGAGAGTGGCTTGGTTTGGGCAACGATTCCCGGAACGACCGGCAACGCATGCCCGACAATCGCGCTGATCGCGCACCTTGACACGTCGCCAGAAGCCCCTGGCGACAACGTAAGGCCACAAGTCATCGAATGCTACACCGGTGGAAATATTACGTTGCCAAGCGGTAAGGTTATTACCGATACGAATTCGCCATCGCTTTCATCGCTCATTGGCAAGACGTTGGTAACGACCGACGGTACAACATTACTGGGCGGCGACGACAAAGCGGGCATTGCGATCATCATGGAGATGGCGCAGCACATGCTTGAGCAACCGCGTTTATCGCATGGCCCGCTGCGCGTGCTGTTCACATGCGACGAGGAGATTGGACGCGGAACCGATCGCATCGATCTAACAAAGCTCAATGCAAATGTCGCCTATACGATCGATGGTGGCGGTGCAGGGATGCTAGATGTCGAAACATTTTCCGCTGACGCGGTTCGCGTGACTTTCGTTGGACACAACATCCACCCAGCCATCGCTCAAGGCCAAATGATCAACGCTGTCCGTGGGGCTTGTGAGTTCGTCGCGTTATTGCCGCGATCCGAAACAACTCCAGAAACAACTAGCGGACGAGACGGGTTCATTCACGTTCATGACATTCGTGGTGGCGTCGGAAAATGCGAAGTGGACTTAATTTTGCGAACCTTCGACGAAATACAATTGGACGAATTTGCCGGAATTGTAACCACCGCAGCGAATCGCGTTGCTAACCACGTGCCCGGGCTAAAAGTGGACATGGAGCGGCGGCGGCAATATCGAAATCTAGCCGAAGGCCTGCGTCAAGTTCCTGACGTGGTCGATTTAGCGGAACAAGCGTTCGCCAACCTTGGTCGCCAATGCACCCGAGCCATTGTTCGAGGCGGGACGGATGGTTCGCAATTAACCGAAAAGGGTTTGCCCACGCCAAATCTGTCCAGCGGCCAGCACAATATTCATTCCGTACTGGAGTTTGCTTGCTTGGAAGAAATGGTTGAAGCTGCCGAACAGGCCATGGAAATGCTTCGATTGTGGGGAAATCAGCGGTGGTGAACCCGCTGTTTTTTCGTAAATCTTGACGGCGGTACGAGTTGCGTGAGTGGGAAAACCCCGATCTCGCTGCGGTCACGCGATGGCTGTTTTCGCAAGTCATTATTCAGAAACGACTTGCGCCGAATAAAAACTCTTTGTTGACATTGTGTTAGCAAACGATAAACTTCGAGCGTCACCATATTTAGTGCTTGCAAAGGCACTTTGGCACTACCCATAGTAAAATGGTTCGAGACACGGAAGGCGATGTTCCGCGTTCGACCCTAAAATTCGATGGTTGGGTTAGTGGCAAGAGTCGCCGTGGTGATCAACGTTTGTAAATTTTCTGTTCTGAACCAAGTCGTACCTGACGCTTCGCACGGAGTGCGAATTTAGCAATCGCGGACGGGCGACACACGGATGAAAAAGCAAGGAGTCTTTGCTGCCATGGCCACAGTTATTTCCCCTTCGGAGTCGGTTTCCCAATTTCCCCCCCAACCCGTTGATCAGTCGCACGGCGTCGAGTATGCACGGGAGCGTTTCGACAAGTCTCAGCGCACCGGATCTGCGGGACTGCGCATCGAGCCCGTATTTTGCCCCGACGATGGCGAAAGCCCGTTTGATACCGTTGAGTGGGAGTTGCGTAGTGCAGTGATCAAGGACGAGACCGGTAAGGCGTTATTTGAACAAAAAGATTGTGAGATTCCGGAATCCTGGACTCAGCTCGCGGCAAATGTGGTTGTCAGCAAGTATTTTTATGGCGACCCGAGGAACAAGGACGAGCGAGAACGCAGTGTCCGCCAACTGATCCATCGCGTCACTCGGACGATTGCCGATTGGGGACTGGCGGATGGTTACTTCGATACGCCGGAAGATGGCGAGCGATTCTATCGCGATTTGACCTGGCTTTGTTTGCATCAAAACGGTTCATTCAACAGCCCGGTTTGGTTCAATGTCGGTCTGTTCCATCAGTACGGCGTGCGGGGCGCGAAGTGTAATTGGCGTTGGGACCAGACCACTGGTCAAGTCGTGCAACCCGACAATCCCTATGAATACCCACAAGGGTCGGCCTGTTTCATTCAGCACGTTGAAGACAACATGGAAGACATCATGCGTTTGGCGTGTGCCGAAGCGATGTTGTTCAAGTTCGGCAGCGGCACGGGGACGGATTTATCAACGCTTCGCAGTCAGCGAGAAAAACTATCCGGTGGCGGGACGCCGAGCGGGCCATTGTCGTTCATGAAGGTTTATGATTCGATCGCAGGCGTTGTCAAAAGCGGTGGCAAAACGCGTCGCGCCGCGAAGATGCAATCGCTCAAGATTTGGCATCCTGATGTGCTCGAGTTCATCGAATGCAAGTGGAGTGAAGAAAAGAAAGCTCATGCCTTGATTCGCGAAGGTTATGAATCGAATTTCAACGGTGAGGCGTATGGCAGCGTCTGCTTCCAGAACGCGAACTTGTCGGTCCGCGTTACCGATCCGTTTATGGAAGCAGTGCGCGATGGTCGTCGGTGGCAAACGCGTTGGGTTAGCGATAAGGCAAGCGGAACGCCGCCTGAATACGATGCCCGTGAACTGCTGGGCAGGATGGCTGAATGCGCTTGGCATTGTGGTGATCCCGGCGTGCAGTACGACACGACGATCAACAAGTGGCATACATGTCCGTCCAGCGGGCGCATCAACGCCAGCAATCCGTGCAGTGAGTACATGTTCTTGGACGACACGGCTTGCAACCTGGCGTCAATCAACCTGATGAAGTTTGTGCGGGCCGATGGTGTATTTGACCACGAGCGTTATCAAGCAGCGTGTCGTGTCTTCTTGATCGCTCAGGAAATCTTGGTGGATCATGCGAGCTATCCGACCGCGGATATTTCAGCCAATAGCCACCGGTTCCGTCCGTTGGGGCTCGGCTATTCGAACCTTGGTAGCGTCATCATGACGGCAGGCTTGCCCTACGATTCCAACGCAGCGAGAAGTATGTGCGGCTCGATCACGGCGATCATGCATGGAACGGCGAACTATACCAGTGCTGAATTGGCGGCAGTGGTTGGACCCTTTGACGGCTATGCGGAAAACGAAGTTTCGATGTTGGCGGTGATGCAGATGCACCGCGATGCTGTTGAAAAGATTGCGGATGAAGGTCCGGTCGAGTTGAAGGATGCGGCACGCAAGTTGTGGGAAGGTGTGCTGGAAATCGGCTCACGCCATGGATTTCGCAATGCGCAAACGACCGTCTTGGCACCCACGGGCACGATCAGCTTCATGATGGACTGCGATACAACGGGCATTGAGCCGGATATCGCATTAGTCAAGTACAAGCAGCTTGCTGGTGGTGGGATGTTGAAGATTGTCAACAACACCGTCGCCGGTGGATTGCGGAAACTTGGATATAACGAGCCGCAAATTGACGCGATGATCAAATACATCAACGAGAATGATACGATCGAAGGTGCACCGGCGTTGGCAGATGAACATTTGCCGGTTTTTGATTGTGCGTTTAAGCCAGCCGGCGGGGTTCGCAGTATTCCTTGGCAAGCACACGTGACGATGATGGCAGCAGCGCAGCCATTCCTGTCCGGTGCGATTAGCAAGACGGTCAACATGCCAAGCGATGTGGCACCTAAAGATATCGCCGATGCGTACTTCTGGGGTTGGGAATTGGGATTGAAGGCGATTGCGATTTATCGCGATGGGTCAAAGCAGTCTCAGCCTTTGAACACTAAGAAAGACGAGTCAAAAAGTGGGGTTGCCGTCGCAGCAACGGAAGCGGCATCGACCACGATCGAAAAGATCGTGTATAAGCCCCGCCGCGAACGACTGGAGGATACTCGACAAAGCATTACCCACAAGTTCAGCATTGCTGGGCACGAAGGTTACCTGTGCGTCGGGTTATACAATGATGGTCGACCTGGTGAGATCTTCATCACGATGGCGAAGGAAGGCAGCACGATTGGCGGCATTATGGACAGCTTCGGAACGGCGTTGTCAATCGCTTTGCAGTACGGTGTGCCGCTGGAAGTTCTAGTGAACAAGTTTAGTCATACGCGTTTTGAGCCGATGGGCCACACGACCAACAAGGAAATTCGTATCGCCAAAAGTGTCGTCGATTACATTGCTCGGTGGCTGGGTTTGACGTTTTTGGCTGGACACCCGGAATTTGGTAAGTCCGGCAGTAGCGATGCTGGTAAGAAGGAGCCCATCGGCAACGGGCCAACCGTGGAAGCCGTTTCCAATTCCTCGGCAGTTGCTCAATCAACGCCGCTGAGCGTGTTTGCTCAAGTGAAGGCCAGAATGGACAGGTCGGTTGGGCAAAAAGAAACCTTAAGCGGTCCTGCTAACCAATTTGCACGTTTCCAAAGCGATGCACCCGGTTGCGACAATTGCGGCAGCATCACGGTGCGAAATGGTAATTGCTACCTTTGCCATAATTGCGGAAACAGTATGGGATGTAGCTAAGGACCGTTCGGTCAATAACTGTCCGGTTTTTGAAGTGGGATAGGCTTCCAGCCTGTCATTTTCATTGCGACAGGCTGGAAGCCTATCCCACTAATTGTTTAAGTGATGCATCAGTGATCTGCCCCGATCGCTGGTCAGCTCCGAAGTCGGAATGATTGTCTTTAAAGACCTAAAATCTTTAGCGGCAATTGTTTTAGCCAGCCGGACTGCCCCTTCGGCAGGCTCAGCGGCTTCGGAGTGTTTACTGGTGAAACGGACCGTTCAGAATCGTGCCCCATTCTGAACGGTCCGCAAACCGTACCATCATCTTTTTCTAATCACTTAAGCGTGACCGTTTGCGCATGGCTTGGTAGTGGTGACTCATCGCTGGAGTCTTCTTTTCGCGTTTGATCGCTCACTCGACCAACGAAATACCACATCAAGAATGTGACGAAGACGACGGATAAAACAGCAAGTGCGCCTTCAACCAGCAATTGTTGCTTCATGTGGCCAACGGGTTCAAAAACTTTCGACAATCGATATTGAACGAGCACCAACATGTCAGTGTTCGTTTGTCCGCTAGATCCATCGCCGATGTCGTCGTCATCATTTTTGGGCAATGCGATCTGGGCGACAGCGGCAAGCCATGAGCCCTTGAATTCAGTACCGTCGCCCGCTTCGGCAAGTGGGTCGCGGTAATCAACATCGTTGCCAGCGACTAGATCGTTGAGCAGTTCTTCCGATACCTGAAAACGTTCACCAGCCATCGCTTCACCAACGCGTCTTCGATTGTCCATCAATGGATGTTGTAGTACCGTGCCTCGTAGCGGTCCGTTTCTGGCATCGATAACGACGGCTAATTGATCGCTCTGTTCATCTGTGCGCAAAAGCTCAAAGTCACCAAGATTGGTGGTTGCGACAAAAATACCAACGACCTCGCGCGGGCCGTCGTCGTCAGAGTCCGTGAGACCAAAAATCGGTGTGCTGAACGCGATCTTCCACAGTCCGGTTGCGGTGCTTTGAAACGCTGACGAAAGGTGTGTGGTGGTTAGTGGTTTGATGGTATCGATAGGTGTGTCCGGCGGCAGGTCATTGTCGCCGCCATGGAAGTATGTTCGGTAAGCAAAATTTCGACCCGCGCTATTTTGATCTTCTGTGACCATTTCATCGTAGGCAATCGAAATGATGGATCCCTTGAGATCAATGATGAACATGGTCGCGATGCTTGGCCGCCAGTCGCTCGCTCCCTTGGTGTAATGGGAAAGCCGTTCACTAAGTAGCTGGTCGAGCTGAACTCGTTCGGGGTGGTGAAGAAACTGCGTTCTTAGGTTCGCAGACTCGCTGGCGGTGAGGCCGCCTGCTGAGATCTGAGAACGCAGCTCCGACAACGAATTCGATTCAAGCGTTGTTCCGAGCGTATTCCTCAAGCTGCTCTGCGATGCTTCGCGATAGATCGCGGCGAAATACTGCTGAAGCTCATTTTCAAGCGTTCTGGCGGCAAACCTTGCGGCGAGACGATTGCTACCACGGGCTTCAGTGCGTAATGCCTCCGTCGCATTTTTACTTGCACCAATGATACTTCTCGCCGCGAAAATACTAGTTGCCGCAAGTAGTAACATCGGGCCAACGATGCCAAGGAGCATCAAAGGCTTGCGGGCTCGCGTTTCATCTCGTTGGTCCAGCGCCACAATTACCTGCTGGACATTGGCAAAACGGTGCACTGGCTCGGGAGCCAAGCATCGATCAACAATCTTCGCTAAAGTGCGATCAACTCCCTTTCTATCTCGGTGTTCTTGCGGAACGGCATCTCGCATGATTGCTTCGCGATAATGTTCCAGCCGTTTGCCCAGTGTCCCTGCCGTATCGATTTTCTCAATCAGCGGTTGCTGGCGATGGGGGACTTTCCCCGTCAGCATGCGATATAGAATCACGCCCAGTGCGTAAACGTCCCAGGCCGCATCGGGGACCGAGTCCAAGCTCGCTTGCTCTGGAGCCATATAAAACAGCGTTCCGAGCGATGGCGATTGGTCGTTTGACATTCGGCTTTGGCCAAAATCTGCTAAGCGTGGATCAAGGTCTTCGTCCAGCAGGACGTTGGCTGGTTTAAGGTCACAATGCAGAATGCCCTTGCTGTGGCAATGATTTAGCCCGACGCAGATTTTTCGAAACATATCGACCGCATCTTCGACGGGTAGTTTCGTTTTTGTGACAAGCAAGTCTTCCAGTGAACCGCTCGGCAAATACTCCATCACATAATAGGGTGGTTCCGCGTCCCAACCAACATCCAGCACTTGGACAACCGATCGGTCGGCAGACAGCTGAACTAGATTTTTTACCTCGCGAGACAGTTGCGACCAATTCACACCGCCGCGATGCAGGTAGAATTTGATGGCGACCGGACGCCCCGAATTCAGGTTCCGCCCGTACCAGACTTGCCCAAAAGTGCCAGCGCCAATGAATCGCTCCAGCCGATAACCAGACAGCGTTGCCGGAGGAGATGTCGCGCGCAGGCTTAATTCCTCAGCAGCATGTTGTTCGCCGGGCGACTGATGTTCAGTATGGTCGATTCCCAATGGTCTCTCTGCCAAGTTCGATGATTTCCTAAATGCAACAACGCACTATTCTATCGCTAACGATGCTCCTTGGCGTTGTCACATGGCACCTGTTTGCACAAGTTCGAGCAAATGCGCAAGATGCAGGGGTAGCCGCCCCAGCCAGCGAGCCGGTTCCGATCATTACGGGACCTTTGGACGGTCGCGATGGTCGTGATTTGTCGCTCCGATTGTTTCGGTCAAAAAGCAAGCTTGTTGTTCGCCAAACGCCGTTGACCAAGGCGTCGGTGAGTGTTGTCGATGTACATACGCACTTTTTTTACAAGTTGCGGCATAACGAGCAAGCATTGATCGATTACGTAGCGATGATGGACCGGAATTCGATCGCCGTCAGCGTCTCATTAGACGGACAGTTGGGTGATCAACTTGATCGACACATTGAGTTTCTGTGGACCAAATACCAAGATCGCTTTGCAATTTTTGCGAATGTTGATTGGCGCGGCGACGGAGCGATTGATGCCCCCGAAACTTGGGCGTGCCAGCGGCCTGGGTTTGGCGAGCGTACGGCTTCTGCCCTAGCCGATGCCGTGGCCCGAGGTGTTTGTGGGTTAAAAATATTCAAGCAGCTCGGACTGGGCTATCTCGATGGAGACGGCAAAATGCTCCAAATCGACGATCCTCGCTGGGATCCGATCTGGACCGAGTGTGGGAAGCAAGGCATTCCAGTGTTAATTCACACAGGTGACCCAGCCGCTTTTTTTGACCCCATCGACGAAACGAATGAACGTTGGGAAGAACTAAGCCGCCACCCGGATTGGAGCTTTCACGATCCTAAGTTTCCGCGTCTGGAAACGCTTTTTGACGCTCGAAATCGTGTCATTGCAAGGCACCCAAAAACCATGTTCATCGGTGCCCATGTTGCCAGTAGCAGCGAAGACTTGACGCTTGTCAGCAAGTGGCTGGACACCTATCCGAATCTGTTCGTCGACATTTCGTCTCGAATCAGCGAATTAGGGCGACAACCCTACTCGTCACACGATTTTTTTATCAAGTATGCCGATCGCATCTTGTTTGGAACCGATGGACCTTGGCCTGAAGAGCGTTTGCAGTATTACTGGCGATTCCTTGAGACTCGCGACGAGCATTTCCCTTACAGCGAAAAAATCCCGCCACCACAAGGCTTGTGGGCAATTTATGGAATTGAACTGCCTGAAGATGTGTTGAAGAAAATTTATTTTGAAAACGCCGTCCGGCTGATACCTGGCGTGGCATCGCGTGTCGAAAAGTGGAATCTGTCGAAGAAAATGGCACCAACGTCAGTGGATCAAATACCGAATTAGCTCAAGTGGGATAGGCTTCCAGCCTGTCATTTTCAATGCGGCAGGCTGGAAGCCCAGGGCTGTAAGGGTTTCACATTCAGGGAATCCCGCAGGCTTGCCCTGCGGATCGTTGGGTTTTTCGCTAATAATACAGTCTCAATCACTGCCGCACCCGACGTACGCACGCTCGATTGCCTTCGGCAATCGAGCGTGCGTACGTCGGAGAGACATAGTGAAGCTTTTCAGAGTAGGCAGAAACCGAATCATCCGCAGGGCAAGCCTGCGGGATTTGTAGTCACTACACACCCTTACAGCCCTGGGCTGCCAGCCTGTCATTTTTAATGCGACAGGCTGAAAACCTATCCCACTAATTGATCGAATGGTCCTTAAGGAAGTTGGTTTTTTGGGGATTCGTTTTTTTGCCATGAAGCGTGTTCCTGAATTCTCCGACTTTAGAAAAAAGGGCTGAGGTCGAAAGGTTATACGTTACGCCGACGCAAGTTGAAGTCTATGGTTCCAAAATCTCCTTATTTGTCCGTTGATCCAAACGGCGGCAGCTTTAACTTTCGAATTTCATGCATCGGCAGAAATAGATGCCTCTTGTCATCGTTCAGCGAACGAAAGCCGTACTTGAGATAAAATCGAGTTGCCGATTCGTCGATAGCGTCCACTTCAAGTGCACGGATTCCAATCTTGCCAGCGATCTGTACGACACGACGCATCGCATCAACGAGGAGCGTTTCACCCAGTCCCTGCCCTTGGCATGATTGACAGACGGCCAAACGTCCAAGCAGTACCACCGGCAAGTCGATCATGGGCAGTCCTTTTGCAGCGTCGTTGGGAAGAGCGTCGTAACTCACATGGTGCGATGACAACGCATAGTAACCACAACAAACAATTGCGTTTGCACGCGTTGCTACATAGGTCCGTGATAGGTCCCGACGTTCAAATTGGCCTGCTCGCAGTCTAATCCAATCATTGAACTTAGGTACTCCGCAATCAAAGCTGGTTCGGTCAAGCGAGTCGCTCAAGCTTTGGATCTTCCAATCCGGCATTAGTCCACTCGCTTGCGGTATCGTTTCGCAGCTTTTTTCAAAGCGTCCTTGGGCTGGGTCGATCGATCGTCCAGCATCTTCAGGAACAGGTCGCGATCGCGATGGGTGAGCCGCGTCTGCTGGTTTTCTTGCAGCACCGTGCGAGCAGATTGAACCAGAGCTGAAATCGCGAATTCGCTTACGCTCTGACCTAGTTCCGCAGCGGCTTGTTCGATGGTTCGTTTCAATTCGGGTGCCAAACGAAAGTTCAATCGCGCGTCATTGTTCGAGGTCGACATGATTTCACAACTCCTGGGTCCAAAGACAATTCCCGATATTGTACGTCAAATTGCCACACAAAGCAAGTGGCCTTCGGGGATCTTCGGGGGCTGCCACGACCGCAGGTTGTTTCAGCAAGGTGACTTGGCGACGGCGTTTGAATCTCTCTAGCTCGTATGCGTCTCCGGCCAACCGAAAGAAGTCGACTTTCAGTGCAGATTGGTTATCGAGTGCGTTGAATTGATACGGCGGATTGAGTGCGGAACGGACACTGATTTCTTGGATAAAAAAATCGTCTTCAAAGAGCTTGACGATTTTCTCGACGTCTTTCTCGTTGTAAGCAACAACAAAGTCGATATCGTGGGTCGAACGCGGAATGCCCCAGTAGTTTCCGGCCATCGAACCAACAAGCATGTAATCGATCGAGGATTGATGGAGTCGCCGTAGACAGTCTTGCAGTAGTTCTTGCCCAGTCATTTGCAGCCACCACGACTGGACCTGATTGGTAAGCAAGTCGCAATCGCTCATGAAGTTTCCTGACTCGAACGGATTTTAAGCCCTAGTTTTCCGTTCATGGTGGTTCGCTTGGCCGCGCTGGTGTTTAGGCTTTAGCCGCCTCTTCGATCCCAAAAAAGAGTCGCCTAAAGGCTATACACCAGCGCTCCTTTTGGAATACGCCGTATGCTTATGTGAAGCTCTTGTCACTCGCTTGATCAGTTAAGGCGACGCCCAAAACGATGACTAATTTGGAATCTCGCTGCGACAACGGTTTTTTTCGCGGAAAACCAGGGCTTAAAATCCGTTAGAGTCGTGAAGTTTTCATTTCGACCGTTTCTGGTGTCGCATTTGGGTAACGTGCTCGAATGCCGTCGCGGGCAATCTCGCAAGACATCTCGTGAAGATTGAGCGCGATCAGCAACCGCTGTTCGCCCGTCATCTGTCGATAACGTTCGATTTGTTGTTGAGAGAATTCGCTGGGCGTCGTAGGTATTTCTTTGCGTTGGCTGATGTCAGGCTGGAAGCTTGTGCGACAATTCTGATTCAAATTCATCGCTGACTGGAATCACGGCGTTGCCGTGGCACACTTGCGGATCCACACTAATTCGATCTTGGCATTTCATGTCCTTGACTCCCTGTTTGTTGACGTGTGTAACGTTTCCAAATGATCGGTTGAATCGCTTACAGTGTTCGCTTCGATAATTTCCGGAGCATTTGCTTGTTCGAAGGATATCATCTTTTTTTGTTAACGTGCCAAGACAGGTTCCGGTGCAGTGAGGTTTGGCGTCTTTCCAACAAGGATTCGTCGGCAAAGATTGACGATCTCGATCCCAGTAGCTTGCAAATCGGCAACGTCACTTTCATCCGACGCGCCGAGAATACGGAGACTCAACACACTACGAAGCGTATCAATGTCGATGGGTTTGCTCCAGATTGGCCAGACAAATCGGGTATTGTTGGCTTTCAGACCACGAAACCCGACTGTTGCAAGTTTGTCGCCTGCTGGCAGCGATTGGAACAGAGGCCAAGCCTCCAATGCGAGCCGGTTGGCACCAATCATTCCACCACTGGTTGAGCGAGTTGGGTCGCCGCTGGGTACATGCCATTGGTATGCGTGGCGTCGGTCTTCGCGCGGTTCGAGATGCAATGACACGCCTGCGATTGGATCAGAGTAGTCCCAAGGCAGAAAAAGTGTTCGTCGCACATGTTCACGATTTGTCGTGTCCAACAGGCCATTCACATTGATCGAGTGGTAGTCGCGCCGAGTCGTTTGAAGTTGTGATATCGATGCTGGATCTGCAAGTTCCGAGCCATTGCAACTGAGCCATTCCGCGTCTTGTCGATCAGCATGGGTTGCAGCCTCAGACGATTCCAGAAAACATTTTCTAATTCCTTGCGCGTCAACCAATGCTGACAACCGTACCGCCGGATGTTGGTCTGGTGAGACCTTCAAGCAAATCTCCAGCAAGTCGAGCAACTTTTCTTCCGTTAGTTTCTCGCCAGCATTGGATATCAGCGCTGGACGCCATGCGCCTTTTGCTTTGGTCCACGTCAATTGGAATTCCGATTCCGAAGAGTGTAGTGACAAGGATCGAAACGTTCCCAGGGCCGCCAAATAGGCCAGTGGATTGCTGCCATCAAGTCCTTCAAGAATCAGAATTGACTTAGAGCGACTTGTCGATTTCGTTGTGGCGGTTTTTGTGCTTGTACCTGAGAGCTTGAGGAGTTTTTTTGCTCGACCGGGAATCGCACTGGCTTGCCAATCGGAGAGTCTTACGAGCGACTCAAGAAACGCCAAGCCCCACCAGCCATATTTGCGATTGAGTTTCCAAAACCGGTGCGGTACACCCGAATCGAGTTGATGCGCAGGTGTCAAGCCTTGGCGGTCTTCGGCGGAAACAGTGCCTGCGCCGACGCTCGCGAGGCTGACAGATTCAGGACTTTCATCGATACTTGCCGGTGCAAATGGGCGGGCATGTCCATGATGGGCTGCGATAACGTGTGACAGCAAATCGTGGTCAACTGCGGCCCGTGCATATTCCATTAGATCGAATAATGCCAGTGAAAGCATTTCATGACGGAAGCCAGAGGGCAAATTCGAACGTGAACTACGATTGCCCAACTCTGATTTTGCCCACAATTGCGGCTGCATGTAAGCGACACTTAGCGGTTTGTTGATCAACATCGCTTGAAAGCGAGGGTCCGCCTTGCCGAGATCGTGGAACTCGGCGGCTTCTAAGGTTGATTCCGCGAGAACGCCGCTCATCCCCAATCCATCGACCAGACGTTGCGCTTCCAAGTGAACGTCGGACAGGTGCTGAATCAACGACACTTTTCCAACGTCCAGTAGTTCGTCTGGGTCGTCGCCGAAAGTGGGCAATGGAAGAATAGAAGACTTTGTCAACGACTTGTGTCGCTCGGTGATCCAAACCGCACCGCCCCGATAATGAAAGATATTGCCTTTTACTCTGCCATCCAGCCAGTTCGTCAAACGAACGATGATCGGAGCTTTCTCTTTAGTACATTCCACTTCTGCTTCAGAGAGTCCGGCCCTGATTTCCGATGCGATCGGTTGCCAATGCGAAAGCGAAAAGTCAGCTTCGTCTTTCTTCTCCTCTTTAATTAACTCATCCGCAAGTTTCCGAAGCGACGATTCTATTTTGAGTTTCGGATGCGCTCTAAAGATTGTTTTTGCCCGGCTGCTCAAGAACGCTTCGTCCGCAACGTCGATTACAGCAAGTTCTTTCAGTTTCTCGGCCTTTGGTACATCATCGATTAGCCCCATCATCGCTTGAAACGTTTTGAGCGGCGTTTCTGTTGATTCATCTGGTGCGTTTGGTAGATGCCCGAACAAGTGCCAACCGCCATATTCCACTGGAATGACGATCGTATCGTTCGGACGAACACGTTTGTCACCGTTACCTTGAGCACAAAAACTACCCTGAGACTCGTCGGTCCCCTTCTTGCGTTTTCCTCGCCACACCAATACTTTTCGCGAAACATTGTTAGAGGTTTCGCTGGCCGAATCGTTTTTCGCATCTGTCTCCTCGATGATTTCACCGAGAACGTCGCTGGATGTATCGACAGTTTTTTCGCCTTTCAACCATTTTTGAAACAAGTGCAATGGAACGGCCAGACACTCAGCCGTAGATGGCGGGCAGAGATCAACTGCCTCAATCCAGCGTGCATCGCTCTCGCGACTTGGCGACAAATCAAGATCCGCTCGCCAGCATACACGTATCTCGGGACAACCTCGGTTGGGACCGTGCAGGTAAGCGGAAATGTCTGGCTCTGGAAGTGGTCGAGGCGAAGTCTGGCAGAGCATATCCACATGAGCTGGCATCAGCACTGGCGCGTTTTCTGACGGCGCGAGCAACGCTGCAAGATCGTCGCCCTTTGGAACGAGCGCCTCCAATTTCTTGATTCCAAAATCGACAACGTACTCAACCGGCTTATCAGCATCAGCAACCGTGACAGTTGCTTCCGTATCAATCGCTCTTGCCATACCACTTAGCTCAGACAGCCAATGCCAAGTTCGCGCAAGAGCATTGCCATAGATCGGATCAAGTGGTTTCGCGGGATCGAGTTTATCCTTCTGCGGCACGTCTCCTTCGGCGGCGACAATGACGCCACAGGCACCAGGCGTCTCGCCAAGTCGATTCAAACGGCCAAAGCGTTGCCGAAGCGCGTCGAGGCTCGCACATTGCGTGACCATGCCGTCGAAATCGAGATCTGCTCCAACTTCCAGACACTGAGTGGCGACAACGAACTGCGGCTTGACTTCGATTGAAGTGTCTTTCTCATTGGAGCTTCCGTCGCTATTCGAACCAAATTCATCTTGCAAAAATGTCGTCAGCTTGTCGCGGTCAATTGGTCTCATCCGACCAATCATCAAATGAACGCGGCCGGGATGTTTCTTTTCCAGTTCACGAAAACACTCGCGAGCGATTGCAACTCGATTGACGACAACAGCGATCTTTTCGCGGTGCTTTTTGACGTTCAGGTCGATTGCCTGACTTACCAACTTATGCGCGAGGACACTGTTGAGCTTGGCACCTTTCGCACCGCCTGCGATCACAAGTTGAATTGGCTTCGAACAATTGTGCCTCGTTCTTAGGAGTTCATCCGACTCGTAATCCGCGTCGGTTAGCTGCAAGATGTTGGATACGTCCAAACTAGCAGGCGGTGTAGCCGTCATTTGCACGAAATGAAATGGCGATTGCACAGCATCGCTGGCCCATCGCTCGCCTCGGTATCGTTGAATAGTTGATAGAGTTTGACTAAATGGTTTTGAGCAGTGCGCTTCATCCAAGATGATCAGGCTGTCGTTAGCGGTTAGCGCGGCATGAATCGACAGACTACTGTTGGAAACACCGTACCCACGAAAAAGCAAACGTGAGCCTACTTGATCAACGGTGCTCGTCAACACGGTGGGCTGCAACAATGAACGCACCCAAGCATCATTGCGATAGATACCGCCCCGAAGTTCAAAGCAATCCAGCGGTGGCGCAGTTTTGTCGCATGTGAGTCCCTGAAGCCATCGAGCAACTTGTGTAAGTATTTTCTTGGCGTCTGCTGATTTCTCAACTTCTGATGCCGGATCAAGAACATTTCGTAATCGCATCGCAGAGGAAGACGCGCGACGATACGCTTCGTTCACGATAATGCGGCGATCGACGACAAAGAAAATACGGCGAGGCGTTGTGATCGTCCCTTTGGGCCGGTTCGACATCGCAGCTTGAAATGCGAGTGAGAAAATCGCGATATCGATGGCCGCCGTTTTGCCGCTGGCGGTCGGCAGTTTGATGTAAGTTGGCCAACCTTCCGTGCAGGCTTGGAGAGCTAACCGCGATTGCCATGCGAATGGAGCCTTGTTGTATAGTGCCGCATAGAACGACTCGAAATCATCGACCGACAGCGGCTTGAGAGTTTCTTCGGTCATTACTTTTTCCTTTCGAATCGTATTGGTTTACATAACCCATAGCCCAAGAAGCGGCCAGCACCGATCAACACCGGGCCTCGGACAGACTGTTCAAAACGCAAGAAAACATGAATTTGAGGCCGGCTCGGTTTCCCTTGCCGAGCGGCCATCAATGAAAAGCCATCGCCAAGTCGTCCCGTTTCCTGAGTAGATTCGCTGGATCGCATTGGCCGCGATTTCGAATAGGCTCTGGGCGCGCCAGAATGCCAAGCCGTTGTGTCGAGATCAATCTCAACGGGTATGGGCAAACCAGCTCTCATGCAAGACTCGGCGATGGTAACTCGAACTTCTGATTCCCACGCGCGACGGTCTTCGCCGATCGATTGTTTTGGAAAGCGATCGAGAACCACTGGAGTCACGCTCGCCCACGTTTTGCTGGGACCAACCCACGTTCGGTTCTGAAGCGAAATGGGCGGCTCGGGACGTTCTTCCAAGCGAAGCGTCCAAACACCAAGTCTCCCGAGCTTCAATTGGATATTACGAGCGTCGCCGTTTTCATCGAAGAATAGCGGACCAAGCAATCGCCCGCGCTCCTCTGGCGAAACAATTTGCCGATTCGGTAGCACCATCGCTAACCCCATCACATGACCATCGGCGTATTCTCGCCCCACAAATGGCAAAGCTAGAAAAGCCGTGTGAGGCAACTCCGTCGGCTTGCCTGATTGTGGATCATGGCCGCCCAACCAAGCTGGAGTTGGATTCACTGCGCAAAACGACATCGCAGCGTCTCGCAATCGCGACGTCAATGCAAGTGCATCCTGAATACCAAGATTCTGTCCTTCCATTTTTGTCAGCACTAGCAACTCCGAATCAAAGTGTTCGCCGTCGACAACCTGTGAATTTGATTCGCCAGCGTCGACACGCCGATAGCCTTGCCACAAACCGAGCGATGCGGGAGCTGGCTCGGGCGCACGCAAGTTGTTCTTGTAAGGCTGTCCGAACACTTTTTCAAAAACTTCCTTCGCCTCTTTCTGGGTCGTTCCTTTGGTTGATTCAATCGTCAATTTAAGATCAACAAACTCATCAATCCGGTCGGCATTGCAGGCCGCTTTCAAACGATCAAATTCACCTTCGCCAGCCATCCGAACGCGAATATCTGATTCACGAGAAGCTGGCTCCCAACGAAATCGAATGTTCGTTGAGCTTCTGGTAACTTCTTCGCCGCTGTGTGCCCATGCGTGTACGAGTGAGGACGAATGCCCAACACGAATAACGTTTGAGCAAATGGTGCGTAACGCTTCCAGATGTAACTGAACATTCTCTACATCTCGCCAAACGTATTCGACCTTCGTGTCAAGTGGAATCGACGTCGGAAAACTTCGCTCTTGTTTGGAACGCGTCAACCCCGGTGTTGATTGTAAGACGGATTTGTTGACCGTCATCTTGTCGTTCACCGGAACATAGAATTTTACAAGCGACCGCGAGTTAGACTCGCTCGCATGGATTTCGGGAGCGGGTTGCGATTCGAGCCATTGCAATGCAGCGACTTCATCTTCGATTTCGCCCGTTTCAAAGCACGCGGCAGCCATCGCCATGTAGAGCCGCCCGGGATGCGGCGGCCATTCCGGCTTGTCGCGATCCGAAACGCTGGCTGCAACACAGCGTCCCGTCAGAAATTCAATGCCAACCGTCAGCGAACTCATGAGTCGCTCCCTTCGTCGGCACCGCTCTTCACGGCTAGCTCTTGGCTTTTACGTACCAAGTCAACCAACTTCTTCGCAGGCTTCAGTTTCAGCACACTCTCACGCCAGGGAAGTTTTTTTGCCGATGCAGCCTTAATTGCATCGTTGAGCAACTCGATCGCTTGAGCGGCAGTTAACTCAAACGATTTGGGTTTGTCGCCGTTGCCGCTCAGCAATTCCCACTGCGGTTTTTGGGAGACACACAATAAACAACGAGAACGCAGATCGAGTCCTCGCTCTGCCGCCAAAACTGCACCGCACAATCCAAGTGCGGCCAGCACCGTTTGAGCAGCCAAGTTCGCTTCTGGGTCGTTTTTGGATTTGGCATCGAGCGGAAACTTCAATCGGCGAAGTGCGGGTAGTGACAGCACGGTCGTCTGTTCTGCGTATTTGATGGTCACGCCACCAGCAAGATAAATTCGCTCGCCATCTCCACCCAACGGATCGCGACCGGTATCAGAAAGTGACGGCGCTATATTTCCATGATTAACTTCTGAGGGCTTACCTTCTTTGCCAACTAATGCAGGCTTCTTCTTGTCGAGCTTGGCTTGACTCTCATCAGTGGTCCAAGTTCCATCGTTGCCGTGATAAACCGGTCCAGCCTTGAGTTGAATTCCCAGCGGGTCCATGCGACTACTGGTTTTCACGCCTAATGCAGCATCAATACCGATGATCTCCGATACGATTGCGCGTTGGAACTTAACACCCAATCCACCTTTCGGCCCCGTCGAATCCCAAATGCCATAGACGAGTGCCGTCGGGCAGAGTTCAAACAACGGCGTTGCATTTCGCAGGGTCGCCATAATGATTTTTTTGCCTTCGTCAGAACTGCGAAAGGGTTTTCCGGCCAGCTCGCTATCGCGCAAGATCGCATCCGCAATTCGATGCGGTGCTTCGAGGCTCGTCACACGCCCAATAGGTTCGAACAATCCCGGTTCGTCCGAACCCGGCTCAACAATTGGAATGTCACTAAAGTCCACTTCGACAACCGGGATCGTGATTCGTCCTTCATCGACAGCATCTTGAAGTGCCTCCTCCGCCCGATTTGCCTGACTTTGAACCGAATCAAGCAACACGCATCTAACCAATTCGTCATAGCCTTCAACCCGCCGCATTTCCATCGCATACACCGCTCCAGCATAAGTCGGCGGAAAAACCTTATCGCCTTCGCCACCTGCCGGTTGAAGTTTCGTTCGGCATCGAAAAGCAGCCGCTGATTTAACGGCTGACTGAAGTTCAGTTAGTATCATGTTGGGTCACTCCAATGGAAATGGTGTTTGAAATGGAAAACAGATTGTCGTGCACAGGATCACAGCATGGAAGCTATCAGAATCTCGTGACACGTTTGGTCAACAGCTTCAATGTCGACAGGAAAAAATATCGGTAAAAAAAGTGGCGAGCAGTGTTTGCACTGCCCGCCGAACCAAGGTGCGACTAAGCCACGTTCACGTTGCAACTCCAGTGTGGCCAACTATCACTTTTGTGGCGATTGTTTTCCCACTGGAGCGGCTGAAGGTTATCAAGAGAATCGGAACCCCCATGAGACACTGGACGGTCATGGTCGATCTCCCAGCCCCTGCCACGCGGAGTAGTCACACCGAATTGCGACCATTCAATCCATGCTCCGCATCGATCACGACGAAAGACATTCGGATCATACCCAGTAACGACGGCACCTTTTTGCCAAACCGCCCAACGCTCGGAATCAGAAAATGATCCTCCTTGGCGATTTGTGTTCGGCTTTCGCGCCATAAAAAACTTCCGTTCCACCAGCCCCGCTGTTGACAAATGCTGGTGGATGCCCGACCATTGAAGTCGTCGGGACCGGTGTCTGAAAGGCACCCTCCGGCACATACCGGCCAGTGGCTCCTTGAACGACAATTCAGTAGGAGTCATTGGCTTTTGTTATTTCTAACCAAACCATGAATAACGTCAAGTGTCCACAAAAAAATATTTCAATTCGCGTGAAATGTCATTTCAATAGACAATAACAGACTCCATTGTAGCTTGTCAATTGACAAGACTTCGCACGACGCATGCGAGCCTTTTCCGCGACCGACAAAACGGTCGCGGCCTCTTTGCCTGGATCAATGACTCTTGAGCCAATCAGACTCCCGACCGTTTAGCCCGAACATTTGAGGAGATTCTCGATGAGGAAGACATTGAGGCCCTGAAACGAACGTGGAATGAACCTTCCTGGCATCAACCTTTGGATGGCAATCTCTAATGATTCGCATGTCCATCACGCTGGGGCAGTGACTTGGATGCAATCGGCCGGGCCAAATAGCTGCGCGTTTTGTCGAGTAACTCAATTGGGGTTTCTGCGGCTCTCGACGAATAAGAAAGCTTATTCGCTTGATGCGCTGTCGATGGTCGACGCTTGGCGAGTCTACGAGAATTTGTTTGACGACGATCGCGTCGTGTTTGCGGAAGAGCCAGTCGATATCGAAATAGCATGGCGAGCTTTCACACAACTGCGCTCGTTTTCGACAAACGTTTGGGCGGACGCTTACTTGGCTGCCTTTGCGAAAACAGCCGACTTTGAATTGATTACTTTCGACAAAGGCTTCCGGCAATTCAAGGGTTTGCGACACACAATTCTCTCGTGACTTGGCGGTGTACACTGTTCGGTCCGCCAGTTCCAGCAGTCCGCAGCAGGCGAAGAATTGGCCGGGGTTGGTCAGGTCGACGGGGATTTGGATGTTGGGTTTCAGGGTTTTCATGGCTTCCATCTCTCGATCGGAAATGATTCTTGACTCATGCTCAGATCTCGCCGACGATGGGGGAATGGAAATTCAAGGACATGTTCAAAACGGAGTGGTCGTCTTCGACCACGGCCTGATGTTGCCTGAAGGGGCGGCAGTGACGGTAACTCTGCGCACCTCGCCGGTGATCCACGTCTCTCCGGTTCGCGAGCGGGTGCAGCTACCTCTGGTGAAAAGCGACCAACCGGGAATGCTTGAGCTGACCAACGACCGGATTGCTGCTTTTGCAGGTTTACACAGTTGGGCTTTTTGCGACTCGCGACAACGCCGCAAGTCATGGCGACGGACGTCCTGACGATGAAGGCGGCTTGGTTGGCGTTTGACAAATTGTACAACGACCCACACGTAGTTTTTGTTGACGAACTGAAGCGAAGTGCGCTTTCGAGACTGGAGAACGATTCCCCAGCCAACCGTACGCTCTTGACGATCGAACGCTACGCGGCAGCCGTCGTTCTTACTGCTTCGGTTCATTTGATCCCCGCAATGAAGAATGGTCGTTCAAGTTGATCATTTAGGCTCCTCGAGATCACGGCGGATGGTCTTGGCGCTGACGCCGAGGCAGTCTGCCAGGAAGTCGATGTCGCGTTGGCCCTCGCCCAATGCGATCGCGCGACGTAGTCTCGGATGTCGGACATCTTTTTCCTGACTCCTAAGAGCTTACTTCAATGGCGTGGACTTAACGAGAATTAGCTCCCTTTTCCTAGGGTACTCCGTTGGTAGAAGGTCCTTCCTGGCATCCCCGTCGTGCTATAATCCAGCGATGCTGAGTGACTTCTGTGTCGCCTTTCGCTCCGCGAAAGAGCGTTCTTTCGCGGAGCGAAAGGCGACACTAATTTCTGAGCAAGGTCGCGGCGGAGTGAGCCTCGTTACCATGCGGCTTGTCCGCGTCGCGCGTCGCTGCACGATCAGAAATGATCGTGCAGCGATTTGGAACTCTGCTAAAATGGAGACTTTTTACAACATCGGTCGTGGCGACATGTCGTCGCTTCACGACTCGCTGTTACACTGTTTGCTAGCTCGTTCTCTGATTTTTTCAATTACGTCCCACTTGGAATTTTGGTTTTCCATAATGCCCATTCAAATCGCGAATTCGCTTTTACTGACGTTTGCCATCGCTGTTGCGTCTTTTGCCTCTGAAAAAGACGCAACGGTTCAGGATGCACCTGTTCAGGCCAACGCAGCTCAGGCCAACGCAGCCAAGGAATCGGTCCCAAAAGCGGCGACTGAGCCAAACGCCGGTGAGGCAACTGGCAAACTGGCCGCAGCTTTGTCCAAGGACGGTACGGACCGTCCGGTAAGTGAAGAACCGATCACACCAGAACAGGAAGTTGCGATTAAAGCCTTCGTTGAGGGCCGTCAAAATTGGGTGGAGTCAATGATCCGCATGAAGTCGTTAAGTATTCGCTACAACAATGACGAGGCTCGTAGTCCCGCGATGAAAGCGGAGTATGAAGCCGCGCGAGACGTCGCTCGTAAGTTAATGAATGAAACGTTCCAGAAGGCTGTTGAGTTGTTTCGCCTTCGCAAAGGAGACTACGAGACCGGTGCCATGATGGCGACGGTTCTTGAATATCGAGAATCTTTTTCAATCTACGAAAATTCTCGAGAAGCGGCCGAGCTGTTACTAGAAACGGATGTCACTTTTCCATCTCTTTATCTCCTTGCGGCGCGAGCTTCATTTATCGATGGCAAGTACGATCGTGTCATGGTGCATTACCAGTCGTTTGTTGATTTAAACGGATACGAGAAACTTGAAAAAATCGACAACGTGATCGCGAATATGTTAGAAGCCTATCCTGCATTGTGGGCGCGCGAACAATCGCTTCGAGAAGCTGACGCAAAAGCGGACGACCTACCTCGGGTGTTGCTTGAAACCACTCGCGGACCGGTAACGTTGGAACTATTTGAAAACCAAGCTCCCAACACTGTCGCGAATTTCATCAAGCTCGTCGAGGATGGATACTACGACGGTTCTGACTTTTATCAAGTTGTCGACGATTTCATTGCCATGGGCGGGGATCCCGTTGGCGATGGGACAGGCACCTCCGGTCGATTCATTCCCGATGAGAACAACCATCCCGACGCGCGAGGATTCTTCCGTGGTTCCATTTCGATGGCGGTAATGCCCGATCCAAGAGATAAGACGAAAAATATCCCCAACACTGCCAGCTCGCAATTCGCCATCGCGTTAATGCCGTTTTTACGAAAGGATGAACCAAAGACGATTTTTGGGCGGGTCATCGAAGGTATGGATGTGGTTTCAACATTCCGGCGAATTGATCCGTCGGAAAAGAAAGAAAAATCAATGCAGTTGCCTCCCGATCGAATCAAATCGGCAAAGGTGGTTCGCAAACGCGATCATGAATACAATGTTAAGTATGTTGACTAGTGTCGTCTTTCGCTCCGCGAAAGAGCGTTCTTCGATTCCTTCGCGGAGCGAAAGACAACAATCAAAGACCGCACGACGCTAAGACAAATCGACAGCGAGAATTCAGATGACTACAAACGACTGTTCCCATCCGTCGTCTTCAAACGGCGCTTCGCGGCGCAACTTCATCAAAGACACTGGTCGACTCCTGGCAGGGGGCGCGATTGTCAGCGGCGGACTTAGCATCGCTCAATCGGTGCACGCACATGGCACCGACCTGATCAAAGTTGGCTTGATCGGTTGTGGCGGTCGAGGCACTAGCGCCGCGGACCAAGCGTTGAATACGTACGGAGGCGACGTGCGTGTCACGGCGTTGGCGGATGTTTTCGAAAATAATATTCAATCCGCATATCGGTCGCTCAACGGAAAACACCCTGGAAAGATTGACAACAACAAATTTGTCGGCTTGGACGCTTATTGCCAAGTCCTAGCGTCCGACGTTGATTTGGTGATCCTGGCGACACCACCAGGATTTCGCCCTCTGCACTTTGAGAAAGCAATTCTAGCCGGCAAGCACGTTTTTATGGAAAAGCCGGTTGCGGTTGATGCACCTGGAGTTCGACGAGTCCTTGCTGCCGGTGAGGAGGCGAAACGCAAAGGTCTCGCGGTCCAGGTTGGCCTGCAACGTCACCATGAGATTCGCTACCAAGAGTGCATCGCTAAGTTACACGATGGTGCGATCGGAGAGCCAATTTATGCGCGAGCGTATTGGAACACCGGTGGAGTTTGGACTCGTCCACGCCGAATGAACCAGACCGAACTTGAGTACCAAATCAGCAATTGGTATTACTTTAACTGGCTCTCGGGCGATCATATTAATGAACAGCATGTTCATAATATCGATGTCATCAACTGGGTGATGAAAGGCCATCCCATGGAAGCTCAAGGGCAAGGCGGTCGTGAAGTCCGCAAAGGCGTTCACACGGGGCAAATTTTCGATCATCACATGGTTGAATTTTCTTATGACAGAGGAGCTCGATTGTTGTCTCAGTGCCGTCACATCCCTGGTTGCTGGTCAGACGTAACGGAGCATGTGCATGGCACCCAAGGATATTGCAATGTGTCTGCGGCAAAAATATTTGACCTTCGCGGGAACCTTGTTTGGCAAAGTGAAAGCGAAGAGGGCAATGGCAAGGGATGGCAACAAGAACACCACAACCTATTTGCAGCAATCCGCCAGGGCGAGATTCCCAATGAAACGGTATACGCAGCCAACAGCACTATGACCGCAATCCTAGGGCGAATGGCAACCTACAGTGGCAAGGTTGTCAAGTGGGATGACGCGATCAACAGTGATGTCGTGCTGGCCTATACGGATTCCATGCATTCGTTCGACGACCCCGCTCCCGTGGTCCCTAACGAACAGGGAGAATACGAAATTGCCGTTCCAGGAAAGTCCAAGGTTGTTTAGGCGACCGCCGCTGCAGGTTTATGTTATCTGTTTTCACGCGACCGTATTGGCCTCAGGAATTTAGGCAAATGGGTTAAACTTGTGCTCAATAAACATGTAGCCAAGTAATTGATGTGCTAATCGCGCAGCCATGGGAGTTCAGTGATTTGGAAACCTGGGTTGAGCGTTTGTTTAACAGTGCCGCTAAGATGGCTGCGAATGCTGCCGAGGCTCCGTCGGTCAACATCGGCCACAGCCGCCCGTGCGAACGCGATTGGGCGGTTATGGCAAGATTCACCTCGCGGAGCATCGTTACCGCTGCTTGACGCGCCCTTAAAAACGAAGTAAAGTGGTGATGAGGTATCGCTAGCTCGCTATTGAAAGCGTTGCTCGGAGGTCACGATCGTCGCTTGAAGTGGAATTTCTTTTTTATCGCTATTTTGACCGGAGCAGCATCATGATCCATCGTCGGAAGACAGGCTTTACGCTCGTCGAGTTGTTGGTTGTCATCGCTATTATCGGAGTAATGGTTGGTTTGCTTTTGCCCGCCGTACAAGCGGCTCGCGAGGCAGCACGACGGATTCAGTGCAGCAACAATCTGAAACAAATTGGACTGGGTATCCACAATTACGAAAGCGCCTTTAAGTATCTTCCGCCTGGATCAGCGTTTTACGGAGGCGGGACATTGACGGGCCTCGGACCGGGTGGCAGGTTTGCCGGCGCGCAGTTCAACCGGTCGCACCTGCTGGTTCGCATTCTGCCCTATATCGAAGCGACCGATTTGTACGAGCAATTCGGAAACGATGTCTTTCCAACCGATGATGCTCGATCCGTACCTTCTCCAGTCAATCCCAGTGGAGAACTACTACGAGGCGTTCGAGTATCGACTTACCTCTGCCCGTCCGATATCTCCACCGATGGCTTTTCTACTACGGTCAACGGAATTGCGTCCACGGTCCGACCGTCGAGTTACCAGTTCAGTATGGGACCGACCGATGCGATGAGCGATAACGCAGCATGCAGTTGTCCCTTGCTTCCAACGTTCCAGGTTTATTCACAACCTGGTACGGATGTGAATCGTCCTTCCGGTCCGTTTACTCGTCGCGGCGGCGTATTGCCAACGGGAATCGGTGGCGATCCGGGTTACATCGGACGTCTCCAAGACGTTACAGACGGCCTCTCGAACACCATCTTCATCGGTGAAGTGATCGGCGATTGGTCCGTGCATGCGAGAACCGGTTGGAGCCATTCGAACCACTGGGGCATCTTTACTCAGATACCAATTAATTGGAAAACAAGTTTCACCAGCTTGGCGGCTGCGACCGCTGCGGGGCAGACCGGATGCGAAGCAAATTGCAACTGGAACACCGAAGTCGGTTTTAAATCGCTTCACTCCGGTGGTTGCCAGATGCTGATGGGCGACGGCGCGGTTCGATTCTTCAGTCAATCGATCGATATGATCGCTTACAATCGAATCGGCTCGAAAGCCGGAGGCACGCCGCAATCGCTGGAGTTTTAAGCAATATGCGAAACCGCAAAGTCTGTGGATTGGAGTGCAATCTACTTCGGTGGTGCCTTTGTTTTTGCTTGGCCGTCTCTGTCGTGGCAGGATGCAGTTCGGGCGACGGAAAGATTCCAGTCAGCGGACTGGTGAAGCTTGGCGATTTGCCACTACAAGGCGCGACGGTCGGATTCATTGGAAACAATGGCGGCCAAGTCGCTCATTCGTACACCGACGCGACGGGACGGTTCACGGTTCGAGCAACACCGGGAATCAACAAGGTGATTGTCAACAAGTCACCGGACCCGAGCCATGTTGCTGACGAAGGTCGTTCTGCTGCTAGTGGTGACGAAGAACCCGTCGATATGCTTACCGGTGTCGAAATCGATACCCAACCAGCCGCACCACAGAAACGGCGCTGGCCGGTAGACCAGAAGTTTGCCAGTCCGCTGACGTCAGGATTCGAGTTTGACGTTAAGGAAGGGATGGCGGACATCAATTTGGTGGTTACTGCTCCGTAGTCTCAAGCAAACTCAGTGGCAAAAGATTCCAGCGTGCGAATCATTGGCCGCAAGCACTGATACTGGTTGGGGCTCAACGGCGGAAAGAACCCGTCTTTGTCTTACCGCGCGTTTGTTAAGGAAGGGCTTACTGCCTCCGCCGATCCGCAGGTCCAGCGATTCAAAGATTGGGTTTACGGAATCGTTGCGGAGCACTACGCCGTGGATGCCAGCGGTTACCGTGAATTCCGTAGTCCTGCTGGTGGCCGAGACTTAGCGGCTTACCTTTGCAGGCGTTAAAGTGTAGCAACACTCCGAGAATTGTCGATCGAATTCGGACTTTCTCATCCCGATGGTTCGGCAAACTTGGTGCGTCGCGCTAAAGCGAGACTGAAGGACTCTGCGGAGTTACGAAAGCAATGCCCGCAAATCGAACGAAAACTCGGACTGAAAACCGAAGATCAAGTTTGACCCCGGCGCAGCTTCCCCTCGTAAAAGTTTATAAAGGCATTCCGTTCAGGAGTTCCGATCTTCTGATGAGCTAACTCTACTAAGGGGCGAGCTAGTGCGATTCTGTCAAAGACAGATTTACCCCAGCCAGAGTTAATCACAGAGACAACACCTAATACTTCGATTAGCCCCATATCAATCTCTAGGGATGCTGCAGAGCGAAACATCTCTGCTGAAGGGAGAACTACATCACCACTCTCCCGGCGAGAGCGCCCTGACCAAAGAGTGCTAGGTGTTGTTCTTAAAACCTCTGCAATCCGCTTATCAGCCTCGTCAGCAATCCCTGTTTCTTTTGAGATCTTAAAATCATTGACGAGCAGCATTGGTTTAGCCTCTGCGATTTTTTCGAGAGCTGTGGCGATAATTGCACGCGGAAGAGTTTTCTCTCTTGGGGTATTTGTTTCTACATATGCTGTGTCGTCGACACCTACGAGGATCGCTTCAGGTGCTGCTGCCTGCGAGCCACGAATTAAGAAAAGTGAGCGAAGAACTTGGAAGTCGAACCAGTAACCTAAATAAGTACTGAAGATTGAAGAGGCTAGTGCTGCGAGTAGGATACTAAAAAGAATATGACGGAGCCTAGGGAGCCAGGTTTTTTTTACGGACTTAAATAACGACCGTGATTCCTTTGATAACAATGAGTTAAGCATAGTATTGGGTAGTGATTGGCATTTTCTAGGGGGTTAGACCAGAGAAAATCTTTATAAAAAGAGATCCGGAATGTAATGCAGGGGAGAGAGTGGGTCGAATACTTTCTTAGTACGAGGAACTCGTGTGTTCTGCTACGTAGGAGCTAGGAATATGAAAACAACTCAAGAGAAACGAAATAAAGAGTTTGGTGGCGGGTTAGTAGAGTATGGGATGCTTGTTGGGTTGATTGCGGTTGTGGCTTTGGTGTCGGTGAGGACTTTGGGGCAGACTTTGGCAGGGGATGATGATCCAGAAACTCAGGTAAACTACGCAAAGGTCACTATGGCTATCAACGGCTCAGGTACAGTTCTTGATTAAATAAAGATCAGGTAACTTTATTTCTACGGCTACGAAGGCGGTTTAGAGCGAAGGCTGCGCTTGCTATACCAAACATCAAGAGTGAGCTTGGCTCTGGAGTAGCAACCATCTCTTTTCCAATAGTGGAATCGATCCAAGCACGGTTCTCACCTGCAGGGTTACTTAAATCTAGAAAATAAGTTGATCTTCCAATGGCCGAATTGCTAGCTGCAATCATAATACCAAAAAGATCACCAGACTGTGTAAAAACGCCACCTCCAGAGTCACCACTGTGTGCTCGAATATCATTGGGTCGAGTATTTGGCCGGAAAAAAGCCTCTCCGAAGAATTCACTAGAGTATCCTGCAATTGGAAGATTAACACCTGCCAACAAACGCGAAGTACCAGCCCTAATAAAGCCATCCTGAGTTGTGTATCCACCTGGAGTGCCAGTTCTGCCGTACCCAGACAGTACAACATCTGAACCAGTTGCTGGCCTTGCATCTGCAAAATTAAGTATTCTATTAATATTTAAGTCTGTGTACTGAAGCAGAGCTAAGTCGTGGTTTCCCCCATCAGAATATTGGGGATGAATAATAACTTGAGACGGGGAAAAAACTGTGCCTGGACTAGAATTAAAGTTAAATCCTGTGCCAAATGTTAAGGGGCCTCCATTAGAAGCAGTATGACCCGCGCCAAGAACCCAGCCGTTACCCAGGTAAACACCACTCGAAGTTCCAGTACCGTAACTGATATACCCAACATTCCCCCCACCATCAATCGAATGTGTCGCACCCGAAGCAATAGCCTGAGGATCCGCCGAGATCGAAGTTACAATAGCACCCTCAGCCCTCTTCTCTCCAATAATCCCCCCAAATCCAGAAACTCCAAGCCCAGCACTCATCATAGCAGCACCAAGCCCAGCCTTTCGAACTGTCTCACCAAAGAACTCCTTCCAAGTTCTATCCGGTAACGCCTGAAGGTAATCGGCTCTATTTTGAGTGATGTTGTTCATCCCAAGCATGCGTTGATTCTTTCAAGTCACTGGAAACGGATCGCAAATGATCCAGAAATCACCTGCCAATTATAGTCAAAAGCCAACCTGAACCCGAATTATTCACGATAAAATTTATAATTTGTGAAACCATCGCGTGATCTCCCGCGTTGTAACCGTTCACGAAGTTAGTAAACTGCTATTGGAACGATTTTCGCTTTCGGCCACAATTTGGCGACCATGCCAATCAAAAGACAAAAGAAAGCCACCGGATGTCGCACTTCGCAGCAGCCAGCTTCGTTTGCTAGAGGAGAAGCTCGATAATCTCGAAAAACGATTTAACGACCTGCGAAAACGGTACGCCCAAGGTGGCGGAAAAGGTGTGCGACACCGTTGTTTTTATGAACAACGCGTTGCACTCTATGAAGCACGCGTTTTCTCAGCGAACCATCCAAAGTCACACCACGCGGCAATAGGCAGGTAGGGAATAGAGGGCCAGGAGCCGTTTTAGTGCGTAACACTTGCGTACACAGGAGGTGAGCGATGGTGATTGATCGAGCGGGGGTCGTTTTCTCTACCGGGCGAGTGGATGTGATGTTGGTTGAAGCTGACCGCCCGCGAAACCGACCTGACCGTTGATCTCGGAACGTGACGCTCAAGGTCGTTCACCGTGTCAAAATAGTAGGCGTGCTCTCCGAGCTCGCTCTGGCTGTGGCCAGATTTTAGATTTTGGGGTCAGGCAATATTTCCGGTTTTCAATGATTGCGATTAATCCGCTAACCTCTTGGCTTGGATGTTCCTGAAAAAAGTTGTGCTGCCTGGATCGTGAGCTTGGATGGCAATGGCTCCGTGTGAAAGCAGCCTTTCTTCGCGGCCTTTTTTGCGACTTGGCCTGGCTTCCTCTTTGTAATCGACGACCGTCTTACCATTGATTTTTACTAGAATCGTCTTGCCGTTCACAATGATGTGATATTCGAACCACTCGTTGTCGCCCACCGGTGATTGAGCAAGATCGCTGACGTCGACAAGGCTTCCGGTCTTGCGAAGATCTTTCGCAAACGAAGTATTGATTTGTGCTTCATAGCCCTTTTTCAATGCTCCTGGTCCGCGATTCTCAGTGTGAAAAAAGAAACCAGAGTTAGCGAATGGCAAGGTCTTTACTTCAGCTTTGAATTCAAAGTTCTTGAGGTCAGAATAACCATCTTTAACGCAAAACAAATGGGCCATTCCGCCAGTGATTTTCAACTCGCCATTCTCGACCGTGAAGCATTCTGGTTTTTCATTTGGCTCCCAACCGGCGGTTGATTTGCCGTCGAACAGTGACACCCAGTCAGCGGCGTGAGTTACCGTCGAGATTAGGCACAAGCAGGTGAAGAAGAAAAATTTCATGGTAGTGACGTAAAGTGAAAATATGTTTTAACGAACGGATGCTTGGGGTTGTTGCTGGCTGGCGCAGTGCCACGCTCCTCGGCCCCAGATGTAGTCGCGGGCATCGATGCCGACGACTTTGGAATCAGGGCGAAGTTCACGTAAGAGACCGATCGCGTTGGAGTCTGATTTGCGATTGCCGAAAGTCGGTACCACGATTCCTCGATCACCAATCATGATGAAATTGCAATAGCTCTCCGGAACTCGTTGACCATCGATTTCCCGAGGTGGTGGAGTCGGTAACGCGCGTACCACGACCGCCGGAGTTGTTTGTTCTGCCCATGCACATAGCTGTGCGAAGTTTCGGGCAAGGCCGATCGCGTTCACGTCATTAGCGGTAGAGCTGATGGCAACAACGAGTTCGGTCGGAGTCACGAACCGGGCGAGTTGGTCGATGTGTCCGTCGGTATCGTCCCCATCGAGTCCACCACCATCAACCCAGACGATCTCAGTCACGCCCAAGCGTTTGTGAAACTCGCGAGCAATGCGATCACGGCTCCAACCTCGATTTCGATTGGCGGTCTGAACGCAAATCGGCGTTGTCAACATACGGCCGCGCCCATCGCCTTCAATCGCACCGCCTTCGAGTGTCAGCTTGCTGGATTCGCAGACGACACTCGCGAGATTGCAAATTTGTCTGGCTGCGGCAGCATCTTCGTCCCAGGGCGGATGTTTTCCGCCCCATGCGTTGTAGTTCCAGTCGATCCCGACGACGTTGCCACGGTCATGAACAAAAGTGGGACCGAAGTCACGGATCCAGGTGTCGTTGGTTTCAATATCGATCAACTCAATATCGAAGTTGTGCTTGCTGATGCCAAGTAATTTTTTGGCGGCTGACGCGTGTCTGCCTGCGGATGCGAGGACTTTTACCGAGGCAAATTCTGCGACCGCGTGAACCACGGAGGCGAACGCACGAGGTATGGGGTCAAAATGACGAGGCCAAGTCTTCTTGTTATGGGGCCAAGAAAACCAAACTGCGTCTTGTGGCTCCCATTCTGCGGGCCAACGACGAGCTGCGGCGGACGAGTCCGTGCTTGTTGCTATTTGCTTTGACTGAACAGCCATTCCCACAGGTCGTCTCGCTTGTAGGTTTCTGTCCAAACATCATGACCGCCGCCTTCGTACTCGGTGTACTTGGCTTCAGGCTGGTGCTTCGCTTCCGTGAGCGCCTCGATCATTTCGCGCGACCGACCCACTGGAACAGCGGTGTCCGCTGAGCCATGGAAATTCCAGATCGGCATGGAATCGTATCGCTTTGCCCAAGTGGGATCGCCACCACCACAGATCGGAATGGCGGCTGCAAATGGATTGTTTTCCACTGCGGTTGCGAACCAAGTTCCATAACCACCCATCGAAAGTCCCGTGATGTAGACTCTCGAAGGATCGACACGGCCTGACTTGATCCACTGATTCACGATCCCCATTGCGACTTTCATTGATGGCGAAGGTTCATCTGGAAAAGTTCCTTTACCCGATGCGGGAGCCCAATCGACGGAGACCCATTTGTCGTCATTCGGACATTGCGGCATAACTACGAAGCATGGATGAGCTGCCTGACGGTCGGCTCGCATGAATTCGACAGCTCCGTGCTTTAGCTGTAACGCATTATCACTGCCGCGCTCCCCAGCACCATGTAGAAAAAGAATCAGAGGGTACTTTGTTGCGTCGTCTTCACGATAACCAGCAGGCAAAAGCAGGCGGTATTTATGCTCTGCAGCTTGGGCATCGACGAATGTTTTTTCGAGGTATTGTTCGCGCAGTTTTGCAAAAATTGGATCGTCTTGTGCTACGACCGCAGAGCTTACGGCTATCGAAACGCTCATGAACGCAACAAACAAAACGCGAGTTGAAGTGGTGTCACTAAAACTAGATAACAGGTTCATGATGCAAATTGTCCAAAAGCTAACCGATTTGAGGTAATTGGCGGCGGTAAAAAACTAAGGTCATACTGTAAATGGCTGTCGCTGACAGGGCAACGCATCTTTCCAAAACAGGCACTTTAGAGTACGCCGCAAACACCTGCCCCTTCCCAGGTTCCCACCGCACGCCGCCATAGGTGGCGAGCGGTGGGAATTTGGGAGTTCTGGAAATGCCTACGATCTAACCTCAAAACTTATTCGCCTGTGAGTCGAGCTCACAGGTGGACTGTTAAAAATTTGCTATTGACACGGGTTTTGGGTTGCGCAAGTTTTGTTCTGACCTAGCTTTACGAGTCGTGCTACCATCGACGCGAGGTCGATGGAGAGCATTTGAGATGGGTGATACGCATGTTTGGGGGTTGTCATGCTAGCCGTTCAGCCATGCTACCACTGACGCAAGGTCAGTGGTGAGCAAAAACCACCGACCTTTGGTCGGTGCTAAGTCGGCACCACCGACCTTGGTCGGTGGACCGGTGACTGACAGGCTAGATTCCGATAGCCGCTGCCAAAATCCTCCGCCCCACTGACCTCGCGTCAGTGGACGGAATGACTTGGCCACTAGTGCACGTCGTGAGGAACAAAACCCTATCAATCAAATCGCGTGTCAGTACCAGTTTTTTAACAACCCAGCTCACAGGGGTCTGTCTCGACTTGTGGGATAAAAAAAGTCTGGCAGCCTATCCCACGTCAAAATTCGGACAGTGATTAATCGAACGGTCCTAAGTTCCAGTTTTACACTTTTCGACCGGCTTCGCGAGCTTTTTGATTTGCAAAAAGTGCAAAACTCGAACTAAGCTGCGACTGATCAATGCCGTGTTTGACGACGTTACTTATTCGAGCTGGATTTCTTCTTTGACTTTCTGAATGAAGTGAGGGCTTTTTCCGCCTTTGCTTAATTCTTCGGCCCGTGCTTCCGCATCGACTTTTTGGTCGAACTCAAAAACGGCGACGCGTTTGAGGTTTTGGCTAAAAACGCCCCAATACAATTTCTTGCGAACATCTTCAGCCGCCTTGCCCTTCGTTTTGCGAGTGGTTTTGCGAGCAGTGGCCTTTTTCTTGGTGGCCTTTTTCTTCGGCGATGCTTTCTCGAGCGCGGCAGCCGCTTCGATTTCGGCGGCCTTTGCCTTTCGGTTAACGACCTTTCGGGCCATAATGAAATGTGATTGAAGGAGTGGTTGGGTTGGTTACATCAAGACCGTTAGGATAGCTTTCCGCCTGATTTTTGACCACGGGGGATGGCATCAATTCGTGAGTGGCTGCGGCAGCCAGGTCGGCTCAGGTGCGGTCAACCGCATCGACACGCGGGTCAGCGGATGCTTGAACTCCACTTGCCACGCATGCAATCGCATCGGTTCACACCGAGAAGACGGCAGGTCCAGCGTCTGAATTTCGCCTAACTTGCCACACGGCAAATACATCGGATCGCCGACGATTGGGTGTCCTAAGTGCCACAGATGGAGCCGGATCTGGTTGGTCCGTCCCGTGATTGGTTGAGCCTGCACAATGGCGGTGTCGTGATCAGCGGGTCGCAAGCGAATAAAACGTGTTTCGCACTGAAGCGTCGCCTCGTCTGACTCGCCATCGTCAATTTCTCGACTGCCCGCGACCGAGGCAAACCGTGTCAATGGTGCATCGCAGGTGAATCGCTCTTCGCTCGGCACGCCATAGCACTGCGCCACATAAGTCTTCGAAACCCGCTGCGCATCGAATTGCCGTTGCATTTCGGCGGCGACGGCTTTGGTTTTGGCAAAAATCGCGACCCCGGTTGTATTGGCATCGAGCCGATGCACCGGTCTTAAGCAGGGCATTTCCAGCGCGCTCCGCAAGATCCAGATCAGCGAGTTGCGGTTGAATCGGCCGCTGGGATGCATCGGAAGCGGAGCAGGCTTATCAACAACAACCAGCGAAGCGTCTTCAAAAAGCACCTTGATATCAGCATTCACGTCTGGTTCCACGGTCAGCGGAAACCAATGCGAGTATCGCTGGCCGGACTTGGCGATCGCTTTTCCATCAACGATCCTGTCCCCAAGTCGCACGCGTCCGGCTGTGAATTCGTCGACCCAATAGGCCTCACCCATATGAGGAAATAAATCTTTGACGCATTCCATCAATGCGACACCTGCGAGTTTCTCAGGGATGCGAATCGGACGAACATTGTCGTAGGGGATGCTTCCGGGCAGCGGCTTCGTTGCAGCGCGAATGGCAAGATTTCGCTCTTCGATGGTCGGCTGTTTTCGCGACTCATCACGATCATGGAAACAATGCGGGCACGACCGATTGATCACGTAGTGCGCAGACGCTTGATCTTCGTGCGTCAGGATCGCTTGGCAGACAAAGCATAAAGCCAAGCCCGACTGTTTGAGGTTGGGATCGAGTGCGACTCGTTTGTCAAAAACGAAGCAGTCTCCGTCATAATGGGCACCGCCGCAATCTTCAAAGTATTTGAGAATGCCACCATCCAATTGGTAGATATCTTTAAAACCTTGTTGTTCCATATAAGGCCCAGCTTTTTCGCAGCGGATTCCACCGGTGCAAAACATCACGATTGGCTTGCCATGCAGTTCTGCAGGAAGCGTAGCAACGGCGGCTGGAAAGTTGCGGAAGTGATCAAGTCCGATCGCACGAGCGCCGGTAAACGTACCAATGCCAATCTCATAATCATTGCGAACATCGAGCAACGTGATATCGCGACCTTCATCTAGCCATCGCTTCAGCTCCGTAGCGCTCACCTTGGGGGAAGTTCGATTTCGCGGGTCAATACCTGGGATTCCCAGCGAGATAATCTCAGTTTTCAAACGCACCAGCATGCGGCTGAACGGCTGGTGGTCGCTCCAGCTTTCCTTGACGTCAAGCCCCGTAAATTGCGGCTTGTTGGTTAGCAAAGCTAGAAACTGGCGCAGCGGTTCTTCTTTCCCGGCAATGAACATATTGATGCCCTCGCGACTGAGCAGAATCGTGCCGCGCAGCTCAGCCGCTTCGCACGCGGCTCTCAGTTCACGCCGCAGTTGCCTGCGTTCCGCCAGCGGGACAAACTTATAGGCCGCGATGTTCAAATACCGACTCATGCCTCGTCCAACTTCTTCATCAAAGCGCTCACGACTTCTGGTATTTCTGTCGCGAGGTCGTGGTTTTCTTCGGGGTCATTGTCTAAGCGGTAAAGTTGTGGCAACTCGCCTTTCATGCGCGCCGTTGGAGCAATCAGTTTAAACGTGTCGTCAATCACCCAGCGATACATCAAGCTTGCCGCTGGGTCATCCATAGCAACAATATCATGTTCGAAGATTTCGCCGAATATTGCCTTGCGATCATTCAGCGCTTCGTTATTGACAAGGCTGATACCAGGCAACGCAGCGGGAATTTCCAAATCGACCAAGTCCAATATTGTTGGCACTAGGTCAATCGACGATGCCAGGTGTGTATCGTCGCGGCGCGGGGCAATGTGTCCAGGCCAACTGACCATGATCGGCGTTCGAATCCCACCTTCGTTTGGGCTGCGTTTGCTGCGCGGTGCATACTTGGATTCATTCGGGTCTGTGATCCAGCCATTATCCGTGACATAAACGATGATCGTGTTGTTTGTCATTCCGCGTTTTTCGATCGCGTCGAAAAGCTCACCACAGGATTGGTCGAACCGCTCGCACATGGCCCAATATTTGGCGATTGAAAGTGAATCCGTCTTGTCCTTATACTTTTCCAATAACGCGGCGGGCGGATCGTGCGGAGTGTGTGGTAGCATCGGGGCATACCACAAGAAGAATGGTTGTTTTGAAGTGCTGCATCTGTCGAGGAAATTTTCGACTGGTGCAAGGCCTTCGCGACCAATTTTTAGGCCAGCGTCGCCGTGCCTTCCGTCATTGGCAAAATTGCCGACAGTCATGCCTTCATCGAATCCGCCAATCGAAAAATTTCCTTCCCACCATTTTCCCGATTGCATCGAGCGGTAACCGAGCGGCGCTAGGTATTTCGGCATCGTAGTCATGGCTTTGGCGTGACGCAGGTAGTCGTTACGGACCGCCAGATATTCAGGATCTCGATGATGGGCCCCCGGTGTTCCGCGGGCCGCTCGCTTAGAGGCACCAGGAGGCAGAGGAGGGTCATTGCCGACAATCCCGTGTTGGTGTGGATACAGGCCGCTGATGATGGTCGCTAGCGATGGCCGACAGAGACTGTCGGGCACATAGCCTCGAGTGAACGTCAGGCCGCTGGCAGCAAGTGCATCCAGTCGGGGCGTTTGGATGTGTGGATGCCCGATAAATGAGTAGTCGCCCCACGCTTGGTCATCGCTGAGAATCATGACGACGTTGGGGCGAGATTCTTCGCCAATGGCAAAATTCTCGCTGAACAGCCCGTAGCCGAGTCCGACAAGCAGTCCCAAGCAGAAAGTCCGCATCATCATGGTCTCAGTTCGGTGAAAGAATGCATCGCCAGGAGTGAGGGACCGCTTTTGCTCAGATGATAACATGCGTAGGTTCGGGGCAGGAGACCTGACCTACGAAAGTCGAAAAAATGACACTTCTCGCTGATCGCCCGTAACTGAGTATCTGGTTGCGAGGCTCTGCCCTCGTTGTACCACACGTCTTTTTCCTGGCCCTTACGAGCTTGACTCGAATGGCGTGGACTTAATTCGACTGTCCCAAATCGATCCCAATGGCCTTGTGCCGAATAGCGTGGACTTAAGCAATCTGAGTGAACCGTAGTCGCTAGCGCCAAAGCCGCCACCACCTGTAACTTCAAGCCCAACACTTTCGCTACCGCTTCCAGACTCGACAACTTTACATCATGGCCCGCTTCGATCTGCTTCACCGTTCGCGGGTCTGGAATGCCCGCCGCCTTCGCGACCGCGTAGCGGCTCATTCCGGCTGCCAGGCGCGCTTGATGAAACCCGACGCCCATCCCTTGCGGCTTAAACTCAGCCGCCGGAGGAAATTCCTCTTGGACATCCGCCAAAAAAGCCCGGTACTCTTCCTCCGTCCATTCGCGAGAGTCGGCAGGCAACTTCTCAACGTCGATTTTATTGTCCATGAATTCTCCTCAAGGTTCAGGAACGCCGTACACCGTTACTACGCGAACCGAGTTTCCTGGCAGCTTTTCGTAAATCGCCACGATAAAAACTGGGTTGTTTTGCCGTGCTGCGGGTTTTGAAATTCGGGACGCAGCCAACGGATGATGCCTCGGCTTTCTTCTTCAGCTCGCTCGTGATTGAGGTCGACCAGACGTTGCAATATTTCTTCGTCGTCAAGATCGTGAGGCCAGCCGTAAGCATCGAAGACAGCGGCGTCGAGGTCGTCGTGAATTTGCTTGAGCACCGACACCAGTCCCTGTTCGTGAATGATTTGTTCTTTGGCGGTCAGCGGTTCGCCCGATCGCAATTTTTCCAGCACGTTGTACATGCCCGTCATCGTCAACGTCGGATGTTTTTCCTGCTGCCGCTTGCGATGTGCATCGAGCGGTCTTTTATTGTCGTCTTTCGCTCCGCGAAAGAACGGAAGAACGCTCTTTCGCGGAGCGAAAGGCGACACTCATTTGCCGCACGATGCTAAACACAGTGCCGGGAGATTGTAATCGGAAAGTCGAAGCCACGCTGACGCGAGAGTCTGCAAAACCGGAAACAACGTTCCTGCCATGGTCGTTCAGCCCTCGCCCGTTATTGTGAATACTTGCCCGGCTGCGATTCTCGTCGACCGTTCATCGCGACCACGTTAACGCAATGGACTGTGTTAGTTGCCAGAAATTTTTGGCGACAGGTATCGCTATTTATGAATTCCTCGAAGAGCAGGATCACCAGGCACGTAAGCACCCGTGCACAAGTTACTTAGTTTAACCGCGTGGGCATCGCCCCGCGCGTTTGCCTCAAAACACGCGGCCCGATGGGCACGCGGTTTAACGAGTAATGTGCGAAAACTTATGCAA
>JAYVSE010000064.1:0-16770 GCA_043775635.1 Planctomycetaceae bacterium | reverse complement strand
GCAATCGATCTACAAGACGTTTGGAAGCATCAGTTTCCGGTTGCTAATTTAGTCACACGATGACTAAAATTCTGGTCCGCCTCTAGATACTAGGGGCCGGGGGTGAGGGGCTAGCGAACAACGCGTTTTTATGATGATTTCACCGGTTTTCCCCCTCATCCCCAGCCCTTCTCCCCCGGAGTACCGGTATGATTGGCGTGGTGTCATGGTTTTTACGGCATTACGTTTTAAGGAACTTGCCTTGGATCCGACGAAGGCATTCGATCGACTGGAGCGAAGCGGTGGCGGCTTTGTCGTTCCGTTTATACTTTTTTGCATTGGATTGTTGATCACGGTGGCAGCCTGTCTTGCTATTCGTCAGGTGGACGAGCGCATCGACAAACAAAACCGTGAGCAAGAAACGGCACCGCAGGATACACTGGTTGAATTCAAAGGAGTCAACGTTCATGTCGACGCATGATCCCCATAACGCAGCGATCGAAGCGCTGCGGCAAGCCGTTCAACTTTCACCAGACAATCTAGCGTTGGTCGAACATCTTGTGAAATACCTTGTGACGCTCAATCGTTTTGAAGATGCGATCGCCGTGTATCGAGATGCCCTTAAACATCGCCCCGGGCATGTGCGTCTGCAAACCGGTCTTGCCGATACCTATCGACGTGAGGGAAAGCTGTCGCATGCGCTTGCCATCGTCGAAACGCTGATGGAAGCGCATCGCGACGAACCAATCGTGTTGTTGTTGCATGCTCGCTTGATGCATGCCAACGGGGAAGCCTCCTCGGCGAGTGCGAGCTATCGCGAAGCCGTTGATCTTGACCCTGACATCCGAGACGAAGAACTTGAAAGTCTGATTGGTTATCGTGATTCCAGTGATGAATCGGATCCACCCGCAAGAGAACGGATTACTGCCGAAGGTTTTTCCGGTGATGAAACCGACAACGACGAGAACCAATCGACCGTCGATGTCGAGCGACCCACCATCGGTTTCAAAGACATCGGCGGTATGGAGTCCGTCAAGGAGCAAGTTCGTATCAAGCTGATCTATCCGCTTGAACACGCAGATATGTTTGCGGCTTACGGCAAGAAAATTGGCGGTGGTGTGCTGATGTATGGGCCTCCTGGATGTGGCAAGACTCATCTTGCGCGGGCGACGGCTGGCGAAGTGCGAGCAAGTTTCTTGTCAGTCGGAATCAGCGACGTATTGGACATGTGGGTTGGCAAGAGCGAAAAGAATCTGCATCAAATTTTTCAAACCGCGCGGCGTGGCAAGCCTTGCGTTTTGTTCTTTGATGAGGTCGACGCTTTAGGGGCCAGTCGATCGGACATGCGACACAGTGGTGGTAGGCAACTGATCAATCAGTTCTTGTCTGAACTCGACGGAGTCGAGACGAACAACGACGGGGTGCTATGTTTGGCAGCCACGAACGCACCGTGGCACTTGGACTCCGCGTTCAGACGTCCGGGACGTTTCGATCGTGTGATTTTTGTTCCGCCACCCGATCAAGCAGCCCGCGAACAGATCGTGGAGATCCTTGTTAAAGGCAAGCCGGTTGAATCGATCGATACCAAGAAGGTGGCTGCAAAGACAGTGGATTTTTCTGGTGCGGATTTGAAAGCCGTCGTGGACATTGCGGTCGAAAGTAAATTGCATGAAGCGATCAAGACCGGTCGCCCGCAACCGCTGCGAACGGCAGATCTATTGGCCGCAGCGAAGATCGTTCGTCCCAGCACCAAAGAATGGTTTTCAACGGCGCGTAACCATGCGCTTTATAGCAACCAGGGCGGTGTGTACGACGATATTCTGGAATACTTAAAGACTCATCGCTGAGTTCTTGCACGAACCCAAACTCTAAGAGCATCCATGGAACTGCGTTATCAGCGAGCCTTCGTTCTCATCGGTCAACGTCGCTACGGCGATGCGGAATCCGAGTTGCGGGGAATTCTTTCTCAATCTCCGTCGGAGTCTCGTGCCCATGCGCTGCTGGCGATCTGCATTGCCGAGGATGAGACGCGGTACGATGCGGCACTCTATGAGGCTCAAGCAGCCGTGGCTGCCGAACCGAACGAGTCATTGTCACATTACGCTCTCGCGCTGGTTCAATTGAATCGCAAGGAATATCCTGCGGCGAGTCAAGCGATCGACGAAGCGATCCGGCTCGATCCCTTGGATGCATCCACCTGGGCGATGCGTGCACGATGCGATTACTCGCTTGACCGTTTCAAAGCCATGCTGGTGTCAGCGCGAAAGGGGCTTGAACTTGACCCGGAAAGTATCCAGTGCCGTAACCTGCTGTCGCTTGGCCTGGAGCGAACAGGCGCAGTAAAAAGCTCGCTTGAACAGGCCGTCGAAACGCTGCGGATGGACCCGGATGATGATGACTCGCACGCAATGCTTGGTTTCGCGCTATTGCAAAATGGCAAGCATCGGGAAGCACGGGTTGCGTTTCGCGAGGCGCTGCGTCTGAACCCAATGAACGAGTCGGCACGAAGCGGAATGATGGAAGCGATCTCGTCGCGCAGCATCGTCTTTCGAGCCGTTCACCGGTTCTATTCTTGGTTGAACCGGATGACCGCACAGCAACAAATGTTTGTTCTATTTGGCGGCTGGTTTTTGATGAAAGCATTAGGTGCCGTGGGTAGGACGAATCCAACGATCCAGGCACTTAGCCTGCCGATCATTCTCGCTTATTTCATGTTTGCAATATTGACTTGGATCGCCACACCGTTGTTTCAAACGTTCCTGCGATTTCATCCGTTTGGCAGGAATCTATTACGCAGCCCTGAGATTCGTCTTTCGAACCTCGTGGCACCCTGCCTCATGTTGTCGTTTGTCGGTGGGCTCGTCGGTTTTTTCGTTGTTGACCTGCTCACGGGCATGGGCGTTGCCATGTATTGGCTGTTAGCGACGGTCGTGGCCGTCTGCTGCGTCCGCTCAAGCTTTGGACGAGGATACTTGAAGTACGGAATTTTCGCGCTGTCCGCAGCGGTGTTGTTGCTGCCGCTGTGGGGGCTATTCGAATCATTTCAAGCGGGCAATTACGTGTCATTCAGCCAAAAATGGCAAACAGCAATGTGGTGTTTTCTAGCCTTACAAATCATGCAAAACGTTGTTGCCGTCAGGCAACGGTAGTAGGGATGCGTGGATCGCTCCCACCTGAATGCGATGTTTGGCGTTGGCATTTGCGTCCTCTCAGCTATAATTAATTGATCGACAAGCGACGAAGTTGATCTCTTGCAGATACCCACCCATTTGCCACCAATCGACATCGTTGCTAACGATAGGACGGTCGTGGCCCCGCCCATTTACATTACTGTCAATTGCCACGACAAACTGACTCGAAGGTAAGTTTTGTGTTTCGAGCTGGAACAACGGTTATCGATCGTGAGCCACCAATGATTCTGCATCCCTTGTTTTGGAAGGTTTGCTGTCTCGCGGTTGCTTCGTTATTGGCGAGCCGCTTTGAGTCGATACTATTGGCAGCGGACTCAACGGCTTTGGCGATTATTGCCAGCCATGGAACGGTCCAACTTGATGAGACGCGACGAGCTGAGTTGTTAACGCGAGGCGCGACGATTTATTCGCAAAAGTGTGCCTCTTGTCATGGTGAAAAAGGCCAAGGAGTTGCCGGCGAGCACGAAGATCCGCTGATCGGCGATCGATCGATTTCAGAATTGGCCGTTCTCATCGACCGCACCATGCCTGAGGGCGAACCGGAAGCTTGTCAGGGCGAGGATGCGTTGGCAGCGGCGATTTATGCCTATGGAACCTTCTATGGCGAGGATGCACAAGCCAGAAACGCTCCGCCGCGCGCTGCGATGGCTCGCTTAACAGCCGAACAATATCGCCAAAGCCTAAGTGATCTTTATGACCATTTTCGTCGCCGCAACGTCGCCAGCGCCGAGCGTGGGATGAAGGCGATCTACTTCAATCACGCAGGCTGGAAGGACGATAAGAAAGCGTTTGAGCGAGTTGATCCGATGATCGATTTTGACTTTGGCGATGGCAGCCCCGGCGAAGGCATTGAGAACAAGAAATTTGGAATCTATTGGACTGGCGGATTGATGATTCCCGAAACAGGACGTTACGAATTGATCGTCAAGGGAATGGGGTCATTTAAAGTCAGCTTCATTGATCCTGACAATCCGTTGTTCGACAACCATGTTCAATCGGGCGACAGTGCTGAGTTTAGAAAGAATCTTGAACTCGTCGGAGGCCACGTTTACGTATTGAACTGCGAATTCATTAAACGAGAGCGAAAGACGGGTAACGTCCCCGCACGTTTTACTCTTGCCTGGAAGATGCCCAACGGAATCGAGCAGCCGATCCCCAACCGCTACTTGATTCCTGGCTGGTTCGAGAAGTCCTTTGCACCGCAAACGAATTTGCCGGCGGATGATCGCAGCGCTGGCTACGAACGAGGTTCGACAATCAGTCGCCAATGGGATGAAGCCACCACGCAAGGTGCGATTGAATTCGCTGACAAAGTGACGCAAGACCTGTGGCCTCATTATCGCAAGGACTGGAGCAAGAAGAAGGATGCGCCTCAAGGAAAAGACCTGCTGCGGAAATTTGCAAACGAGTTTGTCGACGTTGCATTACGCAGACCTGCTGGCGAGGAGTTGCACAAGTTCTACGTCGACGACCAGTTGGCCGCGACCGACGATGAAGATGAGGCACTTCGCCGAATGGTGCTTTTGACATTGAAATCACCAAGGTTTTTGTATCCATCGCTCGCCCAAGACAGCTCCATTGATTTTCAAAAATCAAGCCGTCTTGCCCTGGCGATGTGGGACTCCATTCCTGATGAACCTCTGTGGCGTGAGGCCGAAAAAGGCAACTTAAATACGGAACCACAGATTCGCGAGATGGCGAAACGAATGCTCTACGATGCGAGAACAAAAGCCAAGACGCGGGCGGCCCTGCACGAATGGCTGAATCTTTCTCGCATTGGGCAGCTCTCGAAAAACGAAACGCACTTTCCGAAATTTGATGATGCTTTAGTGAGCGATTTGCGTACTTCATTGGACATGTTCCTGGAGTCGGTCGTTTGGAGTGAAGCCAGTGATTTTCGACAACTGCTGCAAGCCGACTGGGCATACAGTTCGGAACGAATGGCACAGTTTTATGGAGCTGCTTGGAAGCCAAGCGGAGAACAATCAAACGGTGAATTTTCTCGAACAAATTCAGACGAACGGCTTCGCGTCGGCGTCCTTACGCATCCGCTGCTAATGAGCGCGCTCGCATACAACGACTCCACATCGCCGATCCACCGAGGCGTTTTTTTGACTCGCCATCTGCTAGGACGAGTCATGCGTCCGCCGCCGGAAGCATTCGCACCTTTGAGCCCTGATTTGCACGCCGACCTCACGACCCGCCAGCGCGTCGAGCTTCAGACGGGGCTGACCGCGTGCCAATCATGTCATATCACGATCAATGCACTAGGCTTCACACTGGAGCAATTCGACGCAGTTGGGAATTGGCGTGACCAGGAAAAAGCAAAGCCGATCAATGCGTCCGGAAGTTACGTTGATCGTGATGGTGCCAATCATCCGTTCAATGGCGCGCGCGAGTTATCCCACTACCTTGTAGCCAGCGACGATGCGCAATCTGCTTTCATCAATCGATTGTTCCTGCATTTCGTGAAGCAGCCGATAGGTGCCTACGGTGATGATACGATGAATCGAATGAAACAGAAATTTCGGGACACTGGCTTCAATATTCGCGAGCTCATTGTCGAAATTGCCGTGGTTGCGACGATCGGGCCAAAACTTCCAGGCTCAACGTAGTCCAATACATTTCAAACCGTGAACGAAACATAGACCACCAACCAAAAGACCTTAGATGACTGGCTCAACCCATCGACGCGAATTTCTTCGCCGGACCGGAATCACGGCTGCGGCTTTACCATTCTTGATGAACCTGTCGAGTTTGGGTTGGGCGTCAACGGGCACTCGACGCAAGCGTTTAGTTGTCGTTTTTACACCCAATGGAGTCATCCCTAAAAATTTTTGGCCGGATGCGGAAGGCAAGCTGGAGTCGTTTAAACGAATTCTGGAGCCCTTAGAACCATTTCGAAGTCAGACATTAACGCTGCATGGAGTCTGCGACAAAATACGAGGTGACGGTGACGGCCATATGCGAGGCATCGCGTGTCTGTTGACTGGTATTGAGCTGTTTCCTGGCGACGTCCAGGGAGGTAGTGATACACCGGCGGGTTGGTCGCGAGGCATTTCGCTCGATCAGCATCTGAAGTCAAAGTTGCAAGCAGACCCGACCACGCAAACACGATTCGGTTCACTTGAGTTCGGTGTGATGGTCCCTGATCGAGCGGATACATGGACGCGGTTGTGCTACTCGGGTCCGAACCAACCGGTTGCCCCGATCGCTGATCCTTACCAGATGTTTGACAAGCTTTACGGTCAAGTCAAAGATCGCGACACGTTGGCAAGCGTGCTTGATCACCTGCATGAAGACTTTCGGAAAGTGGAGACAATGCTCAGCGTCGAAGATCGCCGTTTGCTTGAACAGCATGCAACGATGATTCGTGATCTTGAGAAAGAGATGAAGCAAGAAAAAGAACTTGCGGCAACAAAGCAGGACATAGGCCACGCAGTCCCCGAAATGCCTGCAGGCGTAGACGAGGAAAACGATAATATGCCTCAATTAAGTCGGATGCAAATCGATTTGATGATCAACGCTTTCGCCGCCGATTTCAATCGAATTGCAACGCTTCAATATACCAACAGCGTGGGTGGGGCGAAGATGAAATGGATCGGCATCAACGAAGGGCACCACGAGTTGTCGCACGAACCGAATAGCAATGAAGAGGCCGTTGAGAAGCTGACAAAAATCAATGTTTGGTTTTGTGAACAGATCGCCTACATGGCGAAACGTTTGTCGGAAACACCGGAGCCAGGAGGTGAGGGCACGATGCTTGACAACACAACAATCATTTGGACAAACGAACTTGGCGAAGGCAATTCGCATACATTGGATGACATCCCCTTCGTGCTTGTCGGCGGAGGATTGGACTTTAACATGGGCCGGTCGATGAAGTTCGACAAGGTCCCTCACAACCGACTGCTGCTCAATGTCGCCGCTGCCATGGGGCATCCAACGACAACGTTTGGAAACGCGGATTATTGTGGCGCTGGCCCACTGGCAGGTTTGTCGTAAACTTGTGAATGACCAAGATCAATTTTGAATCAGCGATTCTTTAAATCAATTTTTTGAGGATGCACGCCATTTCCACGCAACTTCGATGGACGCTCGCGTTGATGCGACATGCCAAAAGCGATTGGGCCGAAGCGGGTTTGTCCGACCATGATCGCCCCTTAAACGCACGTGGACGACGAGACGCACCGGAGATGGCCCGTTGGCTGGATGATCATGATGCCGTGCCATCCGTGATCTTGGCCTCAACGGCAAAGCGAGTCGAAGAAACCATCGAGAAGTTGATCAAGCACTGGAAAACCGAACCATTTGTCATTCGAAGTGGTTCACTTTATCTCGCTTCCCCGAACACCATTCTCGAGCACATTCGATGCGAGGGGATTGATGCCGATGGAAAGCGTCCGAAGCGTTTGCTGGTCGTCGGTCACAACCCTGGAATGGAACAGCTCGTTTCGCACTTAGCATCGATCGATACCGTCATGCCGACGGCAGCGGTCGCATTGTTTGAGTGCCATGCGATTGATCCCGATGATGACACAGCGCCGCAAGTTGAGCGGCTAGTCGCGGTGGGACGCCCTAAGGAACTTTAATCGATACAAGCACGACGTTCCATTATCTCGCCGCGACCGGGGCTTGTCCTTACGCCGCGAAGGATTTTTCTTCAGCAAATTAAACAGTTTTAGCGGTACGGCGCGAGCCGTCCGGTCTCGCTGAAGCTTGAGGCACCGGATGGCTCGCGCCATTCCGCTAAATTATCCTTCACGGCGTGGGGCTTGTCTCCGTCGGGCCATGATCAGAAAATGATAATTCAGCGATGGGCATCGGCCCTACCAAGCGATGTTCCCCCGCAAGAAATCTCGCTGGCTCGCCCAGCGGAAGTTTCGGCTTTGGCCCTAATGGGCTTGCCAATGGGTGAACCCGACGAAAGCCTAGCCCTAGTGCTTGCGAAACACGCCTGTCTTGGGTTCGTAACTGAGCGACTTCGACAACTTTTCGAGCTGAACCGTTACGGCTTCATCGGGGGTCGAAAGGTAACCTGCATCGGCAAGCGAACTTGCTCCCTGGGGTGGATATTGGCCGTACTCAAGGAAATAATTGTGTGACATTCCATTGAGTGATGCCATCGTCTGGTCATTCAACCTTTGCTCTGACTTGGCACGCATCGGAGCAATCGTTGCCATGGTTGCCGCGGCAACGACGGCAATGATGATGACAGCGGCGACAACTTCAAGTAACGAAAAAGCATTACGCATTTTTTTCTCATAGTGAACATTATAAGGCTGTATTGGCAGTGATCGACAATGCGTCAACCAACTTGACGCTGGGCAGTTAGTGCCTTGTCGACTCGTGAGTCGGACAGATCACGATGGCGCCGCTCATCTCATATTTACCGCCATCGCATGGGCATAGCGGCAAGCTGTCACCCGCCAATGTTGTCGTGGCGATTTCGCGGAGGTCGCGACTTGGCCAGTTTCCCTCCACAGAGAAAAAGCGATCAGCATTGTTTTGCAGCGATTGCCGCGTCACGTCGCAAGATCGCTGTCGAGCGGCTTCGTCAGTCGGACGCAAATATTGCAATGAAATGGCAACGACGGTGGAGATAATCACAACCGCAAGGATCAACTCAAGAAGCGAAAATGCTCGTGGCGGTCGGACGGATGATCGATTCGTTATGCTCATTATTCGAGGACCTCGAACCATGGTAAGGGTGAGAGCAATCATTCCGAATGTTCCGTCTTCGCCGTCAAGCGAAGACGGTTCGATTCGGTAAACCCTACAACATGATTCGCGTCGCGGTTGCAAAAATGCGATTCTTTACTTCCACGATTAGCAATAAGCGGGAAATAAGTGTCCGGTACGTGTCGGACTTAGATCACCTGCCGTATCAACGACAGCGCTGGCGTCGTTCAAGGCCGTCAATGAGACGCTATTCAACGCCGTCACGTCAACAATGAGACTGCCACCAGCGAAGATATCGACCGTGCCGCTGGTGGCAGTGCCAATGGTTCCCGAGGCGTTCACCGTTCCCGTAGTCGTTGCCGTGGATAGCGAATTGACGGAGGCGTCAGGGACACACTTCTCAAAACGTTAACTTCTCTCATTATTCATCGCCTCAATTTCTTCTTCCTTAACATCGCAATCTTTCGCATCTCTGCTTTTACGTGTTTATCAAGTAATGCAAAAACTGAGAAATCGCCGACCAATACGTCGGCGGCGTAATCCTTCACTTCGTCCGCATATAACTGCAATAGAGGCTTAAAGCCATTATCAGATGAGGACTGTTTTAATGCTTCGCGAACGTCGAATTCCGGATATCGCTCAAGAAGAATAAACCGCAACGCATAGTGATCACGACTAAACTGACCATTCGGTTTCAAACGGGCCAATGAGACGCCTGGAGATTCAGGCATTTCATAGCTAATCTCTACACCCGTCGTTTGATTCGTAAACCGAACCGAACATTCATTTTTTCCATCGCCGCATGATTCGAGTTGGAAATCAAATGTTTTGAGAAACGAAAATACGTCCACAACCGTAACGACAAATCGCTGGAAGCTCGGATGTTGTGAATAGTGTCCGGGGATCGACTTCAGGGTCATGGCTTGATCCATTCAAAAAGTGCAAACGTTTGCCATCAACGGTTACGCTTCCTCGTTTCAGGGCTGCTGCGCCGGGGTCAGACTTGATCTTCGGTTTTCAGTCCGAGTTTCTGCTCGATTTGCTGGCATTGCTTTCGTAACTCCGATGACTCCTTCAGTCTCACTTTAGCTCGACGCACCAAGTTTGCCGAACCGTCGGGGTGAGAAAGCCCGAATTCGATCGATAGGTCTCGGAGCGTGGCTCCACTATAACGCCGGCAAAGGTACGCCGCTAAGTCTCGGCCACCGGCCGGACTGCGGAATTCGCGGTAGCCTCTAGCATCGACACCGAAATGCACTGCAACGATACTGATGATTTGCTGCGCTGACAGTGCTTTCGTGCTGCGTACTCGACGTGCGTTTATCTCCGAATCTCCTCCCCCTGCCATCACGAGTAAGCGTTTCAGGAAATCCTCGCCTCCGTAAACCCAATCTTTGAATCGCTGGATCTGCGGATCAGTTGAGGCAGTAAGTCCTTCCTTAACAAACGCACGGTAAGACAAAGACGGGTTTTTTCCACCGTTAAGCCCCGACCAGTATCGGTGGTGTTCATCGTATGCGATCCAATCGACCTGACGACTTTTGCGTGCGTAGCCGCCAAAGCTGCTGTAAGGGTAACATTCTGGATCCGACGCCAATGGTTTCGCACCGCGACAAGGGTTCAAGTGAATGTAGCGACTCAAATTCCAATAATATCCTTCGTCTTCAACCGGAAACGACTTGTAGCGTCCCTGGAACAGGTGACCAGTGCGCTGGTTTCGTTTGGCATACCAATTGGCGTATCCGCTCAGCCAGTGTTGCATACCACGGCAGAGATTGGGTTGCGCGGTGCGGATCAAGGCGTGAATGTGGTTTGGCATCCAACAGTAAGCAATCACTGACCACGAGCTTCGGTCAACCTCGTCAATCAGACCTTGAGTGAATCGACCGTAGTGACCAGCATCATGGAACAGCTTCCGTCGACCATCCCCCCGAGCAACAATGTGGTAAATCGCATTCGAGTACTCCAAGCGCGGCATGCGAGGCATTTCTAGCTCTCCTACTGATGGCAAAAACCGTCAGTCTACCCTGCTGAAAACCGAAGATCAAGTCTGACCCCGGCGCAGCCTCCCCACGAATTTGGAGCCGTCCTCTACTACAGATGGACACTCGCCTGGTGGTCAATCCTGATTCTGTTTATTACAAGAAACCTCGGAATAGTCCGAAAGGTGACTTCGCTCGCATTCTTTGGTATGTGAGTGGGAACAAGCAACGCGGAGGTGGCTGCATTCGAGCCTGCTCGGTAATGACCAAAGGAGTCACGAGCACAGTCAAAAATCTATTTCGAGAATACCAGCGTCTAGGAGTTTTTGAGTGGCGGCATCTTCTGGAACATTTTGGGGAACCTAACGCTTCCGCTTTCGCGATGGAATTCACGAATACCGAGCTGTTTCCACAGCCAATCTCGCTGGACGAGCTAAACGCAATTTTGGAAGAAGACGGGATGAAACGCCAGCAATTCGTCTCTGCTGTAGAAATACGCCAAAAAGCATTTGAAACGATTTATCTGCAGGCCACTAAACTGGAGTAGAAAATGCTGTTTTTGTCGATACACCCGAGGTATGTCCAGGCAATACTGGATGGCCGCAAGACGGTTGAGTTGAGAAAGCGAGTCCCTCGCGCAGAGGTTGGCTCACAACTCGTGATCTACGCATCGATGCCAACATGCGCCGTGGTGGCATCGGCCATAATCGATCGTGTTGATGCGACCGAACGAGATCAATTGTGGAAAGATGTGGGAAAGCTTGCGGCTGTAACCCGAGCCGAATTTGATGATTACTTTCGTACCCATTCGTTAGCAGTCGGTATTCATTTTTCGAAAGTAAAAGTCTTTGAGAAACCAATTACGCTCGCAGAATTGCGAGAAACTTGGCAAACGTTTCACCCACCACAGCAATTTCGCTACCTCAGTATCGACCAACAGAAATCAATTACCAGTAGACCGGTTGAACGAGTGCTTTCTTGAGCGGCCAGCGGCGACATGACAATTGTCGTCTAGCTGCATCTACTTACCCCGTCGCTTCATGCTCGCTGTTTCCACATCAAACACATAGTCGCTTATTGATCCATCCTTAATTCGTTCAACAACTTCCTCGATCACTGGCAAGGGAACGAGGAACCATTCTCGCGGTTGAACCTTGCCACCGAAACGATCGGCCAGGGCCAAATCGATTCGAGCTCTTGCAAGGAACTTGTGAAGCAGCGACTCGAACGCTTTACAATTGATGTTCGCTAGGCGATAGACCGCCACCAACTCGACTGCGGCAAAGAGATAGGTTGTTTCCTTCTTCGCGCCGGCCACTCGCTTCTCGGGATCACCGGTGGTCAGTCCAATCTTGTGCAAAATCTCTCGATTCTCTTGTACGAACGGATTGTCCGATAGGCTTCGAGCCACGTAGATAGCGCCTGACTCACAGTCGCCGTCTTCCAATACATTCGAGAAGAGTGGACCAATGTCGCTGAAGTCCTCCTCAGTTTCGGGCTGCGGTGGCACGATGCGGCGGCTGTTCTCGTCTTTGTTTAGCGCCCTTCGCAGCGATCGCAGTAACAGATCTGACTCAGTACCGTTATCGAAAATGACTCGCAACCGTCGATCGCGTTCGCCGTGCTCAGGAGTAAACCAATCGCCGGTTTCTGCAACCAAAGCCTTCTGACCATCGACGATGAACCAATCGCCTTTGTGTATCTGAGACCGACTGCTCGTCTTGAACAGCTCGGTGGATTGGCGTCCGGTTTCCAGGTCAGCTTGGACCGCTTCGAAGTCCAGCCGAAACGCATCGAAGTCTTCGCAGGGCTTACGTTGGGCCACTTCTTCAGGGACATTCCGTTCGGCATTCCGTTCGTTTGCCGAACGAACGTGTTTCATCGACGTGATGTCGTCGTCCGAGGGACTGACGCCCAAGGCCTCCAACAGTTCGTCGTCACTGTTTAATTCGTACTCATCTGTTGGCTCGCTAACTCGATCGGCCAGTATCCCATCTGTGTCCATCGGTCTTAGCAGAGTCAAGCACTCGGCGCTGGCACGAATTCGGTCTAGCCGAACTGAGTACAAGCGTTCAAAGATATCGCGGCCTTCACCGTGCTGTGGAAGCCGTTCGTGCTCGCGAAAGAACCGTTGAATGTCTTCAAACCCGGCTATGATCCGCTCTTGCTTGGCCGTGTAGGTTTGATCCTGCCTGACTTCGGTTTCAACACCAAGCTCAGCCAACAGCGCGTCGTCATCGGAAGTAAACGAATTACGAATTAGGAATGAGGAATTACGAGTTGACTCTCGCGCTTTTATTGTTTTCTTTTTGTTCATTCGTTTGCCCTTCCTAATTCCTAATTCTTAATTCTTAATTCTTGCTTTCCTGCTTCATACGCGCTAAGTACGCAATACCTTCTGCCATGCGTCGCTCCCACGCGTCTTGGCTGGTGAGCGATGGCAATCGGCCGCGTTCGTTTTTGAACTTGATCGCACGCCTCGCCAGATCGCGAGCCTCTTCCGGTGACAACTGCACGCGACGACCAGCGATCGCCGACTGCACTTGTCGCAACCGCTCTTCATTCATCGTTTTGGCAAGAATGTTGTACGCCTCGCCAAACGGATTGATCGAATCAATCAAATCGACATTCAGATCGCGAACATCGGTCACATAACGGCGGATTCCGTCGATCAGTGCTGTGTTCGAAGTTGCGCCACCGCCGCCAGATTTCACCCCACCCATCTGAACCAAATTCAACGCTGCAATCGCCCGTTGACGGATTGCTTCTTGGTCCTGGTCTGAGAGGTCGGGATATTTGTCACGAATGATCTTGCCCATTCGTTGTTGCGTGGTCTCTTGTGGCGGAAGCTCATCGTTGAACAATCCGTCCTGGACTGTCCTCGTATCCTGAACGAACGATGCCAAAACCTCGTTCAAGTCTTCACGACAGATCCGAGTCGCTTCGTCGCTCTCTGGCACTGCGAGCCCATTGATCTCGATTTGCACCCCACCCGTCGCCCCATCCACGCCCACGTTGCAGCCGTCCGGCTTGTATCCATCGGGACCATAGTCCAAGCCGGATTGCGGAACGCTCGTAGGCGTCTTGGGACGAAATTCAAAACGAGGAGCTAGCACTTGTTCCATTAACAAGCTGGCAGCGATTGCCTTCAGCGTATCGTTCACCGCTTCCGTCACTGCTTGTTCGCCAGCGTCCGGCTCGGCAATCAAGTTCGTGAAGCGTGCTCGAGTCTTGCCCGGCGCGTCGCGAGTAGCTCGACCTATAATCTGCACAATCTCAGTCAAGCTGCTGCGATAACCAATCGTCAGCGCATGCTCGCACCAAATCCAGTCAAAGCCCTCTTTCGCCATACCCAAGGCGATGATGATGTCCACATGATCTCGATTCTCACGCCCCGCAGGATCGCGAAGAGCAGCAGACACTTTTTCGCGTTTGATTGGCTCGTCGTCGACCAGGTCAGCGATCTTCAGTATTCGTCCTGTCGAGGTCTTCACCAATTGGAATCCGGTGGCATCGTCAGTACCAAGCCATTCGCCAAGCGTCTCCAAAATGTGCTCGACTTCCTTGTGCTTGTCTTGCGTGCTCTCACGACTGTTCACGTTGGGAATGTGGATGATCGTCTTCTCATTTTCGTCGAGCACCTTCGGCAGATCATCGAGGTAGCTACCCGAGTAGAAGTAATAGCCAATGTCCAGCTTCTTCAGGTGTTGATAGCCGCTGAGCTGTTCGTAGTAAGTGTAGGTGACGGTGACGAAACGACGCTCATCCTCTGGCATCAAGACAGCAGCCGCATCGCCTCGAAAGTAACTGCCAGTCATTGCAATTAAGTGAGTCTTGTCGCGTTCGATCAATTGACGCACGTATTCACCAAGCCGATTATCCTCGCTGACCGACACGTGATGAAACTCGTCGACAGCAATGAGTCGATCATCAAAGGCCTCAACACCAAATTTCTCAAATGCGAATCGGATCGTGGCATGGGTGCAAACCAGCAACCGATCATCCGATGCCAGAAATCGTCCGAGCGCATCAACCTTGCCGCCATCGGTTCCAGGTGCGTTACACAGATTCCATTGCGGGGCGACCGTCCAATCGGAAAAGAATCCATCTTTCGCAAGCGAAGTATTTCCGAAACTTGCTCCGATCGATTTCTCAGGAACGACCACAATCGCTTGCTTAATGTTTTGGCGATGAAGCTTGTCGAGAGCAACGAACATCAACGCTCGGCTTTTGCCCGAAGCAGGGGGCGATTTTAACAGCAAGTATTGTTCACCACGAAATTGCCAAACGCGGCTTTGCATGGCACGCATGCCCATCGCGTTGGATGTGATCGACTTGCCGCTGCCTGCATAAGTAACGCTCACTCCCGGCATGGATTTAGAATTAGCGATTGGGAATGAGGAATTAGGATTTGGCATCAGTTTTTGCTCGAAATTCGATTGGTGGCTTAAGGTCGTTTGATTTTTCGTTGCCGCTGGGCAATCGAACGTGCGCCAAGCGGTTTGAGAAAGAGAGGGAAATAGAAAACCCCAGGAATTGTCTGGTTTCTGGCGTGTAGCCAACGATTGGAGGACTAGGTTTGTCCGATAGACGAATATAGACCGCTCTCCCAAATGTTTGCAGCTGCACGACGGCGGATCTCGAGGATTTCCTGCACCTTGTCCGATAGGCGTTTTTAGAAAACGCAAGGAAAAGCTGGTTTTTCGGTTCGAACTCACCAATTCGAAGACTGGTTGTTGTCCGATAGGCGTTCATAGAAAGACGCATCATTTTGCTAGCTCTCGTTCGACCCTGGAAAGTATCGTGTCCAACGCTTCTCGCCAGAAGCATGAATCCGGCGTTCTTCCTGCAGTTCAAGCAGCAAACGCCTAATAGTTCTTGCATCTTCGTTGGGCAAAACAGACTGGAGGTTCGAAATTGGAGCACCATCAACGCGGTAAGCGCTCAAAAAAGCCTCCAACGCTTCCTTCTTCACTTCCTTGTCGCGCATTCTTTCGTAGGACGCTTCGCGATCTAGGAATTGGTAATAAAGCCTGGGAAGAATGTAGCGATCCCCCGATACTCGTTCGACCAACCCAAGGTCACGAAGTCGACCGAGCAACTCTGGCGCACAACCAAAAAACTCTTGTTCTTGGCTAAACGCTTCAAGTGCTAACCATTGCTGAGTGGATAGCGATTCCAGGTCGTCATAGTTGCACTTAAGTATGAAACGAACGAAGGCTCGATTGAGAACCTGACCAGCTAAAACAACGCTGACAGTAAATTGGTCCGATCGAGAATAATCTGGCGTTCGCTTGCTGTCGCGAATCGCAAGCTGATACATCAAGTCCACACCTTGTCCCGCGCGTTCGACTAGACCGCATTTGGCAAATACCTCCGCGATGCGTCGATTGCGTGGTGATTGACGAAACAAGATGTTTTCTGGATTGATCTCGGGAACGAAGCCACCGGGGCTGTCGACCTCCAAACGATCGGAGTATTGCCTAACGAAGACATTGCTGCCCAACTGGTAATTGCGATGCGTTACCGCGTTAAGGATTGCTTCGCGAACAGCACGCTCTTGGAATGTTTTTACTTCCAGTACAAATGGTCCATCTTCATAGTGCTGCTTGTCGTTTCGAAGATTGACTAGTTCCCATAAACGATCGAAATACAGGAAGAAACCCTCGGTGTACTCTTCACGTTGACTGGCTGGGCCAGCGGCATTCGATGAACGGTATTCAAACACCACTTCCGCTCGTGCAAGGTACTTTCGCAATGACGCGCGAGTTCCAAACAAGATCAGCGCAGCGAAGGTAACGCCTGTATCACTGATGACTTCAACGTCTCTTAAGATCTGATCAACAGAAACGGATTGCAAAGCTTGGTTGCCGGTCTTGTTAATCCATCGTTGCCGAAAGTCTTCGATGGCCGAAAGTGAAAGTTCTTCGATTGAC
>JAYVSE010000063.1:0-20573 GCA_043775635.1 Planctomycetaceae bacterium | reverse complement strand
CACCGTATCCGATTTGAGAATGACAAACACTTGATCTTGGATGCGACGTGAATCTTCGAATTGGCCATCGAATTCAGTGCGCTGGACGACGCTCGGATTCGCTCGGTCAGCGACGTCCAACACGGTGACAATGGTCGCCGCTGGCAGCGATGGCGCAATATATCGCCCACGGGGATCGATGTACGTTGATGAGATGCGTAGATCGAGTGGGTTTGAAATTACTGGATAGATCGAGGGTATGGATCGCTCAGAGATGACGCTCACGCGGTCACCGTTGAGATACATACCGACTGGTATGCCTTCGATAACCGTTCGCGAAACGAGTTCGAGTTCGTTGGCTGGCAAGCTCCGAACGATCGTCAGCTCATTGCCACGTAGCGAGTAGATGTAGTTCCCGTCGGTTTCGACGATGTCATGTTCGTCAACGCCGGCAACCTGGACATTCGTTTGTGAGAATTCAGCACTTAACGCGTAGCCATATCGATTATCAGATCTGTAGTCACGAGTACCGAATTGGCCCTTGTATCGTTCGACGGCGAGCTTGAGCACGAAGTCGCGAAACTCGTCAGATGAATTGAATTTGTTAAGTGGACTTCCGGCACTTTCGCGAACGGAAACATTCACTGTTGCTTTCGATTTGCCGTCGATCGTGTATTCGAAAGTGTCTTCGCCGGTAAACCCAGCCGCTGGTGTGTACGTCAGCGTTCGCCGATCGCCGGAGATCGCGATTACGGCACCTGCGGATGAAGCGGTGACATTGGATATCAGCCCTGAACCGGAGTAGTCAGCTCCGTGGATGTCGTTCACCAAGACGTTGAGGATGTTGTTTTGACTATTCGGTGCGACTCGTACTCGATCGTCAGCCGCGCGTCGAATCACGTTGACGGCAACTGTTTGCGTCAGGAAACTATCCATCATGTACGCGAAGGAGTCTCGTCCAGCGAAGTCAGCGGGCGGCGTATAGATCACTTTGTTGTCGGGACTCACGTGCACAGTGCCCCCGTGCTTCGATCGTGAATCAACGCTCAACTCGCGGTGGCCAAGGTATGTACCGTAGTCAGCGATGTCGCGGGCTGTGAAGTCGTTGCTCAAGACGTCCACGGAAATCGCCGGTCCATTCTGATCCGCAATCGCAGAGTCAAAGTTCAACCACGGTATCACGCTGATGTAGACGGATTCGGTGAACAGATTGTCGACGGTGTAAGTAAACGTTTCACTCAGCGTTCCGGGCGTGTAGCGAACGGTTTTCCCATTCGCATTGATGACGACGGATCCGCCGCCGGTCGGCTGTGTTACCTTGGTAATCAAGCGGTCGCCGAGATAGCCTGGGCCGAACAAGTCGTTGCTGAGAACATCCATGATTCGTGATGATGGCTGGTCGATCCGCGCCTGATCACCCACTGTCGGACTTCCTAGCGACAAAGTAACACGCGCCGTGAATTGGTTGTTCACCGTGTAGGTGAAAGTGTCTTGCTTGAATTCGTCGAGCGTCCAATCAGCGGGCGGCGTATAGAGAAGCGAACCATTACTTTGGATGCGAATGTCGCCACGTAAAGTCGAGTCAGAAACAGAAGTGATTGTCCGTGTCAGCGTGCTGTCGACGTTGAAGTCGTTTTTCAATACCAAAAGCGTGTTATTAGAGTTCTGATAGACTACAAAGCTGTCATCACGAACAGGCTGTGTGACTTGCACAGACACAGTTGCGGAGTGCTTGCCATCGGCGAGATACTCGAAAGTCTCAGTGCCAACAAATCCGCTAGCTGGCGAGTATAAAACAGAGCGACCGTCTGCATTGACAGCCACGGTACCGCCTTTGTCGCCCTGCGTAACCGACGTCACTCGCTCGACCGTTCGGATTGGCTCGCTTCGATATATCGAACGGTATTCGTCATTCTTGAGGACATCGAGCGTGTGAGTACCGCCATCGGTATCAGCAATCAAGTAGTCGTCTACGACAGGGCGTTGAATCACCACCGAGACGGTTGTCTCAAAGCGACCATCAACGACATAGCGATACCTTCGATAGCCAGATTCATTAGCGACCGGCGTGAACACAAGCGATTGCCCGTCGTCCGATATCTTGACTTCCCCCTTGGCGTCATCGAGCACGTGGGTGATGCGAGCGTTGGCGCGAGTCAATGCAGAAGCAGGCTCGGAGATGATATCTGAAAGACCATCGACCGTCCTGAGTCGAAAGTCATTGTCGAGTACAGCAAGATTGCTTGCGGAACTATTCTGAATGACTTCGAACGAGTCGCCGTCGAGAGGATTGATGGATGTGACTTTTGCGGTGCCAACGTAGACGTCGTCAACGATGTACGTGAACGAGTCGTCGCCATACTGGAGACCATCATTGAGATAGATAACGGATTGACCATCGTCGCTGATGCGAATTTCTGATCCGAACGCTGTATCACTGGTCAACGTGATACGTTTCGCGCCAGAGTAGCCATCGGGGAAGACCGCATCGGCGAGCAAGTTGAACTGGTATTCGTCTTTGAAGTTGTCGATCGTGACTTCAAACGGTTTTAGCGGCGAAGCAATTTGGACGGTAACACTCGCGGACATCCGATCGTCAACGGTGTATTGAAAAGTCTCGGAGCCGCTGATGTTGGCCGGTGGCGTGTAGCGGATCGCATTACCGTTACCGGCCATCTCGATTCGCCCTCCTAAACTTCCAGTGCTAACGGAAGTGATACGACGATTGCCGGCGTAGTCACTATCGAAGGCATCATTTGCCAGGACATCGATCAACACAGGCGTCGAATCTGACCAGGCAGAGGCAAAATCGGACCTAACGGTTAATCCGTCCGCAGCAAGCAATTGCCGCGGCTCGAGATTCTGGATGAACAGTCGCCGCGATTTGGTTGACGACCGGCGAGTCTGGCGACGAGTCAATGGAGCGGCCTTACGAGCTAGGGAACTAGGGAACGACTGAGCACCTATCGTAAATAAGATGTCTTCTAAGTGCTATACAAACCGGCCTGGAATAGCCGCGTTTGCCACGCCAAACTTCAATTTCGTGAGTCGCGCTACCGACGGCGGTTCTTAGCTGGCCTGACGAAACGGTTTGAGAATAGCGATGCACTTAACCCTCTCGCTTGCGAGAGGGTCGCCCGTTACGCTAACTGCGTAGCCGAAGCATTTCCAAGACGGCTTCCGCAGCTTCGATGCCTTTATTGTCGCCTTTCGCTCCGCGAAAGAACGCTCTTTCGCGGAGCGAAAGGCGACACTCATTTGCCGAACACAGGGCCAAAGAAAAAGCGTCGTTCCCGGTATGCGAGAACGACGCTATGGATGACTCAACGTTCGTCATTCATTACGCGAACGGGTCGTATTTCCCTGGAGTCGGGTGCGGGTAATTTCCGTTGGAATCGGGAACCGTTGGTGGAGCTGTTTCGAGCGTGTACTGATCAATGCCCGGTGCCAAATCGCGTCCCTTGGTAAGCAACTCGTCCCACTTGATAACCTTGCCTGAGTAGCAAGCTTCCCGACCAAGGATGGCGGTGAAGGTTGACTTTGCACCGTATTCACCTTCGTTGTAAATATCGCCTGCCATCAACGCCTCGATCAAATCGTGCTGCTCTTGCTGATGGCCATTGGGGCTCTTGCCAGTGAATTTCCATGCATTGGGTCCTTGGATCGAACCCGATGGAGTCGCCGTACCCTTTGTGCCGTGCGCAAACTCAGCAACTTCGTTCCATCCGCCAGCCAAATGACGGCCTTGGCTGAACATCTTTGAACCGTCGGCGAATGTATATTCACAGAATGTATGGTCAAAAATTTGCGACTTCTTCGCATCGCCATCCATCCGCTGTTCACGTCCACCCATGCCGTTGCACTCGACGGGGTAGGCGTTCTTGACCCAGCAACCGACGTCCAGATTGTGGATATGCTGTTCACAGATCTGATCACCGGAGAGCCAATTGAAGTGGTACCAATTGTTGGTTTGAAAGGCCATTTCGGTTTGGCCAGCTTCCTTGTTTCGATACCAAATCCCACCGCCGTTCCAATAAACGCGTTGAGTGATGACGTCGCCGATCGCTCCGTCATGGATTCGCTTGATCGTGTCCATGTAGCAGGGTTCGTGACGACGCTGCAGGCCGATCCCGACCATCAAGTTCTTCTTCTTCGATGCTTCAACCGAAGCGAGCACACGACGCACGCCAGGCGCATCCACGGCAACGGGCTTTTCCATGAAAATATGGCGGCCCTTGTTGACCGCATATTCAAACTGCTGCGGCTTGTACCCCGGTGGCGTGGCGATCACAACGAGGTCGCAGTCGGTATCGATCGCCTTTTTGTATCCATCCAAGTCGGTAAAGATACGATCTTGGGGGACATCGATCTTGTCTTTGTACTCGCCACTGAGCGACTTAATCATGCTCGTTGCATTGCGTTCAAACGCGTCAGCAACTGCGACCAATTTCACGTTGCCTTTGGTTGCCATAATCTGCTGAGCGGCACCGCTGCCGCGACCACCGCAGCCAATAACGACGAAACGAATCACATCGTTGCCTGCCGCGTGAACGGTGCGTGCGGACGCCCCAAGAATTGCCGCACCGACGGCAACTGCCGATGACTTCTTCAAAAACTGACGACGGTCGGAATCATGTGTCATGCTGAAATATCCCTGGGAGGAGAAGGGTTGGAGGGCCTTGCACAACGCATTTGGCAAGGACAATGTCCAATATCCTACCCAGAATGAACGCCGCTCGCATCCATTTTTCTAGGCTGCCAGGGGACGATTTATGAATTTCCTCAGGCAATCGGAGCGTCCGAGCCGGAATCCAAAATCGCACTACCGCCGATGTCGGTCCATATTGCCTTTCTTTTTGGACTCTTTCTCACGCTTGCGACTTTTGGTTTTGCCGCTTGAAGGGCTGGTTGGCGCTGTTTTCCAGCTAAATTTTTCTCCTGCTGCGGTCTTCGAAACGAAATCCATCCAAAGCTGACGCTCTCTCAAATCCACTTTAGCGATCTTCACCAGCAGCCGGTCGCCGAGGCGAAACTGATTGCCTTCCTTAAAACCAGCGATCATTTGGCCATGTCGCTCGTAACGATACTTATCGTGCGGAAGTGACGTGATTGGGATGTACCCGTCAACGGGCAATTGTAAGCATCTTGCGAAAATCCCATCGGGAAACACTCGACTTATAACCACTTCCATCGTTTGGCCGACTTGTTTTTTCATAAAGTGCAACAGCTTGAGCAAGATTAAATCTCGCTCGGCTGCTGCGGCATTTCGCTCCTGGTCGCTGCAGTGAAACCCAAGTCGAAGCAGGACTGGAAACGCATCATCGGGCGTTTGCTTGCCGTCGAGGATGTTTTGCACCAGACGATGAACGGTCAGGTCGGGATACCTACGAATGGGGCTGGTGAAATGGCAATAGTGCTCCATGTCGAGCGCATAGTGCCCTTCGCGATGCGGCCCATAAACCGCCTTGTTCATGCTTCTTAAGACTGCAAAATTCACCGCATCTTCTAACGCCGTTCCCGCGACCAAGTCCAAAATCCTTTGAATCTCAAACCGACTTTCAACGGTCGACACTGGCAAGCCTAGATCTCGCACAAACTGCTCGAGCTGCCGCAGCTTTCGTCGATCGGGTGCCGGGTGTATCCGGTGCAGAAAGTTTAATTGTTGGTCATCAAGCCAAGTCGCGACGGCTTGGTTCGCTGCCAACATGAATTCTTCAATGATCTGGTGGCTTTCCGTATGCTTGACGACGTGAGCCCCTTTCACCTTGCCACTTTTGTCGAGGTCGATCTTGACCTCGGGAACATCCATCGTCAGTGATCCACGCTTGAATCGACGTCGACGCATCCCCATCGCAAGCGAATGCATTCGCGCCAACAGATCGCAAACAGCGTTTCCCCAAGGCTCACGTTTTGCATCGGGTGCCGCGAGAAATTCGTCAACTTGCTCGTAGCTTAATCGCATATTGCTGCGAATCGCCGCGTTGTAAACCTCTACGGAAGTGATGACCCCGTCGTCTTGGATCTCGATCTCAACGGTTTTTGTTAACCGCACCCGGTCGGGTTGGAGGCTGGCCAAGTGATTACTGATGATCTCGGGGATCATCGGCACCACGCGATCAGGCAAATAGACGCTCGTTGCACGCTTCTGTGCTTCTTGGTCGAGCGGACTTCCCTCTACCACAAAGGTCGAGACGTCCGCAATGTGAACCCACAGCGTCCAGCGACTGCCATCCTTTGACAGTGAGATTGCGTCGTCAAAATCCCGTGCATCGAAGGGGTCGATCGTGATCGTTAGCAAGTCGGTCAAGTCGCGGCGGTCTGGTGCGTGATTCTTGGCCGAGATGTCATTGGCCGAGATGTCATTGGGTGCAGCGTCGTCTCGGTACTCGTCGGCTCGCAGTCGGGCGTCCGCTAGCACTTCTTCGGGAAACTGGTCAGGCAATCCGTACTGACGCATGATTGTCAAAGTGTCTATCGCAGGATTGCTGGTCTTTCCCAGAACTTCTAGGATGACCCCCTCGCCGCCTTGCCCTGATTCGTCTGGGAACTGGACCAACTCCACAAATACTTTTTCATCGCCCACTAACGGAAGGCCGCGGACATCGCCAACCACAACGGGCCGGTCAAATGGCACGCCGTCCAAATGCACCATTGCGATACCGTCACGCATTTCGAACGTTCCGGTAAACTGTCGCCGCCCTCGCGATACAATTTTCTCAACGACGCCTTCCATACCATCGCCGCGCCGGTCTGCCCTCGATTGCAATCGGACCTCGACCGTGTCGCCATCCAACGCGCCACCTGTCGCACCGGGCGGCACAAAAATGTCATCTGGCGATTCGGATCCTTCGGTTCCGCTGCCTACTCTCAAGAATCCAAAACCGCCCATTGCTAGGCGAAACGTGCCCTGGATCGTTTTCTTCGGGGAAACTGTTGCGGTCGTTGACCCAAGCCCCAAAACCAGGTGATTGGGGCCATAGACGAGTTGCCCTTTGGCGACGAGCGCTTTGATGACACGCTTCACCTCGCGGACCCCGTCGTCGTCAATTCCCATTTTTGCGGCGATTTGCGCCGCCTTACTTGGCCGATATTCCGGCCCGCTGATCACGCTGATGACGCGATCAGCAAGTTCTTTTGATACTTCCATGGGGTAAATAATACTCCATGAACCCGGCGATTGTCAGCGATGGAAGTCGATTCAGGTGACGAATCTCCTCGTATCTAATCTAATTCGACTGTCCGGAAAATAATTATCGGAACTTAAACGCCTGCCCGCCACCGCTGCAATGCGTATGATGGTGTGCGCTGCCGATCGGAGCGGCAACGCTTGCCATTCATCACGCTGTGGGGGCTGCCGTGTACAAATCAATTCGACTGTTCGTCATTGCCGTTTTGGTCTTTTTGGGGACTGTCGCCATCGACTCGGCGGCAAATGCGCAATTCGGCGGTACGCAAGACATGATGCTGGAAAAGCTCCGCCGCCAACAGGAGCAGGTCAGTCGCGATGGTGCCAACCAAGGGTACCACCCTGACCAATCGAATTCCCAGGGCACGCCATCCCAAGGCACTGCCAATCAGGGCAGCGTTAATAATTACTATTTCCAACAGCCCTACGGCTATGGATATGGATATGGAAACAACTATTCGCACCATCATGGCTACGGGAACAACGGTTACAACAACGCTTACAACTACGGTTACGGCAACTATTACGGAAATCCATACGCCAATAGACCGATCATTTATCCACCGCTGGTAACCGTTGTTCCTTCTGGTGTGCCGCTAAACAACGATATTCTTAACGGTGTCTACGGGACGTCGCTCTATTCGACACCCTACGGCAATTACAGTAACTATCGCGGTAACGGTGGTTTTAATTTTCCGCCAGTTGCGGCAATTCAACCGGCCCCTGCGATGCCTCCGGTGCAGCCACAGGTTCGGGCTCAGCCGCAACCCAAGGCTGCGCCCCCTGCCGCCGAAGACGAAATCACTCGCCGCGTCGCTGCCCTGAAGCCAAGTACTGATGCTGGCCGATTGATTAGCGACGAACTGATCGCTGCGGGCGATCGTGAATTTGTCGCGCAACAATTTCGCCGGGCCGCCGCAAAATACCGTGATGCGATCGCGAAAGCACCTGACTACCCGCCTGCGCACTTGCGCGCTGGGCACGCATACATTGCTACCGGTGACTATGAGCTTGCTGTTACGTACTTTGCGATGGGATTTGAGCTGTCGAAAACGATTGAGCGGCCTGACTTTTCCCTTACCGATCTTTATCGCGGAAACAACGTTGCGAAAGATCAACATTTTGAGGCCCTCGCCGATGCTGTGTTACGGCAACCTGAGGACGGTGGCCTACTATTTCTAACGGGCATCACGCAGCACTACGATGGCCATCCGCTTCAAGCTCGCGACTACTTTCGCCGCGCCGCCGCAATTCCAGGTCGATATCAACCGTATGCAGCCATGTTCGTTCCCAAAGCAGCCGCACCGCAAAACAAATGATCGCCTTCGTGGTATGCTGGGACCAGATTCGACGCGTTTGCTACGTTTTCGCACCACTACCACATTTCGACAATGGCCGATTCCTACCTGCGACTGGACCCGAACCAGATCATCGAAACTGTCGATGTACTGAGCAGGCGTATCCGAGAGCGATTCCCAGATGCGAATCTGAACAAGGTTTGCAACTCGCTGCTGGATGTTGCTAAACAAGCCCAAGTACGATCCAACCAGATCGACCAGCCGATGGTTGCGCTGCGGCTATTGACGGTGGCGTTCATCGTAGGAATCGCATCGATATCCGTCGTGATTTATCGCCAATTTCGCCTGGAAGATCCAAGTATAAGCCTGGAGGAACTGCTCCAGATGTGTGATGCGGGGTTTCAGACAGTGGTCTTGTTGGGCGCAGCGGTGCTGTTCCTGATCACCTTGGAATCGCGGGTCAAACGTCGTCGCTGTTTACAAGCGATTCACGAGTTGCGGTCAATCGCTCATATCATCGATATGCATCAATTGACAAAGGACCCAGATCGCTTGATCCTTCCTGGGCCAGACACCAAATCATCACCGCAGCGATGCATGACGGCGTTCGAGTTGACTCGCTACCTCGACTATTGCATCGAGATGCTTTCGCTTGCTGGGAAAATTGCCGCCCTGTACATCCAGCACTTTGAAGACCCCGAATCGGTCGCGGCAGTGAATGACCTCGAAGACTTAACGTCAGGCTTGTCGCGCAAGATCTGGCAGAAGATTATGGTCCTGCCCTCCGCAGCCATTGAGCTCGCCAAAACGGACCTTCCTCTCACCGACACCCCTGTCCCTAATTCCGCCGCGAGGTAGCGGGCTGTTGATTTAGTTGTGTTTTGAATTTTAGCGTGCAAATCATAACCCGAATGCGTAAGCGAGGGATCGCAGTGATACCTCGCTTACGCAGCGGGTTACTAAATCAACAAGCGGCTAGCGTCGGGCCCTATGGCAGGACGCATACCGTCGACGGCCCGTGGCTAGCGCCATCGGCTCACTAAAACGATGGAAACCCACTATAACAACAGGCCGCTAGCCTGAGTCGACTGTCACTTTAATCTTGAGTTGACGCTTAAGAACGATTGCAGCAACTGTTGTTGAGTGACGATCCCACGAGATTTTCCTGCTGCGTCGACAAGCACGGCGACGTCGCTGCCTGTTTCATAAAGTTTAAGTAGCACTCGCAGGTGATGTTCGTCCTCGGAGCACTCGACAATAGAATCGACGGTTGGGTCCGTTTGTACTTGCAACTTTGAAAATTGCAGACATCCCACAATGCGTTGCCCTCGTTTGACAAGAACGATTGGGTTTGATTTTCGCCTCGCTTCACTTTTGGCACTGGCGATGTCGACCGGTGCAGTGACGATTGCCAATCGATCGACAGGCACACCAAATCGAATGGCGGGTTCATTGCCGATCTCGAAAATATTCTGCGCGAGTGCTCGCTGGCCACCGGCTATCAATCCTGCTTCGTGACCTTCGCGGAGCACCTGTTCCAATTCTGCACGCTGCATCGCAAGCCGGAGTTGAAATGGCGCTTCACCGGTCAGCGCTCGGATTGCGTTGCTAAGAAACCCAAGTATCAATGAGACAGGAGAAAAAAGTACCGTCACCAACAGAACCATGGGACGAACGGCATAAAGCAAGCGGTAGGGTGCGTTGTAGAACAGATACTTTGGAAATAACTCGCCCAGCACAAAAACGATCGGTGTCGTCATAATCGTTCCCATCAGCTCCGTTGTGGTGCCGCCGCCAATTCCACCGGCGACAAGCTTTACAATGCCAAGGCTGACAAAAAAATTAGCACAATTGTTTCCGACAAGCGCCGTGGCGACATAGATTGCGGGATGGTTAAGGACCCACAGCATTCCACGAGATAGCCACGACCCATCCAACGCATCCAGCAGCAGTCGCGTACGGGAAACGCGGTACATGCCCGTTTCGCTGCCGCTGAAAAAGGCACTGAACGACATACCGATGGCAAAGACGATTAGTCCTATGATCATGCGGACGCCTCCGAGGATGTCGAGGTCATTTCCGGTGGCGGCTCATCTGGCTTCGTCGGCTCGTCCTTGATCTGCTCCAAATGTCGAATGTCGATCGTGCAACTGCCATCTTCATTTTCAAGAATGACTTCAAGCACGAAGTCATTCCACTCGCAAGTATCTCCCTGACGGGGCGGTCTCTCGTTGATCCGCTGCATCAATCCAGCGAGCGACGTCGTTCGCCCTGAGGGCGGTGCAATCGCAAGTAACTTTGCAAGCTTACGAATACCCATCGCCCCACCGGCGCGGAAGTGGTTTTCAGCGATCGTTTCAATCGGCTGTTGAGCTTCCAAATTCCCATGCTCAAAACACCCTGTCAACACCTGCCGCATGATATCTTCGATCGACAGGACGCCAATCGATTCTCCGAATTCATTGACTACGACCGCAATGGACAATCGTTGACGCTGAAGTAAATCGAGCACCGACGACACGTTGGCGGTCCAAGGCAAATAGCAAACCGGCTCGGTGACAGAATCTAAATCATCAAACTGACTGGGACGCATGGATCTGATTGCGATCGATCCGGTAATCTCGTCCGTGTCTCCTTCAATCACCAGTGCGTACCCGCCTGGCGGTAACTGCCGTGCGAACGATTCTGTCGTGACCGGTTTACGAATCAGCATCAACTGACTTCTTGGTCGCATGCATTCGTCAATGCGAATGTCGGTCAAGTGAACCAAATTGTGAAGCGCCGCTTGTTCTTGTTGAGCAAGTGCGGCGTCATCGGTACCGAATTCGATCGCTCGCGCAATATCGGCGAGGTCAAGCTCCGGCTCCGGCGTGAACGATGGCCAAAGTAGGCGCTGCACACCGAGGTTAACGACGCTGATCAGTGGTAACGCGGGGCTAATGATTCGCACCGCAATCGTCATCGGCAGTCCGCTCCAGATTGCGATCCTACGAGGGAGGAGCACGCCAATACTCTTGGGCAACATTTCGGAAAAGACGATTAAAAAAAACAGACTTGCAGCCGTAAAAACCACTGCGGTCCGGGCTCCATGCTCACCCGCGTCTTCAAGTTTTCCGGCAACGATTCCTGCAATGCCAAAAAAGGTCATATTGACCAGCAGGTTCCAAAACAAAATGGTGGAGAGCAGTCGCTCGGGCTTAAGAACCAAATCGGCGGCCATTCGGCCCGAGGTTCCACGGCGACGGATATTGCTTAAGTCACGATCTTTCAGCGAGAACAGCGCCGCTTCGCTACCACTAAACATTGCACTTAGGAACGCCAAGACGGACATTGGTACCAGCCATGGCAGAATGATTTGCCACGTGTTCACTCGCTGTCCCCGCCAGCTCCGCCTCGGTCGCGGTCCAACGAAACATCGAATTCGCTAAGCGCGGGGATCAGCATCGCGGCGGTCGTGAATCCATATCCAGCCAGCACCGTCACAAGTACAAATAGATGGTCACGCTGCAACAAGAACTGCGTGATCGCGAAGAACGTTACAAACGGTAATAAGAACGATGCCGCAAAAATTGCTGACGATGGATTGCGGCTACCGAGAGCCGCGAATAAAGCGGCACCACCACCCAGGATCATTGCGAGAAACGGAGCAAGCTGCAACTGAAACGCGCCTCGAAAGCTGACCATAATGACCATGCAAATCGCGATTCCGACGCACAAGAAAAATACGGTTCCGAGGCTGACCAGCGTTGCTGTCCTACCAGCAATGTAATGAATGCCACTGTGGATTCCGAGCATCGTTACGAACAGGTAGAGCTGTATCGCTCCGATCAAAGCAAACACAGCGTTTTCCCAAGTCATCACACCGCTGTACCCAAGATAAATCAGCAACAGCATCGGGAGTAAAATCATCTCTTTCGTGACGTAGAACACGCCGATCATTTTTCCGAATACGAACTCAGCAGGGCTGAGGTCGGTCACCATCAACAAGTCGAGAGCCAATCCATCTCGCTCGCCAGTAAGCGAGTTGACCGCCAATGCATTGACCAGCACGAGGCTGATCACACCGATCGCGGCCAACGGCAAGGTAACAAATGGCAACGTTGCTTCATTGGCATCGAAGCGGCGTAGGGCCTCACCATTCTGAACACCGGCGTATATCACCGCTGCCGCGACAACGAACAGCGTGAGAAAAGCAAATCGCACGACGACGATCTTACGACCATAGGCCCAAGTGCGGATTTCTCGCCACAGAACTGGGTTTTTCCAGACGTTTTTCGGAGCCCTCGCTTTCCAAGTCACTGCGGCGGGGCCGCTGCTCCGATCGACGTTTGCGCCAGAGCCACCGGCGAGTGCCAATGCTTCTTCGCCCGTTTCCGGCTCAGGTGCTTTCATCCGGACTTCACGCGATGGGTTCCAGACACGGACTTGAACAATGCCATAGATAACAACCAATAGCGATAGACCAAGCGTTGCGATCGTGTAGATGGTCGCGGGAGAAAGGATGCCTGTCTCGGCGCCTGAGAATGGACTGAGTGCTGCGCCCATTGCTCCGATTGGACTTAACAACGCCAGCCACTGACCGGCTGATCCCAATGTCGGCTGTGTGGCTAACAGTTCACATCCAACCACGTAGAGCAGCAGCAGCAGCACCGTGAAGGCAATCGCTTGAAACGTTTTTTCTCGCCACAGCCCAACGACCGTTCCGACCGCAGCAGACAGCACGACCGTTGCAAAAGTGACTCCGTATGCTGCCGCAACTTGACCAAGGGATACTCCGCCAAACAGCGGCAAAGACAAGAAAATTGGTAGCGCGGCAAGCAATAGCGACAAAGTCCCAAGCAAGCTGGCCGCAAGTTTGCCCACCACAACTTCGCGGCCGCTGAGGCGGGTCATTAATAACAGCAACAGTGTTCGGCGGTCTTTTTCTTGCGCGACATTGCTTGACGCACCGACCGCTGCTTGGCAACTGAGAACAATCAATTGAAGGGGAGCAAGCAAGCCAAACATTCCGCTGCCGAACCGCGACAGGTCGCTGGCGGATGTCAATGACCTAGTGCCAGCCAATACCAAGTAGCCGGTACAGAGCAAAACGAACATGGACAAGACATAAATGGCTCTCGCTAAATAGGTCTTCGATCGTTTTGGCGCAACAACGGCCTCGCGATTAAATACCGGTCCGATCATGACTCACATCAAAAAACTGATGAAAAAGGAAACTCACAGGCATCGCCGCCCTGGTTTTGAGCGTTTACGGTAACATTCAGCAAGGAAAACGCTCCCGTCCTTCGGCGAGAATTCGCTTGGTCGGCTCGTTCCGGTCTTAATAGGACAGCATCGTAGCACAACCCAAATCATCAATCAATGATTCCTGACACTCGTCCTCGATATCAGCGTTTTAACTGTGGTTCGATCCAAATGCCCCAGTCGGACGCGTTTCCGTCACCTGCGTTGTTGACCTTTAGTTCCAGCACGTCAACGCCAGTCACGTCGACTTGAAATTCAGCGTGCGTACCCTGTTTAATCGTCTTGCTGGTCCACAGCGTTTTTCCATCGCCAACGATCTCAAACACAACACTTCCGTCATTGTTAGCCTGCAAGCCGCCACGTCCGCTTAGCATGCCCCATTTCTTGCCGAGTCGATAGCGATGCATCGCGGGTGCGTGCGCATAAATTCCATCGGCAATGTATTCGCCATCAACGTCCAGAACCTTCTGGTCGCCTGGCGTTTTGTCAAACGTGGCGCGCAGCCATCCGACCTTGGCCGATTCTACTTTGGTCGCGCTCAGCGAGGTCATCTCGACTGACTTTGGGAGGTCCATCGGACTTACATCATGAGCCCCTTCTTCCGTTACTGCGACGATCAGTTGCTTACCCAGCAATGCTTCGGCACCATCAAGATTATTGACAAGCAATCGTGCGTCTTGCGTCTTACCTTCGTTGATTGCATTGACAAGTCTTTGCAGCTTTAGACGCCGAGTCACTACGGTCAGATCAGGTTGCCCAGCAGGGCGTAACTGATAGGGATACTGTGAACGAGTGGTATTACCGTTGGCATGGCAAACGACCAGCCGCAATTCGCCTTTCGGCCCAGGTGTTGAATCGGGCCCGTTGATCTCGAATCGCCCTTCTTTGTCAGGCACAGCCACCGCAGTCTGCGCGTTGTAATCACCGCCGCCGTCAGGGTCAAAATAGGCAACAATGGCGTGCGCCGGAGGCTCAGCCGTGACCGTGCCAATGATTTCGATTGAGTTACCTTTTGGCTGCATTTGCAGGTCAAGGTATTCCCCGCGTGGCTTGACAGCGAGACCCTTGGTGTTCTTGGAGAAGACCGGGTGTGCGGCCAATCGCATCGCATGGGCTGGAATGAGAAACGTCCCACGGCCTTCGCCACGAAGTTCGTCGCCGAAAGTTCGATTACCGCTGCCCATTAACTCGGTTCCACGAACGGCTTGATCCGGTCGTTCTTTGCCGTGAGGTAGCGACAATGCTCGCTTGCCAGTCTTTGGCAGGCTCACGATCAGATGGCGTGAAGTAAACAACGACAACGCAATGCAGCGACGGGGCGCTGCCTGCAGCCTGGTAGTCAGCAATGATTTCCCGAGCGCGACGATAATCCGCGTCGGTAGGATCAATCGCTAACGCTGGAACGTTGGCTGTTTGAAGGAGAAACCCAATCGAAACCAACACAGCACGTAACATGCAAGGCCTTGTTGTGGTGAGGGCAATGGTGGGGTGTTAAAAAACTGGTATTGACGGTCTTTTTTTTGCTGTAAGTTTAATTCCGTTTTTGTCCTGAATCGCGGAGCGATGGCGCTTGATAGCCAGGGGTGCCAACCCCTGGTCACTCATTCGCGAACGCATCACCAAGAATCGCGGAGCGATGGCATTTTCCGCCTCGAATGCCATCGCTCCGCGATTCCCGATGCGTTTTTTGCGATCCTACCAGGGGTTTGCACCCCTGGCTATCCAATGTCACAGCTCCGCTGTTTTAGGAATAAAACCTGCGCATCGGCTAAACACTGGCAACCCCAAATTTTTAACAGGCCAGGGCAATGGGTACGTTTGACGGACGGTGCTGTTTAGCTTGCTAAACTTTTTCACCAACCAGTGTCGCCTTTCGCTCCTAGGCTGTGAATTTATTTGAGCCGGTTTGATTTGCGGCAAAATGGTAACCCGACGCGTCAGCGAGGCGGCGGGCAGATCCTCGCTAACGCGTCGGGTTGCCATAGATTCACAGCCTAGGAGCGAAAGGCGACCCTGGTCTCTACCGTCGAACTTCGGCTCCGTTTTTCGGGCAGATTCTAAAGATTTACACCGCGATTCGTGCCACCAAATCAGCCCAAGTTAGCGAATTCGCCGGTTTCGCGGTCTTTGACCTTCCGCTTTAGGCAAACCTTTGCGATATTCTTGGCCCAGACAAATTGGTAAGTATTTCCGCTAATTCCCGGTATTCGCGCGAAGCCGTCCTTCGCGCACAACCGGATTTTTTAACGGCGGAAGAGCATTTCGTTAGGTGATTGAGATGAATTTGGAGAAACTTCGGAACATTGGCATTAGCGCCCACATCGACTCGGGTAAGACCACGCTAAGCGAGCGGATTCTGTTTTATACCGGCCGTATTCACAAAATTGAAGAAGTTCGTGGTGGTGGCGATGGCGCGACAATGGACCATATGGAGCTCGAAAAAGAGCGTGGAATCACGATCACGTCCGCGGCAACTAGCGTCAATTGGAAAGACCACCCCATCAATCTTATCGATACACCGGGGCACGTGGACTTTACCGTTGAAGTTGAGCGCTCATTGCGTGTGCTTGATGGTGCGGTCCTCGTTTTGTGCGCCGTCGGCGGCGTACAAAGCCAATCGATCACGGTCGACCGTCAAATGAAGCGTTACCAAGTGCCTAGGCTCGCATTCGTCAACAAGATGGATCGCACCGGTGCTAATCCCTTCCGCGTTTGTGAGCAGCTTCGTGCCAAGCTAGGCGCTGAAGCGTTCATGATGCAAATTCCGATCGGTGCCGAGGAAAACTTCCGCGGCGTTATCGACTTGGTCGAAATGAAGGCTTACACCTTCAGTGGCGACAAGGGTGAAGTGGTTGACGTTGGCCCTATCCCTGCGGACCTGCAGGACGAAGCCGATGATTATCGAGGCAAGATGCTAGAAGCGCTCGCGATGTACAGTGACGAAATGATGGAACTGCTGCTCAGCGAAGAAGCGGTTCCGATCGACTTAGTCTACACGGTTGCCCGCTCCGCAGTGTTGGCGGGCGCAACACCGGTGTTTTTGGGAAGCGCCTATAAAGACAAAGGCGTTCAACCTCTACTGGATGCTGTCATTCGTTACTTGCCCTGTCCACTGGACCGCGAGATTCGTGGCAAAGACCCCAAGGATGAAGACCGAAAGATCGATCTGAAGCCGGATCCTGCGGCACCATTCGTGGGCATGGCATTCAAGATTGTTGACGATCCATTTGGTCAGTTGACGTTTATGCGTGTCTATCAGGGAACCATCGTAAAAGGCGATTCCTACACCAATCAACGTACTGGTCGCAAAGAGCGTTTCAGCCGCTTGGTCCGTATGCACGCCAACAAACGCGAAGACATCGACGGCGCGAGCGCCGGTGACATTATCGCTGTCATGGGGATCGATTCCGCCTCGGGAGATACGTATTCGGTCGAGCGAGATTTTTGCACGCTTGAGTCAATGTTCATTCCTGAGCCGGTTATCAAGGTTGCCGTGCATCCGGTCAGCCGAGCTGATGCCGACAAGATGTCCAAAGCGCTACAACGATTCCGCAAGGAAGATCCTACGTTCCGTGTCTTTACCGATGACGAAACGAACGAGATTCTCATCAGCGGTATGGGTGAGCTTCACTTGGATGTGTACGTCGAACGTATGCGTCGTGAGTACAAGGTCGAAGTGGAGGTCGGTGCTCCCAAAGTTAGCTATCGCGAAAGCCCAACTCGTGAAATCGAGTTTAATTACAAGCATAAGAAGCAGACGGGTGGTTCGGGGCAATATGCGCATATCGTTGGCAAGTTGGTCCCCATCGAATCGTCAAATGAGGGTAGCTTTGAATTCGAGGACAAAGTCGTCGGCGGACGCATTCCAAAGCAGTTCATTCCTGCGGTGGAAAAAGGATTCCGTGACTCGCTCGGTAAAGGACCTGTGGCCGACTTCCCCGTGGTAGGTACCAAGATTGTTCTGATGGATGGAAGCTACCACGATGTCGACAGCTCGGAAAAGGCTTTCTATACGGCAGCCCAAGGTTGTTTCCGTGAGTACTTCACGAAGGCGGCTCCTGTCTTGCTAGAGCCAATCATGAACATAGAGATCGAATGCCCCGAGCACTTCCAGGGACCGGTCGTCGGTGACTTGATCAGCCGCCGTGGTTTGATCACCAATACCGATATCCGTGATGGAATCACGGTGGCGACGGCAGAAGTACCGCTGGCTGAAACGTTTGGTTATGCAACCGATATTCGCAGCATGACACAAGGCCAAGGAACGTTCACCATGGAATTCGCAACCTACCGTCGCGTTCCATCGAACATTCAGGAAGAGATCATTGCTGCCAAGAAAAAAGCTGAATTGGTCGGATCGAAGTAGTTCAACTTGTCCCTTCGAATTGCTATGGCGCTCACGGCTTGCTCATGAGTGCTTAAATGTACGTCAGCCTCGAAGCGCTGACGTACATTTTCCTCGAATTGGAATCTTAAAGGGTCGTTGCCCCAGAGGGTCATCGAGCAATTGTCGTCCGAAGGTGTCATTCGTCAAACGTACCCATCGTCCCCATCGCAGCCGAAGGCTGCGATGGAATTGTTGCCGCCGCGGAACGGGAACGCGGTTCATTCAGCCAGAATTGTCTCGGACGGCAAAGTCGGATTTCGCGAGCGTTGCGTCGCTCTCTCTGGAAGCGACGTATTCGGCGGTGGCGAGGGTCCTTGGCTCGACAGTGCGCTCGGTGAACACTATTCACCGCTGGGTTTACACCACCGCCAGCGTCCGGGCTTAAGTCCGCTTGTCGGTTTGACTATTGGATTTCAATTTGAATTTTCGTCCAATAAGTCGCAAAAGACTTGACGAATCGGGCATGCGTTCCTATTCTCTCCATTAGTGAAAGTTGGCATGGAACGGCAATACTATTAGAAATTGTAATGATATAAGATTTGGTAATGCAGCTTCGATCACTTGAAATTTTCTGCTCCGTCTGCGAATTCCGTAGTTTTTCACGTGCGGGATCCGAGTTTTCGTTGACCCAAAGCGCCGTCAGCCAGTCGATCCAGCAGCTTGAGGAAGGTCTCGGAGTCCAGCTCGTCGATCGCTCTCGTCGGCCGTTGGTGTTGACCCGAGCGGGTGAGTTTTACTTAAACCGCGTCCAACCGCTGCTGCGAAGTTACCACCGGATCGAGCAGGAGGTGCGCTCGCTTGGCGAAAAAGTCGCGGGGGAACTGAATGTGGGGGCGATCTACTCGATTGGCTCAACTTATATGCCCGCAGCAAAACAGGAGTTTCGCTTGCGGCACCCTGAAGTCAACGTTCGGTTTGACTATTCATCGAGCGAAGGCGTGGCCGCGATGGTCGAAGATGGGTCGGTCGATATTGGATTGGTCAGCTACGCACGTTCAACCAGCCGAATCCGCGCGGTGCCTTGGCAGCAAGAACCGATGCGATTGATTTGCGCGGCGGATCATCCATTCGCCAAATTTCCAGAAGTCGATCTTAAGCAACTCAACGGCTGCGAATTGGTCGGCTTCGGTTCATCATTAAAGGTCCGCCGCGCTGTTGACTCGTTTCTTGTTCGCAACGGCGTGTCAGTCGATGTGACCATGGAGTTTGACAATATTGACTCCATGATTCGTGCGGTTGAAGCGAACCAAGGGATGAGCATTTTGCCCGAAGCTACCGTTCGCAAGGAAACCGCAAGCGGATCATTGCGAGTCGTTGCCTGCAAACAGATGAAACTCACGAGGCCGCTTGGCATCATCGCCAAACGTGCCGGAAAATTAACTCGAGCCGCCGACGAATTCGCTTCGATGCTTCTCGGACGCGCGATCACTACTCCCGATAAACCACCATCCTCGCCAGGCTTGTCGAGCAGCGGCGTGTCGGTGGTTGCTTGACCATTATTCAGCTTTCGAATTAAGTTCCAATCACACTATGTTACCGATACTAATGAGGATCTCGCGATGAGCGATCTCTTTCACTTGCCAGCCAAGCAAGGCCTATATGACCCACAGTTTGAGAAAGATGCCTGCGGCGTAGGATTCATTGCGCAGATTAAAGGTATTCCGAGCCATCAAATTGTTCTGGATGCCGATACGATCCTGCAAAACATGGACCATCGCGGGGCCTGTGGATGCGAAACAAACACGGGGGACGGTTCGGGCATCCTATGCGGACTCCCTGATAGATTCCTACGAAAGGTCGCCAAGCGAGATCTCGGTGTTGAATTGCCCGCCAAGGGCAAATACAGCGCAGGCTTGGTTTTCCTGCCGGTCGACGAAGCCCAGCGGGATCACTGCAAGTCGACGGTCGAGCGTTTGATTGGTGAAGCAGGGCAGGAGTTGATCGGTTGGCGCAAGGTACCGCAGGAAGCTGACGCCGCAGACATTGGCCCCTCGGCAAAAAGGAGCGAACCCGTTATCGAAATGCTTTTTGTCGGAGCGAGCCATTTTGTCGGAGCAAGTAATGGGCTCGAGGATGAAGCATTTGAACGCAAGTTATATCTGATTCGCAAACAGGCCAGCCACCAACTTCGTGGTGACAGTAATCTCTCCCAAGCCCTGATGTTTTATGTTTGTTCGCTGAGCACAAAAGTAATCATCTATAAGGGCATGCTAACACCGGCTCAGGTGATGCCCTATTTTCCTGATCTCAAAGACGAGGATTTTGAAACACACCTGGCGATGGTACATAGCCGGTTCTCGACCAATACATTCCCGACATGGGATCGGGCACAGCCCTTACGATTCATGAGCCACAACGGCGAGATCAATACACTACGCGGCAATAAAAATTGGATGCAAGCCCGCGAGGGCTCGGCCAAAAGCGATCTATTCGGCGGCGATCTACAGAAGCTTTTCCCAGTCATTGAGCCCAACCTCAG
>JAYVSE010000062.1:0-6040 GCA_043775635.1 Planctomycetaceae bacterium | reverse complement strand
CAATGCAACACACAATGGCACCATTATTGACGAGATCAATTTCAACATCAGTGGTGCGGGCGTGCAGACAATTACCATCGGCACTACCGGCTTGGCATCGATCACCGATGCCGTCAAGATCGATGCTTGGACGCAACCGACGTATACGAGTTCTCCAATGATTGAACTCAATGGCAACAATACAGGGACGACCAAGGACGGAATAAACCTTGGATCCGGTAGCAGTGGTAGTACCATTCGAGGCTTTATTATCAATCGTTTTACTGGTGATGGGATAGAGATCAATTCATCCAACAATGACGTCATCGAAGGCAATTGGATTGGACTCGCAAATACTGGGACCAGTGCTTCGGCCAATGCACTGCGCGGACTGTACATTGTCAATTCGGCATCCAATACGATTCAGTACAACGTGATCTCCGGCAACACCAATCAAGGGATCTACTTGGATAATGGTGATTCGAACGCTTTCTACGGCAACTATATTGGCACCAATGCGGCAGGTACCGGCGACGTTAACGGTACCACAGCAAATACAGCGCAATCCGGCATCGTCTTACTTAACGGCTCCAGCAGCAATCAAATCGGCTCCTCAGTCGCTTCGACCCGAAATATCATCTCCGGGAACAATCACTATGGAATCGAAATTCAGAACTCGACCAGTGTCAACAACATCGTCGAGGGCAACTATATCGGCACCACTGTCAGCGGACTTGCTGCGCTCGGTAATTCAGGTGGAGGATTTTCGTACTGGGGCGCTGGCACAGGAAATATCCTCGGCGGAAATACAGCCGGCAAGCGCAATGTCATTGCTGGCAACACGGGTCAAAATGTGCTTGTTGGCAATGCCTCCTCGGGCGCGATCATTCAGGGCAATTATGTCGGTGTCGGCGCTGATGGGGCGACGACTCTCAGTTCTGCGGCCTTAGGATTTTACGTTGAAGGCGCTTCAATCAACACTCTGATCGGAACCAATGCCGACGGCACCAACGACGCCAATGAACGCAATATCATCTCGGGAAACAGCCACGGTATTCTGATCTCGGGTGTCGGGACAACGGGTACAGTCGTGGCTGGCAACTACATCGGGACGGATGCAATCGGTGCGATCGCGGTCGCAAATTCTGGCGATGGCATCCGCACCGTTAGCGGCGCAACCAGTACCACCATCGGCGGTACGACGACCACTCGCAGAAACGTGATTTCTGGTAATACCGGCGATGGAATCAGGATCGACGGTGAAACGACTGACGGCAACACGATTCAAAATAATTACATCGGAGTCAACGCAACCGCGACAGCGTCCCTCGGTAACGGTGGTTACGGCATCTACATCACAAGCGGCGCCGACAATACAACCATCGGCGGCGTGAGCATGGGTAACGACATCGGCGGTAATGCTCTCGGCGGAATCTCAATCGATGGAGCAACGTCAGGCACAACGATTTACGGCAACTATGTCGGAACCGATTCAACCGGATCGGTCAATCTCGCGAACTTGCAGCACGGCATTGTAATCACCAATACAGCGACGAATAACACGGTCGGTGGAACAACCGCTGGGCAAGCCAACACCATTGCGAATAGTGGAAATGGAGCCGGAACCTATGCCGGCATCTATGTAACCACTACCGCCAGTACCGGTAACATCCTCGTTGCCAACTCGATCTACGACAACAGTGGAATCGGCATCGATCTTGGAGCCATCGGTGTTACCGCCAACGATACACTCGATCCAGATACTGGTGCCAACAACCTTCAAAATTTTCCAGTCATCACAACAGCGACGACAAATGGAAGTACAACGGTAACCATCAGCGGGACACTGAATTCTTTGGCAAGTTTAGCAGGGGTTGTCATTCACTTTTATGCTACCCCGACGGGAACCGTGAACAGTCGACAAGGCAAACGCTATTTGGGTTCGACCACGGTCAATACCGACGCCAGCGGAAACGCAACGTTTACGAATGTAGCTCTCTCGGCAACCGTCGCCTCAGGGGAATTCGTGACAGCTACGGCAACTTATTCGAATAACACTTCGGAACTATCTCAAGGACTTCTGGTCAATTCTGCTCCTACGCTCGATAACACCAAGAGCCCGACCTTAACCGCTATCAATGAAGATGCGGGAGCCCCTTCGGGTGCGGTTGGAACATTGGTTTCGTCGCTTGTCGATTTTGCGACACCCAGCGGCCAAGTCGATAATGTGACTGATTCGGATTCTGGAGCGTTACTAGGTATTGCCATCACCGCAGTCGATGCGAGCAACGGTTCCTGGCTGTACTCGACGAACGGCGGTACGACGTGGACGGCTGTCGGCTCCGTCAGCAATTCCTCCGCGTTGCTGCTCGCTGCCGATGCGAACACACGCTTGTACTTTCAACCAAACTCCAATTACAACGGCACCTTGGCAAGTGCCATTACATTCCGAGCGTGGGATCAAACGAGCGGCAGCAGTGGCAGCCTCGCCGATACTTCGACCAATGGGAACAGCACCGCGTTCTCAACCCAAACCGACACTGCATCCTTAGTTATAAACGCCGTCAATGACGCCCCGGTCTTAGCCGATACCGCCTTGAGCATCACCGTCGCCGAAGATGCTGGCGTTCCATCGGGTGTCGTTGGCTCGCTGATCAGTTCCTTCACCGGTGGCGTCAGCGATGTCGATAGCGGTGCCGTCAAAGGCATCGCGATCACGGCCAGTGTCGAGACCAATGGGACTTGGTACTACACGACCAACAACGGGACCACTTGGACGGCCGTCGGGACCGTCAACGCCAGCAGTTCGCTGCTATTGGCCGACAATGCCAACACTCGACTCTACTTCGCCCCCGGATCGAACTACAACGGCACTTCAACGTCAGCACTGACCGTTCGCGGTTGGGATCAAACTTCAGGTTCAGCCGGAACCAAAGTCGATACCAGCAGTAACGGCGGTAGCACCGCATTCAGCTCGGCAACCGACGTGGTCGACGTCTCGGTAACCGCAGTCAACGATGCACCAGTCGTCACTACTAGTGGAACGTCGTTGACGTATATTGAAAACAGTGCTGCGACGGCCATCGATCCAGGACTAACCATGAGCGACGTGGACAGCGCCAACTTGACAGGCGCAACTGTCTCGATCACGTCTGGATTTGTTTCCAGTACCGACGTTCTTGCTTTCAGCAACCAATTGGGGATTACCGGCAGCTACAATGCATCAACCGGTGTGTTGACACTCACGGGCACAACCACCGTTGCGAACTATCAGACTGCCTTGCAAACGATTACATACCAAAACACCATTGATTCCCCAACCACTAGTCGGACCATATCCTTTGTTGTCAATGACGGAGTGATCGACAGTACTGCGGCAACTCGAAACATTTCCATCACCGCTGCCAACGATGCACCTGTAGTTACAGCCACACTCTCAAGTGTGCTTGCCTACACAGAAAATGATGCAGCGACGGCAATCGTTCCGGCATTGATTGTTTCGGATGCCGACAGCACGAATTTGACCAGTGCTACGGTCACCATTTCATCGAACTATTTCAATGGTCAAGATGTGTTAGCGTTTACGAATCAACTCGGCATCACTGGAACCTGGAATGCGACGAGTGGAATACTGACGCTGTCCGGGTCATCTTCGGTAGCGAATTACCAAACTGCACTTCGATCGGTCACTTACGCGAACACCAGCGACGCCCCTAATACCGCTACCCGCACGATGACGATCGTCGTCAATGATGGGACCGCCAATAGCAATGCAGGTATTCAGACCACATTGCTTTCTGCGCCCTTCAATTCAAATTCCGACGGATTCACCTACGTAGATGACACGTTTGGAACGAGCAGTCCAGCCTTTGCCGACGGAACCTACCAAGCGAGCGGCAGTTATTCGGGTGGCGGCTTACGGGTTCTTACCGGAACCGCACAAGGATCCGTCGCGGTTTCCGGGGGTTGGTCAAATACCTTTACCGTGACAACCGCCGGTGAGGTTCTTGTCCAGTTTAATTACCAACTGAATTTGGGGGAGGGTTTTGAAACAGACGAATACGGTGAGGCGATTGTCACCATCGACGGCACTCGGTTTGGATCCGACACCAACACTTCGCTGCTGCATGTCATTGGCAACAACAATGGCGGCGGCGATATGCGATCGGGTTGGCTCCGAGCCGATTTGCGGATGAACCTTTCGGCAGGCAGCCACACAATCATCATCGGAGCGTACAACAACAAGTCCACCGCAAGCGACGAATGGGTAGAAGTGCTCATCGACGACGTAACGATCGGCTCCACAAGCAACGCCAGACAGGTCAGTGTTACCGCCGTCAACGATGCCCCGGTACTAGCTGATACAGCCTTAACGTTAACAGTGGCCGAAGATGCCGGTGTGCCCTCGGGCGTTGTCGGTTCACTCATTAGCGCCTTCACCGGTGGCATTACCGACGTCGACAGCGGCGCCGTCAAAGGCATCGCCATCACCGCCAGTGTTGAAACGAATGGCACTTGGTATTACACGACGAATAATGGAACCACCTGGACAGCCGTCGGGACCGTAAGTTCCGCTTCTTCTCTGCTGCTAGCAGACGTCGCCAGCACACGATTGTACTTCGCGCCGGGAGCCGATTTTAGCGGCATGTCGAATTCCGCCTTGACGATCCGCGGCTGGGATCAGACCAGCGGTACCGCTGGAACAAAGGTCAACACAAGTTCGAACGGAACAAACTTTGCCTTCTCGAGCGCTGCCGATGTCATCGATATCTCAGTAACAGCAATCAACGATGCACCCGTGCGAACCGCGGGTTCGGTTACGAATCTGACCGTCAACGAAGATTCTGGCCTAACGACGCTGGGATTAGGTAGCGTTGCCTATGGCCCTGGAGGCGGTGCAGATGAAGCCGGTCAGTCCCTAACGTACAAAGTTACTACGATTCCTTCATCCGCCGGATTCGGTCAAGTGGTTTTGGCGGATGGAACGACTGCTGCGGTCGCCGGTAACTTTTATACCTTGGCACAAATCCAGGGCATGCAGCTCAAAACAACATTAGATAAGAACGGTGTGTCGTTTTTTAGCTATCAAGTGATCGATAACGGCGGTACGACCAACGGCGGAGTCGACACGCTCGGCGAGTCGATTATGTTGACGATCACAGCAGTTAACGATGCTGCCGTGGTCACCACGACTGGTTCCGTGTTGGCCTACACAGAGAATGCGGCTGCGACCGTGATCGATTCCGCGCTGACAGTGACCGATGTCGATACAACGAATATGACCGGCGCAACTATCAGCATCTCGTCCAACTACGCCAACGGTCAGGACGTGCTTGCCTTTACCAATCAACTCGGCATCACGGGCAGTTGGAACGCCAGCACCGGACAATTGACTCTGAGCGGTACGACGACAAAGGCCAACTATCAAACCGCACTACGCAGTATTACCTACTACAATTCAAGCGACGCCCCCAGCGTGGCGACACGCACCGTATCGTTTATCGTCAACGATGGCACAGTTAACAGCGCAGCGGCGACCCGCGACGTCAGTGTTACCGCTGTCAATGACGCCCCGGTCTTAGCCGATACCGCCTTGAGTATTACCGTCGCCGAAGATGCTGGCGTACCAACAGGTGTGGTCGGATCGCTGATCAGTTCCTTCACCGGTGGCGTGACCGATGTCGATAGCGGTGCCGTCAGAGGCATCGCCATCACGGCGAGTGTCGAAACCAATGGCACTTGGTATTACACGACCAATAACGGAACGACTTGGACGGCCGTCGGGACAGTCAACGCCAGCAGTTCGCTGCTACTAGCTGACAATGCCAATACACGTCTCTACTTCGCCCCCGGCTCGAACTACAACGGCACTTCAACGTCAGCATTGACCGTCCGCGGTTGGGATCAAACTTCAGGTTCAGCCGGAACCAAAGTCGATACCAGCAGCAACGGCGGCAGCAACGCATTCAGCTCCGCTACCGACGTCGTCGACGTCAGTGTTACCGCTGTCAATGACGCCCCGGTCTTAGCCGATACCGCCTTGAGCATTACCGTCGCCGAA
>JAYVSE010000061.1:0-7272 GCA_043775635.1 Planctomycetaceae bacterium | reverse complement strand
AAGCCGCATGGTAGCGAGGCTCACTCCGCCAGCATCTTCTGGTTGTGATTATAGCCCGACGGGGATGAACCCCGTCGTAGCATCCGGTCGGAACAATATCGATTCAAAATTTCGCTATGAAATTCTGTGTCAATACCAAATTTTTAACACCCCAGGCTAAGGTGTATCGCGACAACGCTATTGCTGACGATGGTGCAAGGATTCGTTCTTAATCTTGTCTTGGCCGTTTGGGGCCTGATTGCGTTTCTTATCGTCCTAGCCTTCAAGTTTGTGCAGCATTGTTTTCATATACTTCGAAATGAGTAGGATAGGCTTCTAGCCAGGCAAGCTGGCAGCCCAGGGCACCATGACCTCTCAACACTTGCGCTACGTTCAAGTATACTTACAATTACTCTCTCATTCTCGTCGCCATCCAAGGATACCTGCCATGCCGACCGCTAATGCTTACTCGATATTCTTGCCAGCGATGACCACATGGTTAATAGCGGTGCTGGTCAGTTCTACTGCGATGGCAGCGCATGGTGTCGCCATCCAAGGTAACGGAAAACTAGCGATTCTCGCCGCGGACGGTTCCACGCAATGGGAAATGCCATGGCACGGCGTTCATGATATTCATGTGCTCCCCAGCGGAAACATCATGGTTCAGCAAGGTGGTGCGAAGGTTGTCGAGATCGATCGTCAAACCAAGCAAGTCGTTTGGGAGTATGACTCGTCCAAACAAAACGGCAACGAGGGCAAAAAGATCGAAGTCCATGCGTTTCAGCCGCTTGAAAACGGCAACGTGATGATTGCCGAAACCACTGCGATGCGAATCATCGAGGTCGATCGCACCGGCAAACTGCTGAAGTCGACCGCGATGCAAGTCGACAATCCTCATCCTCACACCGACACGCGACTGGTTCGTAAACTCGCCGATGGAAATTATCTCGCCTGCCACGAAGGTGACGGAGTCATTCGTGAGTATGCCAGTGACACTGGCGATATCGTTTGGGAATTTGCCGTACCGATGTTCGGTCGCGCGGCTGCACCAGGTCACGGCCCCGAAGCGTTTGGCAACAAAGCGTTCTCGGCGGTGCGGCTGGCCAATGGCAATACGCTGATCGCGACTGGAAATGGCCACAGCGTCCTTGAAGTCACCCACGACAAAGAGGTCGTTTGGCAACTCCAGCAAAATGATTTACCCGGCATCGTGCTCGCTTGGGTCACGACATTGGAAGTGCTTGAGAACGGCAATTATATCATTGGCAATTGCCACGCTGGCCCCGGCAACCCATTGCTGATTGAGGTCAATCCCAAGACCAAGGACGTGGTCTGGAAGCTTGACCGATTTGACGACTTCGGAAATTCAGTTTCTAACACGCAGATCCTGCCCGTCAGTGCGGGCGTGCTTCGCTAGTTTATCGTGCAAACGAAGGCGGCCTCAATGTGGGATCATTTGCGGGACCACATAAGCTTGTGCGGCGACCAACAGACCAACCAGCACCGCCAATGCGATGCTGTGGAAGAAAACATATCGCAAGATCGTGCCTTCTTGGCCATGCTGGCCAGTCGCAATGCCCGCAACGACGATCGACTGCGCATCGATCATTTTTCCCATGACACCACCTGAGCTATTCGCAGCCGCAGCCAGGACAGGCGAAATTCCCAATCTTTCGGCGGTGATTTGTTGTAAATTACCAAAGAGAACATTGGATGATGTATCGCTTCCGGTCAGTGCTACACCAAGCCAACCCAGCAGTGGAGAAAAGAACGGGAACAGAAACCCGGTGCTCGCAAATGCCAACCCCATCGAAGCATCGAGCCCGCTGAATCGCGTGGTATATCCCAGCGCCAACATCGCTGAGATCGTCGCCAATGAAACGGCGGTCCTTCGTAACGTTCCGATGAACAACACCGCGAGCCGCTTGGGCGATACTCCCAGCAGAACGCCCGAAAGTAGACCGGCAAGGATCAGTGCAGTACCGGTTGCCGAAAGCCAATTCAATTCGTAGACCGCTTTTTCTGGCGTTGGTTCCGCAACGACCGGTAGATCGCGAACGACATTCAGATGCAAGCCGGGGACCTCAAACTTAAAATGCGACCAAGCGTTCAGTTGCGATTTGACTTGAGGTACGCCCCAGATAAAAACCAACAACGACACGATCATCCATGGCAACCAAGCAGTAAACGCCTCACGCTTCGAAGGCGCTTGCTCGATTGATGTCAACGGTTCATCGATGAATCTCCATGTCGTTTTGGGACGCCAAAATCGAAGCAAGGCAACCAATGCTGCAATCGAAACGATGGCGCTGATGACATCGACTAACCATGGTCCGTGGTAATTGCTCACCGCAAATTGCATGACGGCAAAACTAAGACCTGCAGTCAGGCATGCGGGCCAGACTTCAAGCATGCTGCGCCAACCGGCCATTGCCCAAATTAACCAGAACGGCACGATGACAGAAAACAATGGCAACTGCCGTCCGACCATCATGCTGAGCGATTCCAATGGCAGTTCGGTGACGCGTGCCAAGGCGATCAACGGCGTGCCCAGCGCACCAAACGCCACGGGAGCCGTGTTGCCAATGAGCGCTAAGCCAGCGGCTTGTAATGGCTTGAAACCAAGCCCAATCAACATGGCGGCGGAAATTGCAACTGGCGTTCCAAAGCCAGCCGCACCTTCGATGAAGGCGCCAAAGCTAAAAGCGATCAGCAGAACTTGAATTCTCCGATCATCTGCCAGTGTCGCAATGGACCGTTTCAGAATCTCAAATTTGCCGGTCGCGACAGAAATGTCGTAGGCAAAGATTGCCGCCAGCACGATCCAACCGATCGGAAACAGGCCGTATGCGGCACCGTTTAACGCAGCAGTGAACGCAAGTGACGTGGGCATTTTGTATACGCCGATTGCGACCAGCAATGATACGGCTAAGCCAGCCAATGCCGCGTATTGGGCGCGAACATGAAAGCCGGCGAGCAATCCGAGCAGTACAAAGATCGGCAAAGAAGCAATCAACGCTGACACGAACAAGTTGCCGCAGGGGTCGTACTGCTGTATCCAGGGCGTCATCATGACTATTGCTCCAAGTAGATGGCTTTACGAAGATTGATTGATGGTGATCGTGTTTTCAGCCGCTATGGTATCAAGATGATCTCAGCCGTAGTGCGTTAGGATTTTCAGCCGGAGAATTCCCATGTCTATCAGTTGCTATCTGACGCTTACATTGATTTTCTCAAGTTGGTCCTTGACAACCCTGATCTTAATATCCGCACACAAGCAGCAACATTGGATTTAAGTGACGAATAGCGAGAACGTACACATCAATTAGTGGGATAGGCTGCCAGCCCAGGGCTGTAAGGGTGTGTAGTAACTACAAATCCCGCAGGCTTGCCCTGCGGATGATTCGGTTTCTGCCTACCCTGAATAGCTTCACTATGTCTCTCCGACGTACGCACGCTCGATTGCCGAAGGCCATCGCGCGTGCGTACGTCGGGTGCGGCGGTGATTGAGAATGGATTATTAGCAAAAAACCCAACGATCCGCAGGGCAAGCCTGCGGGATTCCCTGAATGTAATACCCTGGCAGCCTATCCCACTTCAAAAACCGGACAGTTATTGATCGAACGGTCCTTACGCACCAAACATGACCGCTCAACAAAAACGCCGCTGGCATTCGTGGGATGACTTATAAGTTCGACTACGTTTCTCGTAGCGAGCTTGGAAAGCACGGCTACACTTAGGGTAAAACGCGTTGTTCTGCGCGGCGAGTGACGATACTCAGCGTCGCAGCGATACCGACGAAAACGCTGACAACACCACCGCTGAGGATGCCAAGCACGGCGAGTCGTTGGCTGACTTGACTCTGCCGCCACAATCGCTTGATCAACTTTTGGTCGTCCGTGTCGAAGATTAGCACGGTAGCAGCCTCGTACATCACTTCGTCTCCATTTTTCACGGTGCCGAGGTACTGCTTCGATTTGTCGCGACGATTTTCAATCCATTCGTCGGTGAGGGTTACCACGTTGCTGCTGGTTTCGTCTCCAGTGATTGATTCTACATAGGTTTCGACGGCAGCACGCATGCTTACTTTCAGCCCCTCGCCGCACAACGATTCTGCACTGCATGGCGATGAAGTGACAGGCCAACGATGAATATCGCCGGTCATGCTCGGTGCCTCATCAACCCAGGATGGACGTTCTTCGGGAAATTCCCGATGGCTGGACGGGGCAACCGAAAGTTCTGTGGTTCCTGTCGAAGTCTCTGGCTTTCCATCGCCAGCCGCATTGCAAACTCGCAGGTTGGTGACCAAGAAAGCGATCAAGAGCGCTGTCATGATCGGGAAACAATGACATGACGGTTTATGATGATCATTCATCAGATCATTTTTCCTTTCGCGGAGACGGTTGCGGCGGCTGGATAGCTGGGCGACATCAACTCTCGCTGTCGTGGATTTTCCCATGGAGCCCCGATTTGAGTTGCGATGACGGTTCCTGCAGCGATCAACATTCCAAAGGGCTGGCCGATTGGTACGAATTGTTGAATCCCCCAATCAACGGCCGCTACCGCCAGAACGGACCAAACACTGAGGCGGGTTCGGCGGAGTGGATCGGTTGTTTTCCACCAACGCACCACGGCGAGCAGAAGTGCGAAGTGAACCATATATGCGGAGAGTCGTGGCGTCACTCCCGACATGTAAAGTGCTTCGGGCAATTCGGTTCGAGTAATCGATCGACCGAGGCCTGTGCTGAGATCAAGCATTAGAAAGTCAGCGGTTAAGTAGGCCAAAGCACCGACCCCACCGCCAACGCCAAGCATTACCATGCGGCGGCGCAGAGGATCGCCATCATGTGCTTCCCAGAGCTTTCCCATCGCTAGGGCTGCCATCGCCGTTACTAAAGTCATCACGCCAACCCAAGCAAATGGAGCGATCACGTCGGCGCTTGCCGTGCCGTTGCGAATACCAATCACCCCTGCGGCGACAGCACATAGCACGGACGAAATCGTCGCGGCAGTCCATGAACCCGAAAGTTCCGCGAGTTGAGTCGAGGCACGCTTTGACGACAGTTCGATTCGTTTGATTTGTATCCAGCGTTTCTTGGAGATTGGCTTGGGCCGAGACTGAGCCGAGACGGCCAACCGATGCGCTTCTTGGTAGGATACGCCTGGTACTGAGCCGATCAGCATTTGCCGAATGATGTAGTACGGAACGTAAACAATTCCGAGTACCGAAAGCAGCGGCAAGAGCCACTTCGTGTTGATAATTAATCCTAATACAACAAGTGTCACCAGGATCGCTCGTTGCCCACGGCTTAAGTGGATGCTGTTCCACCAGGAATGAATGTCCTGAATGCCGTTTGAGACTGCTCGCGCAACCGGCTCACGCGACGGCGGGTTACGTGGCGTAGACGTTGATGCAAGCGTTGGCGGCATCGATGCAGCACGAGGCGATTGCTTGCCAACGACGGTAGCCGTGAGAATCGGTCCCGAGGCATCCCCGGAATGGGGTGCAAGTCCGATCGCCGCAGCCATGTCGCGCACGCAATTCCATCGAGCCCTCGGGTCTTTCTCGAGGGCGCGTTCGATTGCATGTCGATAAGGTGCAGCGACTTGCGACAGGTCCGGCTTCGCGGTCATGTGCTTCATGATGATCTCATGACTGCTCTCGCCATCGAATGGCAATCGCCCCGTCACGAGTTCATAGAGAATAACTCCCAGCGCATAGATATCGATCTCGCGGCCATACTCCCCACGAGCAATTTCGGGGGCCATGTAGTGAAACGTGCCGACGCTTTCGGTATGTCCACCGCGCTGAGACTCCGAGATGAATTTGCTAAGTCCGTAGTCGCCGACTTTGATGACGCCACGATCGTCGAATAGGTTGCCAGGCTTCAGGTCACGATGCACCAAACCTTCTTGATGCAAATGCTCCACACCGGCGACCATGCCGTCGAACCAGCGACGGATCTCAGTTGCTGAAAAACCTGCGGGTGCCTCATCCAACCGCTCACGCAAATTCGGGCCTGCCACATACTCCATGACAATCCACCAGCGGTCTTGCGAGTCTTTGCAGACATCATAGATTGCGACCAGATTAGGATGCTTCAAGTTCAGGCAGTGGGACACACCGCGCAGTTCGATCTCAAGGTTTCGTTGGATCTGCTTAATCGCGACTTCTTTTCCGGCGTCGCTGATTGCGAAATAGACTTCGCCGAAACCACCGATACCGATGCCTCGTTGAACGGTATAGCGATCCAGCAACCGCGCACCGTTTTGGTGTGTGTAGCGATTGTTGGGGATCCCGCGATCCTGGTTTGCGACCATCGGCGATGCCTGGGTCGGTAAAGGGAGTGAGTTCATGCGCGAGTTTCCGCGAATTGCGTTCTGGTCCACTGCATTATTATCATCTGCGGTGAATATGCGATGCGAGGGCAACTTTTTTAGGCTATTTCGTCGTGACAAGATGGCGCAGAAAGTCATCGGATTTCTCCGATCCGCAAATTCGTCCGGTCGCGTCGAATTGTCATCACCAAGTTATCAATTTCAAATTGCTCGCCTTCCATGATTGGCTTGGTGCTGCCACTGGACTGCCGAACCCACCACTGATCGGCTCGTTTTAGCAACACAAATCCACTGTTCACCTGTGGGGCGCGGATATGATTGCTGCGGTCTGCGCCGATCAAGACCGTCTTGTCAACCAAAATGATCGCATCCACTGGCACCACGAAACGGTGTGGCGGATCGAGCGACAGGATCACTGTTTCGCTCAACGGGCTGGGTTTCTGTAGCCGCAGCTTCGGGACACGTGTCCCCGAGTCGGTGGCTCCAAAACCTTGTTCATCGTTCGATTCCACCGGCAACAAAGCATCGGAAACCACACGGCTCGCCGCTGTTTCTTTGCCTGATTCTTTGCCAGCACGTTGCAACCAAAAATCGTCTCCGACTCGTCGCAATGTTGCCATCTGGCTTCTCCAAGCAGATCGGACCGCGATATCCGCTGGATCGTCTCCTCCCGAGCCACCAATCGTAAACTGATCTCCTTCCAACAGCCGAAATCCGCCTACCGAATCGATCCAAAGTTCCCAAACACCAATCGCCAAGACATTTCGACTTTGGCGATTGGGGCTGTTGAACATGGCATTCAGGATTCGGTTTGTGGCAATCATCGCTCTACAACCTGTCTTCGGTCAGTGGCCAGCTAGTGGTCCGAGAACTAATTGATATCGCTTGAAAGAATCGTTAAACCGCGTGCCCAACGGGCCGCGAGCCTCGCGCGGGGCGTTGCCCACGCGGTTT
>JAYVSE010000060.1:0-13069 GCA_043775635.1 Planctomycetaceae bacterium | reverse complement strand
CACCGTACCGGGAACTGCTGTAACTGAAGCCCTCGTATTGTAAATCATCAGCAAAATTCTCGCGACCTCAATCCGTCCCGCAAACCATGTCATGCACCCCTTTCAGAGAAATCTCGCTGATGACAAGCTCCAATCCGAACGACAATCCATTCTCAGGCATGAATCCCTACTCGGCGGCAGCGTCGTCAACGCACGCACCACGTGAAGGCGACATTCAGCTACCCGATGTTCAAGCACGAGGGATGATCTCGCAAGTTCAAATCCTTGGCGTGCTGATGATTATCCAAGGTGCAATGGAATTTCTGGTCGCTATTGCCATCGCAGGCTACGCGGTTTTTATGCCGCAAATCATGCAGGAAATGCAGAGCCAAGCCGCAAAACAAGGCGGGCAACCACCGGCTGGATTGCAGCAAATGCAGCAAACAGCAGGCTGGCTAACTGTAGGCGGCTCTGTCTTGGCCGTTGTGATTCTTGCGGTTGCGGTGATGACCATTTTTTCAGGATTCAAAGTCTATCGCTTTCAAGGCCGCACACTCGCGATTATCAGTCTCTGTTCCGGCTTGCTGATGGTGTTAACTTGTTACTGCTTCCCGACTTCACTGGCATTAACCGTTTACGGATTAATCGTCATGCTCAACCCGCCGGTCAAACTCGGTTTCGAGTTGCAACGAAAAGGCTACTCCGCGCAAAGCATTCAGCGTGCGTTCGCAATCTTGCCACTTGGACGTTGATACTTGCCTTCTCTCCGCTCATAACACTTGGCAACCGCAGCACAAGCTCGCCGGTTGCCGCCTGGTCAAGCCCAGCGGATTGAAAGGCCCGAACCACGTTGACGTGCTTCAACGTTCGACCCGAATTCTCGCCGCGACGAACTTTTTTCGAAGCCAACGAAACCGCTTGCCGAATCCGATACGCAAAAGGTTGGGCAGCACAGGTAGGGTGTAAGAGCTACAGATCCACGAGATCGACACTCGACAGAACTGTGATCTAATGTTTTCTTATGGCTTGCCAAGCACCCAACGAAAAGCCTTTTTTTAAAAAAAAACATCGTAATACCGAGGTCCGATGATGACATTCGATTCCCAACCGAACTCACCACTTCCTGCCAGCCCATACTCCGGCGCGTCCGCACCCACAGGGATGAATGATGACGTTCGCCTACGACTTGGCGGCTTGACTGTCATCGGTGTCTTTTGCATCGTCGGTGGCATTGTCGGTTTGCTGGTTGGGCTGATTGGGATCATCAGTCTCTTTTTCGGTGCGGCGATGGCATCGGCGTTTGTACCGACGGGACCACAACAACAGGTCCAGCAAGAGATGAACAGCAAGATTCAAGAAGTTACGTCAGCGTTTATGATTCCAAACGTTTTAATCATTCTTGGAACGGTTGGTGTTTGTGGCTGTTTGCTCGTGGGTGGCATCGGAGTTTTTGGCCAACGACCACGCGGGCGAACACTGCTGCTCAAAGTATTTTTGATGGCGATGATCTTAGAATGCCTCAGGATCGCACTCTATGTCGTCACGCAGTTGCAAATACTTCCAATCATGGAAGAGTACATGCCAAAGATGATGAGCCAATCTGGAAACACTGGGACACCTAGCCCAGCGATGGGTACCATGATGCGTGTCATGACACTCGTCGGCCTAGGACTATGGATAACATGGGGCCTGGTAAAACTGGGACTGTATGCGTGGGGCCGATCTTACCTGAAAAAACCTCCAGTCATTGATTATTACAACGCTTCTCAAGACGGCACTGTCATCATCAAGTAGAGTCATGATCAATGGAAACGGATGACATCGTGAAGCCTAACGCCGGGTTCCTGCGAAATCGCCTGGCGGACTTCTGGCAAGCCGTGGCGACCGGGCCGATGAAAAATGTTGGCATTTGGTTGGCGATTGTAGCGACTTACAGCGCTGCGGCGCTGACGATTGGATTCTCCTTCGGTATCTATCAAGTCCAACCGCTCGATCTTGCAAAATTTTGGTTCTTGCCGCTGACACTTGTGCTTTTCCCCTGTATCCCCGAGGAATTTGTTTTTCGCGCCATGCTGTTACCCCGTGATTTGTCGACAGGGACTTGGAAGCGAACTGCCGGTTACGTACTTTTCAGCGCCGTCACGTTTACCCTGTGGCATCCGCTAAACGCGCTGACCATCAACCCCACGGCACAACCATTTTTTCTCAACGTACCGTTTCTGATCATCGTCTTTCTGCTCGGCATCGCTTGCAGCCTGAGTTACATCCTTAGCCGATCATTCTGGGTCCCCGTAGCGATCCACTGGTCCACCGTCGTCGTGTGGGTACTCTTTCTCGGCGGACGTAACTTGGTCCTTGAGTAATCGTTATGATCATGTCGCGACGGAGACAAGCTCCGCTCGTGGGCTGTTGATTTAGTGAGCCGTACGCGCTAGCGTCGGGCCCTATGGCAAGATTTATACCGTTAACGGCCCGTGGCTAACCGCTTGTTGATTTGGTAACCCGCTGCGTAAGCGAGGGACCACTGCGTAAGCGAGGGACCACTGCGTAAGCGAGGGACCACTGCGATCCCTCGCTAACGCATTCGGGTTATGATTCGCACGCTAAAAATCAAAACACAACAAAATCAACGACCCGTGGCTAGCGCCATCGGCTCACTGAAACGAAGAAACCCTCTAAATCAACAGCCCGCTCGTGCCCGTCGACGCGTCTTTATGCGCCCGCCTCCGTAGACAACTCTGCCTGTTTCAGAACGAGCTGTGTCGCATCCTCAGAGAGGTCCGGCGGATAGCCATACATGGCCAGCAGCCGGCGCACCTTGCGGCGGAGGTCCGCACGAACTGATTCGCGCTGCGTCCAATCCAACTTAGGCATCCGCTTGACCATCTCCGCCAACTCCCGGGCCATCAATCGGAGCTGATCCGAGTGCATCACCTCTTTAGCCGATCCGTTCTCCGCCAGGGCGTCGTAGAACGCGACCTCATCCTGATCAAGTCCCAATTCTTGCCCGTGCTTCTTCGCTTCGCGAACCCACTTCGCCAACTCCAGTAACTGCGAGATCATCTCGGCGGTCGTGATCTGCTTGTTCGTGTAGCCGAGCATCGCCTTCTCTAGCGCCTGGCGGAACTTCTGCGCCTGCACGAGGTTCGACCGCTCGCTGATCTTGATCTGATCGGTCAGCAGTTTGCGCAGCGTCTCGAGCGCGAGGTTCTTCTGCTCCAGTGCACTGACCCGGTTTAGAAAGTCGTCGCTGAGGATGTCCAGCCGGGCAGCATCCAGACCCGCAGCGGCGAACAGATCGATCACCTCGCCCGCGTCGACCGCGCCACCGATCACCTGCCGAACTGCCGCGTCGATGTCGGAGGATCCGCCTGACCCGCTCGAGCGTCCCGCGTCGTCGGCGAGGCGTTTGCGAACCATCGCGGCGATCCGTTGGAAGAACGCCAGATGCGCCGCGATCTCCTTTGTCTCCTCCCGCGGCACGGCCAGTGCGAACGCCGTCGAAAGTCGCTTGACCATTCCTCGGAAACGCTTCCAGCCAGTCTCCTCGCCGACCGCTTGATTGATGTCTAGCACGTGGTCGATCGCGCCGAGGTAGAGCCGCAGCACGTCCGCTGGTTCCGCATCGAGAGCATTGGTGTAATCGCAACCGTGGAAGAATCCGCGCAATTGCTCAAACGCCGACAGCATTGCCGGGATCGCTTCGTCTTGCAGCTCTTTGATTGGCTTCTCGTCGTCGCCCGTCGCGTTGGCGTAGGTCTTGAGCGCATCGGCCAGCGGGTCAGCCAGTCCGATCAAGTCCACGATCAACCCGCCGGGTTTCTCGCCATACACGCGATTCACCCGAGCGATCGCCTGCATCAGGTTATGACCGGCCAGCGGCTTGTCTACGTACATCGTGTGCGCGCACGGCACATCAAAGCCGGTCAGCCACATATCCACCACGATCGCCAAACGGAATTCGTCCGCCGGGTCTTTGAATCGATCCGCCAGAGCTTTGCGTTGCGTTTTACTTCGCACGTGTCTAGCCATGTGCTCGGGATCTCCCGGCCCGCCGGTCATGATGACTTTCATCACGCCTTTGTCGTCGTCGTCAGCAACCCAGTCCGGGCGGAGTTTCGCAATCTCGTCATGTAACCGCGCGGCGATGTCGCGGCTCATCGTCACCACCATCGCCTTGCCTTCCATCGCGCCGCGCCGCTGTTCCCAATGGTCCACTAGAAAAGCTGCCACGCGCTCCAACCGCTCGGGCGCGCCGTACAATGCCTCGATGGGGATGCGAATGTTTTCCTCGGCGACGTCGCCATTCTCGTCCGCTTGCGCAGCCTCGGAGATTTTGCGTTCTGCCTCCTTCGCACCGGCCTCATCGATCGTCAGCTTCACGATCCGTGGTTCGTAATAGAGCGACACCGTCGCGCCGTCAGCCACCGCTTGGCGAATGTCGTACACATCGGCGTACTCGCCGAAGACCGCCCTGGTCGTTGTGTCGCTGTGAATGAGCGGCGTGCCGGTGAAGCCGACGAACGTCGCGTTGGGCAGCGCATCGCGCATCCATTTCGCACCACCATCCACGAATCCGTACTGGCTGCGGTGCGCTTCGTCCGCCATGACCACGATGTTTGCCCGCTCGCTGATTTTGCCGTGGGCCTCGGTGAACTTGTGGATCGTCGTGAAGATCACGCCGCCTGAGGCACGATCAAGCAGGTTCTTCAAATGCTCGCGACTGTCGGCCTGCACCGGGTCTTGCCGCAGTAATCCACGGCCCATCGCAAACGTATCGAAAAGCTGGTCGTCCAGGTCGTTGCGGTCGGTCACGATGACAAGCGTCGGGTTCGCCATCTCCGCCGCCCGCACCAGCGTACCGGCCAGCATCAGCATCGTCAAACTCTTGCCCGAACCCTGCGTGTGCCAAACCACGCCGCCCTTGCCAGTAGCAGCGGCATCCTGCCGCTGATCTTCTGCCAATACCGGCTGGAAGCCGGTGCCACGTTTCATCGCTGCGATCACCTGGGTCCGCGTCTTCCGCACCGCGCGGAATTGGTGATACCCCGCGACCTTCTTGACAATGTTGCCGCGCTCGTCTTCCTCGAACGCCACGCACGATCGCAAGTATTCCAGCAGCGGTTCGGGTGCGAGCAGCTCGCGGATGAGCGTTTCCAGTGTCGGCTCGCCGCCGCCCTTGCTCGATGATTGGCCCGGTCGCCACGGGGTGAAGCGTTGTCGCCCGCTGGTAATGCTCCCCACCCTCGTCAGCAGCCCGTCGCTGGCCACCAGCAGCAGGTTCGGCACGAACAAGTCCGGCGCGATTTCCTTGTAGCGCCCCAACTGGTCGATCGCCATGTTCAGGTCCGCCGCCACGTTGGCCGGGTCCTTCAGTTCGATCACCACCAGCGGCAGCCCGTTGACGAACAGAATCAAGTCGGTCCGAATCGTCTTTCCGCTCGGCCCTTGAATCGTCAGTTGCCGCACGACGAGAAAGTCGTTGTTGGCGGGATTGTCGAAGTCAATCACCCGCGCCCGCCCGCCGCGCATCTCGCCGGTGTTTGAATCGCGGAATGAAACTTCGACGCCATCGGTCAGCAGGCCATGAAACCAGCGATTGTTTTGCACCAGCGTAGGGTGTGGCGGCCGCGATAGCGATTTTGAAACTTCGCTGATCGTTTCGTCAGGTAAGAAAGGATTCAGTCTACGTATCGCACGATAAAGACTTGCCTGCAAAGTGACTTCGGTGCTACGCGTTCGTTCTGATGAGTCGATCTCGCTTGCCAGAATCGTTCGCACGCTGCGGCGATCAAAGTCGTCTGCTGTTTGCTCCTCTACGAAAAGCTCATTGGGAGTGGTCATGATTTAACTCTCACTGAAATGCAGCAGCAGCCTCAAGGAAGTCTTCTTGAAAACGAGCGGCTTCGGTCAAGCGTGCGGCAATCGCCGCCCAACCTGCCGTCAGTTTGTCTCGGCGTTCTTTGTAGTCAACGTGTCGTTTCGAGAATCGCTGGTTCTGGGGCTGTTGTCCGAGCCGGTTCTCAGGATTCGGGCGACATTCCCAATTCGCCGTCGAGGCGTCCTTGTCCTTTGGAAAGCAGATCGGAACGACCCAGGCCTCAGTCGATTTCGATGGTGTGCAGAGTACAGCGACCGCTGGCAACTCCGATTCGCCGAGCCATTCGATCATCACAGTTCGAAGGCGATCCGTCGTAGCTGAAGGAGGTGGGCAAGGTTCCTCACAGGGAAGAGCACCTTTTAACTCGGGGTACGGACGGTTCTTGTAGTTCGCTGGATCTTCGCCAGCGACATCGGCGTCCAAGTGCATAACAAACAAGTCGTGACCGACAAAAATTGCGTCATCGTTGCTCAGTCTTTTCGCGCGATCGACCATCGATTGCGTCCAATGGTAAACGCCTTCCCAGCCTCCACCAAAACTTCCAACGGCACCAGATCCTGTAAACGCGAGGCTCTCTTCAGGCTGCAGGAGACGCAATACAAACGACCGCTCGCCGAGCATCGCCGAGATTGCCGCATAAATGACTTCATAATCGGTCACGCCTTCCGCGACCAAGGCAATCCGAAGCGGTTCAGACATCCGGCATACCCCCAATTAACTTGTTCATCCACATCCGCGATAACGTCCAACCTTGATCGGCCATTTTCAGCATCTTGCCTGTGACTACGACACGCTTGACGACTGTTCGTCCCACGTTGTCTCGATCAACTGCAAAGAGGCGAACCTTGTCGTCTTGGAGCGGCAATCCGTCCAGGACAGCCGGGTTGTGGGTAGTCATCAGAACTTGCCGCTGGGTCACGTCGTCCGCAATGATCCAGTTGGCAAACGCAGCCATTAATCGTTTTGCCAGTCCAGGGTTTAGTCCGTGGTCCGCGTTGTCAACTGCGAGCATCAATGGCGAGTTTGAATGTCCCGCGATCACCGCGAGGAACAAAACAAATAGAGATCCTTCGCTTGCGTCGTAACCAGAGAGCTTATTTCGCCCCTCGGCCATATACCGATCCGTGAAACGGATGACACGACTTGAGGCACTGGCCGCCGGAGAAAGCGGCATACTTGCAGAAGGAGCTGAACCATACCCCTTCGCCCACGAAATCAATTGGAGCGCCTCTTGGCAGATCTGCCTTACGCTAGTGTCGGTTCGCTGTTTCGAAAGCATGGCATGCACCGCGTCGGGCAGAGTGCCACCGGACAGACCCAGCGGTTCGCGTGGTTGAGTTTCCGGGCTGATGCCCCTTAGCACGGGCGTCGTTGGCGAATAGATGACATAGCTTTGCAACCTGCGAAGCATTGCCAGTGCAACGTCGTTTTGCTCTAGTTCCACCGCTTTCAGGGCAGCCAGTCCTATTTCTTTATTGGAAGCGGTGCGCATATTGGGACCACGACTCGCCAACTTTGTTGTCCCCCTCAGCCAGGATTCATGTTTGTAAAGCCAGGCGGGAGAGGGGTCGTTGAGCGGATTGTTGAGCGAAACGGAGTAACGTGCTCCAGCCGATGCGGCGGCAAAGGCGATGTGGCCTGGCATTCGCGTCTCGGTTGGAAAGGCGGACTTATAAAGTTTTGGAACACCGGGCCGCACGCCTCGCTGCAGCAGAGTCTGATCATTGACTTTGCCATCCGCAGCAGCCCCAAGCACGCCGATGCCTTCGAGCAGATTGCTTTTCCCGGACCCGTTAGCTCCAACGAAGACATTCAATTGGCCCAATTCGAGTTCCAGGTTCTCGATGGACTTAAAGGATGTAATTTCAATCTTCTCAATCATCATGATCTCCCTTTCGTCGGTTCCGTTTCGCTAGCTTCATATTTGATTTCAGCCCACAGCCTCAGGCTAGTTTAGTTCTGGCTTTCCAAATTGCAGCCCACCCGCACCCGCCCGCTCAACAGACGCGGCAGGAGGTAGTCGCGGAGCGCGGCGAGCTTGGCGGATTCGGCCGCAGTTGACCCGATGAGCTCGATCATGGGAGACACAATGCTATCGAAGTCGTGCTGAACGTGCGGCGGTGCGAGCAGCATTGTCATCGCTCGTTGATCAGAAAGGCTTACGAAATCGGCCATGTCTGTCTGACCTTTGACTGACTTCCATTGGGCGGTGAACAAATCGGACTTCATCCAAAGGTGCAAGAAAAGCGGGCTTAGGGTTTCTCGATTCAGCGTTCGCCAGAAGCATACTTGCGGGGCGTACACGAGGTCGCCCGTTGCAGGCGTCACGAGTCCAATCCGGCCGACCGTTCCCTTCGACGTGAACACGGTGTCCCAAACTTTCGATCGTTTAACCCCGGCCTTCGCGATCGCTGGCCAACCGAGCAACTCCGCACCGTCGGTAATTATTGTTCCATTGACGTTTCCAGCACGTACGAAAGGAATGCCAGTTTCTGCGAGTTCCGATCGCTTCGCTCGATAACCATCTCCGATTAATAGTGTGCTCGTACGTTCGAGTTCAGCAACGCGATACACGCAGTTTTCCCAAACTTCGGGTACGCGTCCGAGTTCAGAATCTACAACGTTGTTCGGTAACGCGCCGAAGGTTTCGGAGGGCATGCCGGGGAAGGCGGTCGCGCCGGCGGCCTTGGCCTTCACCGGCTCGAAGTCCACGAACCACGCCTTGAACACCCCCCGCGCCAACTCCTCCAACTTCGCCCCCGTCCGACGATTCGCCTCGATCTTGTCGTCGAGCGAACCGAGAACGGCGGCGATGCCAAGTTGCTCTTCCAACGACGGAACAAGGAGGTGGCGCGGATAGACGGCTGCGCGGGTCGTCGAAGGAATGGGCGATCCATCATCAATCAACCCTAGTTCGTAATGGATCATCGCGTAATAGAGCCATCGCATCTCTACGGGTACCTTTGGCATCGCGTAGTAGGCAGTGTCGATTACATAGAAGGGATCAGGCGAATAGTGGACGCCGCGGTAAGCGCCTTTTCGACCGAGGATGACGCCCGGCCCGCTCGCGAGCGGCGTGTCCGTCCATCCAACTGGACCATTGGTGCCAAAGACGCGGATTGGCCCCGTACCATTCGCGTATCCACGGATGCCTTTTCCGTATTCCAAGGAAATCTCGTCACCCCACGTCGAGGATCGCCAATCAGTCATCGAAACGCTCGCTTTCGAGTTGAGAGTAGATATCACCCGCCAAGCATTGCTTCACCTCCGCAAACAGTCGTGGGTACTTTTCGGTGAAGGGTGGATGCGCCCATTTACTTCGCATCGTCGCCTCCTTTGCGTTTCGGGCGTTGGGGCGTTTTCTTCACTTCCCCTTCGATCTTCTTCAACTCGTCGATGGCGTCCTGGAAGTGTTGATCAACCGGCTGCGGGAGTGCGGCTTGCATGGCACCGTATTTTTCGAACTCGGCTTCTGCTTTCAAACGGGCGGTTTCGTGCGACACCTGCCCCGCGTGCGTGAGGATGGGCCGATCCGAACTCTTCAGGAAGTCTTCCAACTTGGCGATCCAATCGGCCATGTGCATCGGGCGCTTGCTCTTCGCTTGCAGTTCCGCGTATTCGAGATAAAGGCTCACGATGCGATTGAGAACGTCCAGTTCCTCTTCGTCGAGATAGTTCTTGGCGATGGCGACTTCGGGCTTTCTCACCGGGCCGGCCGGGCCGTTCTTCCAAGTCGTCAGGCCCATCTGCGGTTTGTCGGCATCGGCGCGAGCCGCGACAATTTCGGCGGCCGTGTGCCCGTGCGCGGCCCAGTGCATCTTGTTCTGCACGGTTTGGAAGAAGAGCTGTGCAGCGTCGGCCCGTGGGTCGTAGTCGATGCTGGTCGCGTAGATGTCGAGAATCTTCTGGTGGAACAACCGCTCTGACGAACGAATGTCGCGGATGCGGGCGAGCAGTTCGTCGAAATAGTCGGTGCCGAGCGTGCGGCCTTGCTTGATCCGCTCGTCGTCCATCGTGAACCCCTTCACAAGGAGTTCGGACAGACGGGCGGTGGCCCACTGGCGAAAGGCGGTGCCACGGGCGGAACGGACGCGGTAGCCGACGGCGAGGATGGCGTCGAGGCTGTAATGTTCAACGTTGCGGGCGACCTGCCGTGAGCCTTCGGTTTGAACTATCCGGAAATTCCGGATAGTTGCCTCTGACGGCAGTTCGGCCTCGTTGTAGACGTTGATCAGGTGCTCGTTGACGGTCTTCACCGACACGCCGTAAAGCTCGGCGATCAGCTTCTGCGTGAGCCAGACCGTGTTGCCCTCCAAGCGGACCTGAAGCTGCGATGCGCCGTCGGCGTAGATGAGGAACTGCCCCTGTGGCGCGGGCAGGTTGGCGTCGTCAGACATGTTCGACCCTCCCGAGTTGAGCACGGATGACGTGGGCGAGTCGTTCGCTTTCCTTCAGGCACTCCTCCACCTCTGCCACCAGTCGCGGGTATTTTTCGGCGAAGGGTTCGGCGTCGTCTTCGACTTCCTCCGCACCAACGTAGCGGCCGGGGGTGAGGACGTGGCCGTGTTTGGCGATCTCTTCGATCGTGGCGGGCTTGGCGAAGCCGGGGATGGGTTCAAACTTCCACTCGCCGTGGTCCTTCTTCTTCCACCAGTCGGGCTTCGGCTCGCCGCGCCACATACGATAGGCGTAGACGATGCGGCCGACGTCGGACGTGGGAAGCGGGTCGGTGGTGCCGGGGACATACTCGGCGTCTTCCATCCCGCTGAGCACGCGCAGCACGCGAGTTTGCAGCGTTCCGAGTTTGCGGGCGTCGATGAAGAGCGTTTCGCCCTTGCGGCCCTTCGGACGGTTGGGCGTCCCTTTGCGGATGTTCTTGCCGGTCTTGTCGCGCGTGAGGAACCAGAGGCAGACAGGGATGCCGGTGGTGAAGAACAGTTGCGCGGGCATGGCGACGATGCAGTCGACGAGGTCGGCCTCGACGATCTTGCGGCGGATGTCCCCCTCGCCGCCGGTGTTGCTGGAGAGCGAGCCGTTGGCCATGACGAACCCGGCCACGCCGCCCCCGTGGCCATTGGGATAGGCGAGGTGATGGATGAAGTGCTGAATCCAGGCGTAGTTGGCGTTGCCGACAGGCGGGTCGCCGTACGTCCAGCGCCTGTCGCCGCGTAGGAGCGCGCCGGACCAGTCGGAGACATTGAACGGCGGGTTGGCGAGGACGAAGTCGGCCTTGAGGTCGGGGTGGGCGTCGCGCAGGAACGTGTCGCCGGGCGCGGGGCCGAGGTTGGCCTCGATGCCGTGGAGGGCGAGGTTCATGTGGGCCAGTCGCCACGTCGTGGGGTTGGACTCCTGGCCGAAGATGGAAACGTCGGTCTTGTTGCCGCCGTGGGCTTCGGCAAACTTTTCAGACTGAACGAACATGCCGCCGGAACCACAGGCGGGGTCGTACACGCGGCCGGCGTACGGTTCGATCATCTCGACCAGCACGCGGACGACGGAGCGCGGCGTGTAGAACTCGCCGCCGAGCTTCCCTTCGGCGGCGGCGAATTTGCCGAGGAAGTATTCGTAGACGCGGCCGAGCGTGTCGCGGGCTTTCTCTCGCGAGCCTTTGAAGCCGATCTGGGCGATGAGGTTGATCAGCCCGGCCATCTTGATCGGGTCGATGCCACGGCGGGCGTAGTCGCGCGGGAGCTTGGACTTGAGGTTCGGGTTGTCCCGCTCGACGGCGAGGATGGCGTCGTCAATGAGCGTGGCGATGTCGGGACGCGTGGCCTGATTCTGAAGGTTGGGCCAGCGGGATTCGGGCGGAACCCAGAAGACGCGCTCGGCGGTGTATTCATCCCGCGATTCGAGCAGCTTTTCGAGTGGCTTGCCCTTGATGCCGTCCTTGGTCAGTTCCGCTTGCAGCTCGTCGCGGCGGGACTGGAAGCTGTCGGAGATGTACTTGAGAAAGAGCAGGCCGAGAACGACGTGCTTGTACTCGGCGGCATCGACCTGCCCACGCAGGGCGTCGGCGGATTTCCAGAGCGTGTCGGCGTAGGAGAGGTCGGAAACGGTTTCGCTAGTCATGGTCAGGCGTTGTACTCCTCACGATTGGATTCTTTGCGCGGCGCGAAGAATTTATACCTCGCGCGGTCCAGAATGATGTGTTTTAGGCGAGCCGCATGCCGTAAGGCTGCGGGTTTCCTGCGGGATCAAGAACCCGCAGCCTTACGGCATGCGGCTCACCAAATGTCTCAATGTCCACCGCGTGAGGTCTAGCAGCTCCCTCGCGTCGAGAAGACTCCTCTCCCCCCGAAGACGGGCGGGAGAAGCGGACCACAGATTTCACGGATTTGACAGATGGGCACAGATAAAACCAGACGCAGACAGGATTGTTCGCTCTCCCAACCACCACTGCGGCAATGCCCAAGCTGGCACGTGAGGCCAGAGAGATGCCTGCTTGCCTGATCTGTGCCCATCTGTGACATCTGTGTTTGTTTCGTGGAGATTCGTTTGATTCGTGATTCGACCTCTTCTCCTGAGTTGCGGGTGTCCCGCGCTGGGCAATTCGGTGACGGCGGCGTAGACATCAGGCGTGACGATCTCGTCGAGCAGACGCGAAAACTCGGCATCGGTGAGGGTGACGTGGTTGAGGGGCCTGGAACTTCTCACGGAAGTTTTTCTCAAGCGCGGCGCGGTCCCGGATGTCCAGACGATACTCGTACTTCAAGCCTCGAAGTTTTTCGACGAGGTGATCTTCAATCTGGCGTTCTGGCGAAGTCATGGCGACCTATTGATTGAGTCTATTTGAAGTCTGCTGCGTGCCATCGCTGGGGAGTGTGTCGGACAAGCACAGCACGTCGATCACCGGACTCGACGCTGAGCATAGTTGATCCCGGCGAGTCTCACACTTCCACGGGGACGAAACGGGGACAGGTCGGTCAGGTCTCTGTGTTTGTTTTAATCGTCCTCTTGGTCTCGTTGTGCTTCCAACAAACCCGACTGCCCCTTTTTCGGTGCCGGCTTCAGAAATCCGTGATGGTCGATTGGCCTTGAATAGCTCACAGGTCGGTTGGCCATGAATCCATTTCACTTTCGCAGGGAGGATCGTGTGGACACGGATGGGTCTCTTAACAGCCCGTTGAAAAACGTAGGATGGGCATCTTGCCCGTCCGATTTCCCGCAGAAAAACGACGGCCTAGAAGGCCATCCTACAGTTTTTCAACG
>JAYVSE010000059.1:0-33097 GCA_043775635.1 Planctomycetaceae bacterium | reverse complement strand
ACTGGGAACTGTCAGAGTGCATAATTAAACGAAATGAATTTCACGGCGACTGGAACTATGAGATTCATCCCCGTTTCCGGTAATTTAAAGTTGCGCGGCTCCTAAGAGCAAAAACGAGCGAAAAAGGATTAGGAAATCGTTCAGTCGGTCAAAAGCAACGACAAGATCAAAAAGGATTTCGGTGCTCAGGCTCGCAAGCTACCGATCCGCATCCTCTCCTCAGGGCTCGGTCCGTCACTGGCATTCTTGAATGCAAAGAAGTACGCACCTGATTTAGTGCGTGTCTTGAACGAATGGATTGCAGAGCGACCTTGGGCAACGAGTCAGATCGAGACCTCGAAACCGGACGCATCACTCATGGAGCGGATCATTCAGGGCGATGCCGAATTTCTGCGCATGGCTACCGACGAGTCCTTGGCCCTGCTCCAGTGGATTGTTCGGTTTGCCGAAGCAGAAGGCCTAGTGGAGTAATTTTCAATGGCGAGCGGAAAAGTAAGTCAATGGAACCGTCAAACCGGGTTCATTATCGATGATGCCGATGGAGTACGTGTCTTTTTTGGAGACCGATCGCTGCGAGACATCGCTGCTGGTGAAGTCGAGACGGGCATGCTCGTCGAATTTGATCGTGGGCAAGGTGATCGTGGTCCACGAGCCAATAACGTCGGTCGGAAGCGGACTGCAGCAGCGCGTCGCGAAGTCGTGATCGAGCAGCATGCACCAACGACTTGGGTTCTGCCTCGCACCACGCAAGAGGTCATCGGCCGGGTCAATTTGCAGGATCGCCATCCACTGATTCAACTGGATCGGCTTTCAATACCTGGTGATCAAGTAGCCCAAAAGAAAGCGATCGAAGATGTCACCAACACAGCAAAAGATTCCAGCCTGCTACAACAGTTGATCGCGCGGCGGACGATGTTATTGACCGGAAATAAGACCGTCATGCCGTGCGAGAACTGGGCGCAGGAAACTTCGAGTCCATTAACATTGCATTTGTCTCGCTCGAATGCCTTGGAGAATGCAGGATTGGCACTTCATCCGGTTTATGGGTTTGCTTATCTGCCAGGCTCGGGACTAAAAGGCATGGCACGCAGTGCGGCGACGTTAAACGGCCTCGACCCGAACCGTATCATCGAAATCTTTGGTAACGAACCGGGCGAAGCCAGGGAAGAGATGCAGCTCGCCGGCGCCGTATGCTTTCATGATGCCTAGCCAACACGTTGGCCCGAGCTGATGGTCGATATCGTCAATAATCACCATCCCGAATATTATCGTGGAGTCGACGCACCAGGAGACTGGGATTCACCAAACCCTGTTTATTTCCTCGCCATAAAACCTCGTACACCGTTTCAATTTGTTCTGACATTGCGACGACGTGATGCAGACCTGCAACTACTGCATGATGCGGCCACCTGCTTGCAAATGGCGTTAACCCAATACGGTGCCGGTGCCAAGACCGCAGCAGGCTATGGCTGTTTTGCGTTGCCGAATACGACGAATAGCAGTCACCAATCGAATTTGGTGTTCCAAGCTCAGTCGCGATCTTCGCATTGGAAATTACAGCTAGAATCCCCTGCGTTTTTGGCGGGAGCAAACCCAGACAAGCAGGGCGAATGTGAGCTGCGGTCAGCGACGCTACGGGGGCAATTGCGAGCATGGTGGCGTACGCTGCAGCCCAACGGCCATCCAAAAGACGCCGTTGCCAAGAGCATTTCACAAGCGGTTATCGAGCAACAATTCCAAGGTGCATTATGGTTGCTTGGTAGATTTGGCAGTGTCGGCTCTAATTGCCGCAAAGGGTTCGGTTCGTTGCGAATCGATGGCGATTGGAAATTGTCTTCACTCGAACAGATTCGAATGGCAGCAGACTCCCAGCGTCGTGAGCTTGGGCTGGGAACATCGCTACAAGAAGACTTGGTCGAGTCGCAGGCGATTTTTCATTCAGGCACGATCACGGGAGAAGCGATCAAGTCGGTGCGGACTGGTCGCGAAGCGATCGAGCTGGCTGGCCAAGCGTATGCAAGCGTTGCGGCAGAATATAAGCACCAGGAGATCAAGGCTGGGCTGGGGTTACCTCGCAAGATTCATGGACCAAAGGACGATCCGATGGACCGTCAATCCGCAGCGAGCCACAAAAGACCAGTGTTCTTAGACACTCGTCGCAGAACTCAAAGAAAGGTAGAGGACGCTCGTTATTCGTCCCCGATCCATTTGCATATTGCTGAAGTTGCAAATGGACAATGGTGCATTCGATGGCTAGGAATGCCCGCCGTCGATTTACCAACCTTGGCAGAGAATGCGGCGTTCCTCAAGGAGTTTCTCGCTCGCTTTGAAAAGCAGTTATCGCAGTCCTCGTTGGCAGCTTCGAATCAAGGAAACCCGCGTTCGGCGGCTTCTATAAATCCTGTCATTCGTCAAGGGTTTGAGCAGGTTCGCGTGACCGTCCTTCAGGTCATTCAAGCCGGCATTCGAAAGCAGTTCAAAGTCCAGGAAGTTGGTAAACCCAAGGCGGGCATGCTCGTTGACGGCACGCCTCCCGACACACTGCCGTCGGTTGGTGACGAAGTGACGGCGTATCGATCGACAACATCGGACCCGAACAGTCCGCGATATCGTTGGAACCCGCCAACGCAGACAACCAACAAACCCAATAGTAAAAGTAAACAGAGGTAGCGGTCGATCATTCGCATCGCGATTCCCGCGTAAGTCCTAGACGCTACGCGACAGCTTTCAGCCCGGAGGCCGACACACTCTCGTTCGTCGATTATTTCGAAAAAAAGCGGATGGTGCGCCCTGTCGGCCAGGATTTGCTACCATGTAAAGAATGCTGCGAGACAGCAGCCCCTGGTGGGCGCGTCGCGGCGATTGGTTCTTTGACAAATTGGTTTCGAAATCGCGACAGTGGCCAGAGTTTGGCTGCGGTGAGGAAAAAACTAGTTTGAGCTTAGCTCCGGCGGAAAGCTGGGGGAAATTTTAGACTTGCGGCGGGAAGACCAAAATGCGACGCATCGACATAAATGGTTATCTGAAAACGAGTTCCACTCGTGACAGTCGGTTAACGCTGGTCGAGAGCGTCGCACCAATGAGGCTCTGCGGAGCCGACTGAAACCTCGTGTGAGACTATCGCAAACCGCATCGCGTGCGCCCAAGTCGCATCAATGAGGCTCTGCGGAGCCGACTGAAACTGAGGATGAACGATTGGAGACAATCGTTCTACTCTACGTCGCACAATGAGGCTCTGCGAATGCGACGGAAACGTTTGCTATTCCAAGTTCTCTATCACTCACTCTTCTTCGCTGGCGTCTGAGCTTTAGGCTATGTTAAACAATGCCATTGGCCTAAAAACCATCCATCCCAAACCAGTTCAACTTGTATTCGCCACCATGCCACAATTCGTGATTGCCTACGACATCTCTGACGACAAGCGTCGCGAGCGTGTTGCCCGTGTCTTGCTCGCCGTTGGTGAGCGGGTTCAGAAATCCGTTTTCACCGCTTACCTCGACCCAGAACAGCAGCGTGACCTTCGCAGAGACTTGGGGGTCCTCCTTCGCAAAGAGGACGCGTTAGAATGGTTCCCTATCGATGCACGCGAACTCGGCTCGCGGATCGCATGGATGGACCGACCAAGTTCTACCGATCCAGTGCTGGTCGTGTCGTAATCAGCGATGCACTTCACTCTTCAAACTTCACTCGTCAAACTTCACTCGTCAAACTTCAAACTTCAAACTTCAAACTTCCTCCCCCATGTCCTTCGATCCGCTGCTGCATTTACCGTTTTCCATCTTCCGATTGCGATTATTGCTGCGGCCCAAACGTGCGGCACGTATTCCGCCGCATCATGCGGCTCTGTTCTATGCCATGCTTTGCGACGCCAATGCATGCCGCACCGGTGAAGAGCCAGCCATGCCCGACGGCGTCTTGCTCGATGCACCCGATCAAGCCATCATCTATGCAACGCCAGACCATCCAATATCGATGGGGATGACGATCCTGGTCCCATCCGATACGAATCCGCAACCTAAACTGAATGGAATCATCGATGGACTCCGTTCGCTCGGACGTAACCCGCGTCACAACCAAGCGCTTCGTGAGCTTACGATCGATCGCATCGAAGACCTGAACTCAGGCAAGACGATCCAAGCGGCTGGTCAAGCCGCCGCAGTCTCTGCCGAAACGCTCCAACGTCAATTCAATCATCTCAAGGATTGCTCGATACTCTCTCTGTGCTGGACGATGCCGCTGCGGTGTTCGCGCCCTAAGCCAAAGCGTCTCGATGGCCATAGCTTTCTCGACCTCGCAATCGGGAAGGCCGTGAGTGATGAATCGAACATCCCGCGTGATGCTAATAACCCAAGCCATGCGCCCATCCATGCCAGGATCATCGCAAACGATCTGGTTTGGCTCGATGTCGGGTATGGCGGCCAAGATCGCAAGACTCAAGATCGCAAAACTTTGGGAGGTGTCGTCGGAAAGCTCACGATCGACGCCGCCGCTGGACTTGAACCAGCGGACAGGGCCATTCTCGTCCTGGGGCAGTATGTTCGGCTTGGTGAAAACACTCGTTTCGGTTTCGGTGCGTATCATATCGAACAATGCTCAGAAAATGCACCGCGTTGCCCCCGCACCGATTCAATGCTCGAGCGCGCTTTTAAAAACGAAGCGATCGATCGAGTCAGCACCGAGTTGCAACTCGATAGTGGCGTGCTGGCGCAATCCATCTCAGCCATCCGACAACGATCGTATCGCCCTGATCCGTGTAGTCATGTCGTCATTGCGAAATCTTCCGGAGGGACGAGGACTCTGTCGATTCCCAGCACTCGTGATCGAGCCATTGCCCGTTTGGTGCTCAATATAATCACGGCTTCGCTCGATGCATTCATGGAGTCATCGTCGATGGCCTATCGTCGAGGTTTGGGGCGTGACCAAGCGGCGCGTCGTTTGCGCCAACACTTTCGCGATGGATACCGATGGGCCATCAAAGCGGACTTCTTGAATTTCTTTGATAACGTCGATCACCTCTTGTTGCGTCGCCATTTGAAGGCATATCTGGCGGACTCGATTTCCTCGGATTCAGGTTCACAAGATCCGACGAATGGACGGTCGAAATTCCTGACGGCCCACGCCCCGTAGACGACATTGGTTGGCAGAACACAAAACGCCCAGCGACCCGAGCGTTACCGTCCGTCACTCTTCCTGGCGAGAGTGAATTGAATTTGGAGTTTCGCAATCGCGCGCTCATCGTTGGCCCAACCATTGGACGCATCAGCGTGCAGGGAAAGCAACTACTTTTTGAAAGCTCCGAGGCAGACCGGACACAGCGAATTAGCGTCGAACAATTGCGAAGCGTGACCGTCATCGGAGATGCGTCCATCGATTGGCGGGCAGTCCAAGCATTATCGACTCATAACGTACCGATTTGGGTTTACGACTCTGCGATACGGTTGCGAACCCAAGTAGGGTCAGAGAGTTCGATTGCCGATGCCAAGGCGGTGTTGGCACAAGCCGAACTCGCCAGCGATGAAAAGCGACGATTGGAATTGTCACAATCTTTGGTAACCAGCAAGATCAACAACTATGCTGTGCTTGGCCAGCGATATTGGAAGTCATCCGATGGCCGAGTTCGCGAGATGTTTGAATTGGCGGAAGCGTCATTGTCCGCAGAGAATATGGAGCAACTGTTAGGTTTTGAGGGACGAGCGGCTGCCGTTTGGTACGGATGCTGTATCGTTGGATGGCTCACTCGATCGTGCACGCGGGACTCGTCCCGACGCTGGGAGTTTTGCACCAGAATCGACCCGGTCATTTTACGCTTGCCTCAGATCTGCAGAAGCCTTTTCGGCATATGATGGATCGAGTCGTTATCGAAGCATCGCATACGCTGCATGCAAAGGATTTTGTGGCGCAATCAGGCGGCCCCTTTGCATTGGAGATCCGTCCGCAAGCTCGCGTGAAGTTTCTGCAGATGCTCCATCAGCTTTGGTCCGTAACCGTCACAGGGTGTGGTCAATCAGAGCCGTCAAGCTATCTTCAGCAGTCAAGAACGTCTGCACGTCGTTATCGCCAAGCCGTTTTGGATTTGGATCGAAATACACCATTGCATTGTTTCTGCCATCCATCTCCGATCTCACATAACTTTACAACGAACGACTAATTCGACTAGAATCAATTGGGAATTGCCTGCGACTTTTGCCAGCACGCACCCGCGTCGCAAACCCTACCACTACCCTCCCATTGAATGACGTTCGCCATGTTGTGGAATCCTAGATCCAATTTGAGTTGCCGCTACTTTTACTTTTCTGTAGCGTTCCTTGGTTTGCTATCCAACTCTGTTTTTTCCGCTGACGAGTATGCGGAAAGTCCAGGCACGGAGGGCAATGGCAATTTTTCGATTGGTCCAAACTACCAGATTCAACCTGAGCTTACCGACCTCGGCAACCCCAAAGGCAAGTACTTTGAATTTTCGATGCGTCTGTCGGAAAGCAAAATTTTTCGCGGTGACGACACAACGCTGGAGCCGAGCAAAAAGGTTCGCAAAGAACGCAAGATTTTCGTTTACGTGCCGGCCGCGTACAAAGATGGCGTGAAGGCACCGATTCTTGTGATGCACGATGGACCAAGTAATCTTGGACTGGTGCGCAATGCGCTCGATAACTTGACAGGTTCCAAAAATCCGAATCGCAAGTTGCCAGCCTTCATTGCCATCGGCGTTGAAAATGGTGGTGACGACAGCAAGGGGAGCGAGCGAGGGCTTGAATATGACACCATGTCCGACCGATTCGCTCGCTTCATCAACGACGAAGTGTTACCTGCGGTCCTCACCAACAAGGAAATCAGAGCGGCGTATCCTCACATTGCATTTACTGAGAACCCGTGGGGCAAAGCGACGTTGGGATGCAGCTCTGGCGGAGCAGCGGCGCTGACGATGGGCTGGTTTCGACCCGACTATTTTCGTCGCCTGATCACCTACTCCGGTACGTTTGTTGACCAGCAAGACGATGATTCACCTGACGAGACGGCTTATCCGCTCGGTGCGTGGGAATATCACTCAAGCATGAAACTGATCGAGACGAGTGAGAAAAAGCCACTGCGCATCTTCACACACGTATCCGAAAATGACAATCGCGCGCAAGATGCCGAAGAGACCTACCATAACTGGGTCATGGCCAACAAACGCACCGCAGCAGCGCTAAAAGCCAAAGGCTACGACTATCGTTACGTCTTCAGCAAGGCCACCGGACACTGTGACAAGAATGTCTTCGAACACACTCTGGCGGATACGCTAATATGGATGTGGCGAGGTTATCACGATGACGGTCAATGAATCATGAGAATTTGAAAATGAGATTTGGTTTAACGCTGCTGTTTGCAACGCTTTGTTTGACATCCACTCGTGCTGAAGTGCAAACCAAAACGATTGATTACGCTGACGGCGACGTAACGCTGGAGGGTTTCCTTGCCTGGGATCCAAGCCAATCAGGTGCGCAGGCTCCCGGTGTTTTGGTCGTGCATCAGTGGATGGGGCTGACGGATTATGAACGCGGTCGTTGCGAGCAGTTGGCTTCGCTTGGCTACGTTGCATTCGCGCTCGACATTTACGGCAAAGGTGTTCACCCCGCTAATATTCAAGAAGCAGGACAAATGGCAGGTAAGTACAAGCAAGATCGAGCTTTGTATCGCCGGCGACTGAACCTAGGTCTTGAACAACTGCGAGTGCAAGCGGGCGTTGCGAAACACAAGATCGCTGCCATCGGCTATTGCTTTGGCGGTACGGGGGTTCTGGAATTGGCACGGAGTGGTGCCGAAATCAATGGCGTCGTCAGTTTCCATGGCGGCCTCGACTCGCCGTCGCCTCAGGATGGAAAGAAAATCAAGTCAAAAGTGCTGGTGCTGCACGGTGCGGATGATCCCTTTGTTCCAGTCGAAGACATTGATGCGTTCAAAGCTGAGTTGAATTCGGCGAGTATCGACTGGCAGATGATCTACTACTCCGGCGCCGTCCACTCGTTCACTCAGCCTATGGCCGGCGGAGACAATAGCAAAGGCGCTGCCTACAATGAGAAAGCCGACCGCCGATCTTGGGAGGCAATGCGGCAATTTTTCAACGAGTTATTCACTAGGTCTAGCCGATAATCTCGCCACGAGCGTGGCTTGCCCCTACGCCGTGAAGGGGTTTTCTTTAGCAAATTAAACGGTTTTAGCGGTACGGCGCGAGCCGTCCGGTCTCAATGAAGCTTAAGGCACCGGATGGCTCGCGCCATTCCGCTAAATTATCCTTCGCGGCGATGGGCTCGTCCCCGTCGGGCCACGATCACAAACAGATCGCGAAGAAGCGGTGTAGGGCCAGAACCAAACGATTTGCTGGGGGAGCCAGCGGGATTTGTTCAATTAGGATAGTTGTGTGCACACGAACTGGGCTTAGTCCATCGCGACATCAAGCCAGCGAACATTTTGTTGCACCCGAGCATTTCGCGGGTTCTTATTACTGATTTCGGATTGGCACGAGCCGCTGACGATGCGAATCTTACCTCAAGCGGCGTGATTGCTGGGACGCCTGCCTACATGTCGCCGGAGCAAGCGCGCAGCGTTGACGGGCGGACAGACCTTTATTCCATCGGCAGTTTGATGTACGCAATGGCATGTGGCCATCCACCGTTTCGGTCGGAATCATCCTATGGCGTACTTCAGGGAATCACCGCATCATGGTTCGGCCGGATCGAAGTGAAGCTCATGAAAAAAGACTTCGCTGGTGCAAAGGAATGGGCGATACGCTATTTACAGCACAAGCCTGACGAGAAGTAAGGTAGGCAATGGCTAGACCAAGCTAAAGCGAAGACGCCATAGCATGTGCACGATTTCGATCAATCTGGCGCTCGCTCGACGGCCTTCAAAACCGCGCCCTGGCAACTGGAACCGGCTCCTGCGGTGCAGCCGAAGCAATGACGTCCGGTTTGGATCGTCCGCTCACGAAGGATGTTCGGATCAAAGTCACGGATGTGTTGCGGTAACCCTTGTTTCAGCCCCATGCCAAGCATTTGATTAAAGTCGCAGTCGTACAGGTTCCCTTGCCAATCAACGGAGACCATCGTCCGGCACATGACTCCGTCAACGGTCAGCGGATTAAAAGAGTCGATTAACTTTTGTAGATATTTTTCTAGTTGACCTGAGTTGAGTAAGTCATCCAAGAACCTACTGATCGGCAGATTGGTGATTGTGTGCAAATTCGAAAAGACGATCTCGTAGCGTGACTTGAGTTCCCGCCGGTAAGCAGCTTCAAGTTGGTGTTGAGCTGGCGGTAGTGATGGGCCAACGGGGTTATAAACAAGCGTCAGCGTTCGACTTGAACCTGGCTGCCCGTATCCTAGCTCATTGAGCCGGCGCAACGCCTCGATCGATCGCTTGAACACTCCGTCACCGCGCTGGCTGTCGCAATTTTCTTGCAGATAACAGGGCAGCGAAGCCACCACTTCGACTTCGTTTTCGGCCAAGAATTCTGGCAAGTCTTTGAATCCGTTCGCCATCAAGATCGTGAGGTTGCAGCGATCGATCACTCGTCGCCCGAGTCGACGTGCTTGTTCGACCAACCAACGAAAGTTCGGGTTCATTTCCGGTGCTCCACCGGTGATATCTAGCGTTGCAATCGCGGTTCGTTCAAGTACGTCAATGATCGCTACGGCAGTCTCGCGCGACATACTCTCGCGGCGATCAGGCCCAGCATCGACGTGACAATGCGTGCAAGTTTGGTTGCAAAGTTTTCCTACGTTGATCTGCAAAACCTCGATCGCGGTTGATCGAATTGGCGGGAGACCGTTTACCCGTAGTGTCTCGGCAAACCCCGGAAATACGCCAATAGAATCTCCTTCGAGAATCTCGCGTTGAATCGCGGGGTCCGTCAAACGATTGTTCTGTCGCAGGAGCGTTAGTTGCATGAATCTTCAGAGCCGTTTTGTGTTCGGTAGTAGGATCGGCTTTCAGCCTATCGTTTAGCGTAGCGACAGGCTGGAAGCCTATCCCACCTAGCAACACGGTCCGTCAGCGTCACATCGAATCGTGGCGGATTCCGTGGTTGCTGAATAGTCTAACCCTTTCGACTCTCGTGCGTCTCGCCTTGCGTTTCGCCTGCAATTAAACAACGCCGCATCAGTCACGGGACTTTCGACGCGTGGCTCAATCGCTTCAAACAGCTCGCCATACGGAGCCATTTGGAGCAGACTAAATGTCTTGTCGCATACAGCCATGCGTTCACCACGCCAATAAGTGTGCCCGTCATCATCTTCGACCTTCTTGAATGGCCCTCGATAAATCACGGCTTGATTGCGTTCAAGACACGGACCCTGCTTGCCTTTATAGGCCACGACGGTAATGGAACGAAACTCGATCCCTTCCACAGTTCGCCAAGGTTCAGCCTGACGTTTCGTGATTTGAATCCCGTGGAAACCAGCATCCTCAAATGCCTTCAAGAATTCATCTTCTCGGAACGCACCGGTAATGCACCCCGACCAAAGCTGTGGGTCTTGCTGTAATCGGTCCGGCACATACTCGTCGCTTACGATGTCGCTAATTGCGGCACGACCACCGCGACGCAGCACACGAAATATCTCACTAAACAATTGTCGTCGGTCTTTCTGTCTAACCAAATTCAAAACACAATTCGAAAGCACGCAATCAACGGAGTCGTCGGCAATCAAGGGTCTTTCAGCACGAAGTCGCTCTTCTATGTTTCGTAGCGAAAGATAGCCCGCTGGGTCGTCGATGGGGTTCTGCGACAGCTCGGTTCCTAACAAATCCAGGTCGAGGGCTAGATCCTGAATCAAGCCATAGCGAAATTCGACATTGGCAAATCCCAGCCGAGCGGCAACCGTTGAAACGTGTTTGCGAGCCAGTGCCAACATTTCACGATTACAGTCAATACCGATCACTCGCCCTTGCTCGCCAACGACCTGCGCGGCGATGTAGCATAGTTTGCCACCGCCGCTACCCAGATCAAGAACCGTATCCCCTGGGCGTACATAAGGCGTCGGGTCACCACAGCCATAGTCACGCTCGATGATCTCGTCAGGAATAATTTTCAGTAGGTCCGCTGAATACGTCACCGGACAGCAGAGCGCTGGCTCAACGGCCTGAGCCGCTAGTGAATATCGCTCGTGCACACTCGACTCCGGCTGGTGGCTTGTATCGCTGAATCGAACTGGTTTGCTGATCGGCAAATTCATCGTGTCGTCTTCCTCATGGATCAATTCGTGGAAATGAAAGGGTCTCGTTCAATTCTGCGACGGTTTGAGGGACTGACGCCATATTGGGCCAGCCCTTACAAAGAACCAGACCAGTATGCTGCGAATTGAAGGCACTTAAACTTGCGGAATAATGAAACTCATGTGCATTTTGCTATGGCGAAGGTGCCAAGCGTTCCATTCGTCGGCACTCGGATGCTTTTGCTAGGTGTTTGTAAATTTGGCCAACAGACCAGTTGCCCAGCGTTCGCGTCGGGATGGTCGCTAGCCGTTCCGCATCAGCGAGAAGTTCATCGAAAGATTCGTATCGGACGATTCGCCGTCCCGTGACTTTCTTCGTGTTCAGTGGCACTGCGATTCCTTTTGAATTTTGAGTTTTGAATCTTTTAGCTTTTAGTTTTGTTTGAATTGGAGCCAGTATAGACAAATGCTAGTACGAATTGCATTGACAAACAAATTGCCGTCAAATCCTCGTTGCCCGTGGCTGGCCGTGGAATCAGTGACGAAACTTACTGCTACGGCGATAGCCGCGGGTATCGCGTCCGATTGAGCCTTGTAAGGCCCGAGGCTATCGCTGGGCTGTTAAAAATTTGCTATTGACACTGAATTTAATAGCGACATTTTGAATCGATATTGTTCCGACCGGATGCTACGACCGGATGCATCCCCGTCGGGCTATAATCACAACCAGAAGATGTTGGCGGAGTAAGTCTCGCTACCATGCGGCTTGTCCGCGTGGAGCGATAATCTATCGTTATACGCATCGCTGCACGATTATTTTCTGATCATGGCCCGACTGGAGACAAGCTCCACGCCGTGAAGGATTTTTCTTCAGCAAAATGAGGGGTTTTAGCGGTACGGCGCGAGCCGTCCGGTCTCGCTGGCGCTCGAGTCACCAGATGGCTCACGCCATACCGCTAAATTATCCTTCACGGCGTTGGGGCAAGCCCCGGCGACACCGTGATCCGTTTACGTCCGTTCGCGGACGATAGGTCATGTTTCGCCCCATGCTGTTTACCACGGTCAGCCGCATCGGGATCATGTTGATTGCGACCACTGCCTCGCTCGCTTACCAGTGATATTCCGCACTCGAATTTCAGCCAACTCGTTGCCGCTTTGCGAACAGCGAGTGTTCGGGCCTGCATCAACGCGGTCGAACTAACAACACTGTTGCCAGTAGAGGTGCCAGCGCCTGATTGATAACGAGGCAATCCACGAACGTATCCCTCGGCATAGGACGCACCACTGCCGCGAGAATATCCGCCGTATTGTAAATGCGCAGATGTCGCAATCGTGAGCAACAACTCCCGAAAGAGCGCGATGCAATTCTGTACATCTTCGAGTGGACCGTAGAACCAAATCAACGTTCGATGTCCCTTCACAGCAAAGTACCAATCGAGCAGCGGGAAAATCTCTGCGATCAAATACGCCGCTAGGTTTTTCTCCCAAACGCAAGCTCGACGTCCGTTGACGCAGCACGCCATTCGCGCGAACCGGACGCTTTCAACATTGTCATCATCCGTAATATCCTCACGAGAAAGGTTGTGCTTCAGCATCAAATTCTGAAGCATCCGCAACGCATTGCGTTTCTCGCCTTCTGTGCTGGCGGCATTGCTGGCGGTGTTGTCCAGCGACCTCAGCAGATGCAAGACCTTTTCGAATTCTTTCTGGGTAAACGTTTGCTCTTGGTTTTCGTGTCGTCCACGTCGAACCATGGGCAATGTCGTTGCGTCTGCGACCGCTGGACGAGTCCAATAACCCTGGATGACGTATTCATCATCACTGGGATTCCAAGTATCGTAAACAACGTGGTCAATTACGCTGCAGAAATGTCCATGCCGTCGCCAGCCTTGTGACGTCAAGTGAACAATCACGGCTCCCTTAGGTAGCCAGTGTTCCAAAAAACAGTGCCCACAACCGGGTATGTAAGTCCAGCCCAAATCCTTCAAGTAATCGCTAGAGACGCTTGTGGCCACGCCGTTTCGAGGCGACATCTCAGAGATCTCTCCAAGTTGGCGATAAACATCTCGGTAACTCCTTCCGGTAGCAAGGGCAATCGCCCGTGTAACACAGTCACCCGTCAGGCCAACATAGCCACAATCCGCCCGCCCACCATCATGCCAAATGAACTCCATCGATTCGCTTTCTTACTGCGTTACTGAACTTTCCACCTCCATCACCCCAAGGCAACCAGCACCAAGGCAATGAAGTCACGCTACGTTTGATGCAGCAATATAGCGATTCGATCGATCGTCGTCAAAAACGGGTAGAGCAAATTTAACAATTGCCACGATGACCACGCTCACTTCGTCAATCAACTCTCCGTCCGCAGCCAGCAAGCGCTCCGGGCTGCGGGGATTCTATCGGAGCCCACGATTAGCAGTCCCCATCAAGCCTAACGACATTCATCCATGGACGTCGGTAGCAGTCGAGATTCTGAAACCAACGAGTTGCAAAACAGCGACCGTCTGCCATAAACTGCAGTTTGAAGAGACCGCGAGGCAAATAATCCGCATACGCTCGAAGTCAAGGCTCGAAAGCCAACCGTCTCCGTTCAACGCACAATCTATGCCACCGAGTACAATAGGATAGATTGCTATTTTTTCTGCTCGTTCAGTTGCGATCGATTTTCTCAATTTTCAGGTAACGGTAATGCTCAATCTAACTGGCCGCGGTGAATCGCATAACTGCAACGGCGTGACTCGTCGAGACTTTCTACAAGTCGGCACGTTGGGGGCAATTGGGTTGGGGTTGCCACAGTTTTTGACTGCGGCCGAACGCGGGAAAGTTGACCCTGCCAAGGATAAGCGATCCTGCATCATGATCTTCAACCTTGGCGCTCCCAGCCAACTCGACACGTTTGACATGAAGCCCGATGCACCGGCGGAAGTCCGTGGGCCGTTCAAGGCGATCAGCACCAAAGGTGATTTTCAACTCTCGGAAATCTTGCCCCGACACGCCGAAGTCGCCGACAAGTTCTCGATCGTTCGTTCCTGTTACCACACCGCTGCTGCCGTTCACGACGCAGGCTGGCAGATGCTGCAAACGGGTCGCCAGTTCACCGGTGGTGTCAATTATCCGCATGCCGGTGCCGTGGTGCAGTACATGCAAGGGCGCCGGAGCGATTTGCCAGCTCACGTTGTCTTACCTCAAACCATGGGCCGCGGCGGAGGAAATTTGCCCAACGGCCAAGCCGGCGGATTCCTTGGCAAGGCGTACGATCCATTCTCCTTGATGGCTGATCCGTCGCAACCGAATTTTAAAGTGCCAGACCTGTTGCCACCGTCAACGCTTGGCGATGTCAGGATTGATCGTCGACGGCGAATGCGAGAGGCGGTCGAAAGCAAGCTGTCAGCCATGGAGGCGACGGAATCGGCGCACATGCTAGACACCAATTTTGAAGCTGCCTATCGATTGATGAGCAGTCCCCAATCGCGGCAGGCTTTCGATTTAACGAAAGAATCAAGTGCGACTCGCGAACGATACGGTATGAACCGTTTTGGGCAATGCTGCTTGTTGGCTAGACGCTTGATCGAGTCGGGCGTTCGCTTTGTTACGATCAACACATTCTTGACCGTGTTCGACGAGATCACCTGGGACATTCACGGCAGCAAGCCGTTCACCACCATCGAAGGCATGAAAAACATTGTCGCACCGATGTACGATATGGCCTACTCCGCGTTGATCGAAGACCTCGACCAACGCGGCATGCTGGGCGATACGCTTGTCACCGGACTGGCAGAGTTTGGTCGAACGCCCAAAGTCAATCCTGCTGGTGGACGAGACCATTGGCCTCAATGTTTTTCTTGCACGTTCGCGGGTGGCGGTGTTCAAGGTGGTCGCGCGATTGGTGCCAGCGACCCCATCGGTGCCGTGCCTGCCGATCGTCCCACAGCACCGGGAGAAGTCGTTGCCACGATTTTCAAGTCTCTCGGATTGGACCTGCAAGCTGAGATGCCTGGGCCCGGTGGACGTCCGTTCCCTTTGGTTGAATTCGGCGTTCGCGAAATTCGTGAATTATTTGCCTGAGAGTAGAACAATTGTCCCAATTGTTTTCCGAGCAATTGAGACAATTGCTGTACTTTAAACCTTTTTGATTATCGCGAGTCCTATGAATTCGAAACCCTCCGGTCAACGCATACGGATTGTATTGCAGTTCCTTATGCTACTGATATCGCTGCTCACAGGCATTGCATGTGGTGAAGATGCAATCGCTGTGCTTCCCCAGAAGTTCACGATGACGGGCAACGAGTCGCGACAATTGGTTTATGTGGCAGCCCTTCGCGACAGTAAGCCATCCGCGATGCTGGAAATTGCCGATGTTGAATGGATTTCATCGAATCCGGCGGTTGTTGTCATGAATGGACAGCATGTCGTTGCCGTTGGAGATGGCGAAGCAGAAGTGATCGCCAAGCTGGCGGATGGCCGCATTGGAAAATCGATCGCAGTCGTATCAGGAATCGGCCAACCGCATGCTTGGAGCTTTCGAAACGATGTGCAATCGATCTTGGCTCGCCAAGGTTGCAACATGGGCTCGTGCCACGGGGCGCTGTCAGGAAAAGGTGGTTTTCGATTGTCTCTTCGCGGTTATGACAGTGACGCCGACTATCACTCGATCACGCGTGACGTGCGCGGTCGCCGAATCGAAATCGCTTCGGCAGGCAAAAGCTTGATCCTGGCCAAACCAACCGGTGCATTGCCGCATAAAGGCGGTATCAGACTCAAAACGAATTCTCGTGACTACAAGATCATCGCTGATTGGATCGCCGCCGGCGCGGTTGGCCCTAAGGCCGTCGATCCGCGACTGACTCATATCACTGTAATGCCAGAAAACGTTCTTTTGCAAACTGGCGATCGTTCGCAAGTGTTGGTCAATGGACATTACACCGATGGGCGCGTCGTTGACGTTACCCAGTGGGCGAAGTTTTCTGCCACCGATGAAGCGGTTGCAAGTGTCAATGAACACGGAGTGATGAACGTCCGTGGTGCCGGTGAAGCTGCAGTCCTAGTTTGGTTCGGATCACAGGTAGCGCTGTCTCGCGTGATTGTCCCTTATCCTCATGTTGTTCCCGACGAAGCCTACGTCAACTCGCCACGGCAAAATTTCATTGACGAATTGAATTTGCGGCAGTTGCAAACATTGCACTTACGACCATCTCCGCCAGCGGATGACGAAACATTTATTCGTCGTGCGTGCATTGACACGGTCGGCCGATTGCCGACTGCCGATGAAGCCATGGCATATGTGCAAGATCATTCAGAGGACAAGAAGCTGCGGCTGATCGATCGGTTGCTCGCCAGTGAAGACTTTGTGGACTATTGGGCTTATAAATGGAGCGATCTGTTATTGGTCAACGGAACAAAGCTGCGCCCCGTCGGCATCGAAGCGTTCTACAAGTGGATCCGCAGTTCCGTCCGTGAAAACAAACCATGGGACCAATTTGTTCGTGAGATATTGACGGCAAAAGGTGACAGCCAAGACGTTGGTGCCACGAATTTTTATGCGATTCATCAAACACCCGAAGAGATGACTGAGAATGCCAGCCAAGCATTCATGGGGTTGTCGATCGGATGCGCAAAGTGTCACAACCATCCACTTGAAAAATGGACAAACGACCAATACTACGCGATGGCGAATCTGTTTTCGCGAGTTCGCGCGAAAGGCTGGGGCGGCGAACCGCGAAATGGTGATGGGATCCGAACGGTCTATGTAGCCACCGATGGTGAATTGATTCAGCCGAAAACCGGTAAGCCTCAACCACCAACTCCATTGGATGCCGAGCCGATCAATTTCGACGACCCCCGCGATCGCCGAGAAACCGTCGCGGCATGGATGACGAATCCCGACAACCCGTATTTCGCTCGCGCGATCACGAACCGTGTCTGGGCAAACTTTTTTGGTCGCGGGTTGGTCGAGATGGTCGATGACTTACGTCTTAGCAATCCCGCATCGAACGAACCGTTGCTGATCGGAGCAACGAAACATCTTGTTGAAAATCATTTTGATCTGAAGCAATTGATGCGGGCGATTTTGGAGAGTGAAACCTATGGGCGAAGCAGCACGCCACTCGAAGAAAACAAAGCCGAGCAAAAATATCTGAGCCGCTACTATCCTCGTCGGCTGCTGGCAGAAGTCCTACTCGATTCGATTGATCAAGTCGCACAAACAGCAAGCGACTTCACTCGCATCGCGTTCCCCGGAGCGGATTTTCAAGATACGAAGGTCTATCCGAAAGGAACGCGAGCGATCGAGTTGTACGATTCCGCCGTTGATTCGTACTTTCTAAAAACGTTCGGACGTAATCCTCGCGAGATCACGTGCGAGTGTGAACGAAGCTCCGAACCGAGCATGGTTCAAGTATTGCATTTGTCCAACGGCGAAACCATCAACCCAAAACTTGCTGCCAATGGAAATGCGATATCACGTTTGCTGGAAGCAGGAAAAACAAACGAAGAGATCGTTGACGATCTTTTTCTAACCGCATTATCGCGCAAGCCAACCGATCTCGAACGCTCGGCGCTGGTTACGGTAATGACCGAGTACAACGCTGAAGAACGCCGAGTCGCGATCGAAGATGCTTACTGGAGCATCCTGGCCAGTACCGAATTCACTTTCAATCATTAATTAACAATGTCTGCAAACATGGCAAGAGTCTGTGCCGTTTTCGGCGAACACCACCAGGAAAGTCCTCGTTCCAAGGCTCCTGCTTTGGAACACATTGTCTTGGAGGATCCGCCTCGCGTGCTACCGTCGTTCGTAAGTAAAGCCATCACGCCTTGGCAGGCAGAGCCTGCAATGCACTTGGTTACGAGGCAGAGCCTCGTAACCAGATGGTGGTGCGCACTGAGAGATGTCGATCTTTTCTTCCTTGCTGTGGCAATTGCATTGCTCCCCGCAGTTTCGTCCGGCGATGAATCAGTTGATTACGCCCGCAATGTATTTCCTTTATTTGAGAAGTATTGTGTGTCGTGTCACGTTGTCGATGAAGCGAAGGGCGGCCTTGTGATGGAGTCGTATGGGTCATTGATGAAAGGCGGTGATTCGGGGCCTGCGATCACTCCCGGTGTACCGACAAGCAGTCGCTTGCTGATGATGGCGTCCGGAAAGCTGGAACCTACGATGCCACCGGATGACGCCGAAGGACCGACCGAAGAAGAACTGAATATGATCGCAACTTGGATCGAGCAAGGTGCCAAGGGGCCAGACGGCGAAGTAACGATGCGTCGTGAGTTGAGCACACCCGACATCAAACCCAGTGAGAATGTGCTGCTACCGGTTACTGCTGTTGCCATTTCGCCCGACGGTGCCTCGCGTGCGATTGCACGTTACGGAGATGTACGTCTTGTTGCGGGCGACAACGACTTGCCAGTCACGTCCATTGAAACTCAACCAGGCAAAGTCAATTCGCTGCAGTTTAGCCGGGATGGAAAATCGTTGCTGATCGCGTCGGGTGTGACGGGACTGTACGGCCGCGCTGCCGTTTACGATGTCGCGACAGGCAAGCTGATTTCTGCGATGGAAGGGCATACCGATGTCGTTCAAATTGCGATCTTCTCACCTGATGAAAAATCGGTGGCAACCGCGAGCTATGACCGACAGATCCTTCTTTGGGATATTCAATCCGCAAAGCCTACCCAGCGGTTTGTTGGCCACAACGGAGCCGTCTACTCGCTCGCCTTTACTCCCGACGGACGAGTCTTGATCAGCGGATGTGCGGATGAAACGGTAAAAGTTTGGGACGTTGATTCCGGACTGCGACTCGACACGATGAACCAGCCTCAAGGTGAAGTCTTCGCCGTTGCGGTCACGGGCGATGGAGCGTTTGTGATTGCTGGTAGCGCCGACAATCGGCTACGGGTTTGGAAGCTTTTGTCGCGTGACAGTTCGCAAATCAATCCATTGATCGCGACTCGGTTTGTGGATGAAACATCATTGACACATTTGGCGTTGACCGCAGACGGTTCGCGGTTGGTCGTGGTCAGCGAGTCGGGAAATATCAAGGTTTTCAGTACGACGGACTGGAGCCAAATCGCAATGCTTAAGCCGCTGGGAGAAACGGCCAGCGACCTAGCGCTATCGAATGACGGAAGGACCGCTTTGGTTTCGCTGATGAACGGCGAGCTTGTGAAACGAGAGATACCATTGATTGAGAAGGACGCATCATCATCAAACCAGAATGAAACGGGAATTGCTTCGGTCTACCTTGAGATTGCGAATCGCCAAGTTGTCGAAGAGACCGCACTGCGCAAGGAGCAGAAACTTGCTGACTCAACCGACGCAACTCAACCGATTCGGCTATCGCGTGCCAGCGAACTATCGGGAACGATTGCTGTGGCAGGCGAAGAAGACTGGTTTGCATTCGATGCGCGCCAAGGCGAAGTCTGGGTTGTCGAGACCGACACCAGCGGCCTGAGCAGCAAGCTTGATACCATCCTTGAAATTTGTGACGAAAAGAAAAATCCAGTGTTGCAAACGAGGCTGCAGGCAACTCGAGATTCCTACTTTACGTTCCGTGGCAAGAACAGCATTCAAAACGATGACTTCCGCGTGTTCGCATGGGAGGAAATGAAACTGGATGAGTATCTATACGCAGCGGGCGAGGTAACACGGTTATGGTTGGCACCACGAGGCTCCGATTCCGGTTTCAATGTCTACCCTGGGCGCGGAAACCGCTGGACGTACTTCGGAACTTCGGGGACCGTTCATGCGCTCGGAGAGCCAGCATATATCGTCCGTCCGCTCGCGGCTGGGGAACCGGTGGCGGCGAATGGATTGCCGGTTTTCGATATCCACTATTCAAACGACGATGACTCTACGCAAAGCCGAGGCAAGGACAGCTACATCTTATTCAAATCACCAACGACGGGACGCTACTTGGTACGGCTTCGTGATACACGGGGCGAAGGTGGGTCAAGCTTTATATATCGCTTGCGAATCCGCCCGGCAGATCCTGGATTCCGAGCTAGTGTCGACAAAATCAAGGCGCCGTTACGACGTGGTGCGGGTCGCGAACTGGAAGTGTCGGTTGATCGAGTGGACGGCTATGATGGTGAGGTAATCTTTGAACTTGACTCGCTCCCGGCGGGAATCCATTCAAATTTTCCCGTTCGTATTCAACCTAGTGCAAGCTTCGCTACCGGCAACATTTGGGCCGATATCGATTCAGCGAGCTGGGAAGGTGAGATCCAACCTTCGGTCACGGCGCGAGCAATGATTGGAAGCAAGATGTTTGAGCAGCAAGCAGGCACCGCAGGAAAATTGACTTTGATTGATCGCCCCAAGGCGACCATTGAAATCCATCCCGACAAGACCATCGATACCGCGATCACTGGACCTTCAGCCTCCGAACCGTGGATCGTGAAGATTAGACGTGGTGAAACGATTTCACTGGTCGTGAAGATCGATCGCGGCCCTGATTTCACGACTCAAGTACCTCTGGGTAAAGAGTTGGCCGGACGCAACATGCCGCATGGCGTCTACGTCGATAACATTGGCCTCAATGGATTGCTGGTCCGTGACGGTGAATCAGAACGTCAGTTTTTTGTAACTGCCGATCCGATCGCTGAGCTTGGCAAGCGAGACTTCTTCTTAACCGGTGAAATCGAAGGTGGTGTGACAACTCGATCGGTACCGTTGGAAGTGCTGCCATAAACATGCCCTACAGTCACGGCTGGGGTGTATAGTCGCCTGATGTCGTGGCAATGATCGAGTAGACTGGTATTGCCATACCAACCTTTCATGAGATCAATGATGAATACGCTTCTTCGATCTGCCTATTTTGTGTTCGCAGCAATCGTTGCTTGTTCTGCGATGCAATTGCCAATCGCCAACGCTGAATTGCTGGCTTTGAAATTGCGATATCAAGAAGAAACCGCCTCGGGAAGCATGAAGTACCATCGCCTGGAACGAGATGCGGAATGGGAACCGGCGCAAACGGCACTGATCGTTTGTGACATGTGGGACCTCCATCATTGCCACCAAGCGGTTCTTCGTGTCCGTGAATTGGCACCCCGGTTAGAGAAAGTTTTGACCATCGCGAGAGATCGCGGCGTGACGATCATTCATGCACCGAGTGGTTGTATTGACGCTTACGCAACGCACCCTGCGCGCCTGCGCACGCTTGCCGTGCCTAGCTCGAAAAGTGTGCCAGAGGGGATGACGCAGTGGTGCCATAAAATCCCACGGGAAGAGGCTGGTGTGTATCCAATCGATCAAGCTCAGGGTGGCGAAGATGATGAGTTGCAAGAACATGCCGATTGGGCGGCAGAATTGACCAAACTGGGGAGAAATCCCAAGGCACCTTGGAAATCGCAATGCGAAGGGCTAACGATCGACGGAGAGCGGGATTTTATTTCGGATCAGGGCGACCAGATATGGAGCATTATCGAAGCGAAGGGAATTAAGAATGTCATTCTTACGGGAGTGCACACAAACATGTGCGTTCTAGGGCGACCGTTTGGACTTCGGCGGATGGTTCAAGCGGGAGTTACGACCGTGTTGACGTCGGACATGACTGACACGATGTACGATCCCCGGTGCAAGCCATTTGTAAGTCACTTCACCGGTACGGACCTGATTGTCGATCACATCGAACGTCATATTTGCCCAACCATTACAAGCAATCAATGGCTCGGTGGCGCACCGTTTCGGTTCGCGAAGGACACGCGACAAACCGTGGCGATCTTGATGGCAGAAAATGAATACCAGACCAATGAAACGTTACCGCCATGGAGCATTACATGGATGGGACCTGAGTATCGGGTTCGATGGTTATTTAGCAGTGAGCTCGAACCGGAAACCATACCCGGTATCGAAGCGATCAACAATGCTGACTTGTTGTTAGTCAGTGCGCGTCGGCGTACATTGCGAACGGATCAGTTGCAGGTAATCCGTGAGTTTGTCGCTGCGGGAAAACCGATGCTCGGCATACGTACTGCCAGCCATGCTTTTTCACTTCGTAATAGTGTGCCGCCTAGCGGGACTTCAGTCTGGCCGGAATTCGATGCCAGTGTGTGGGGAGGTCAATATACAAATCATCATGGCAATCAATTTGCACCGAAAATCACCCTACTTGATGTTGCCAAGACGCACCCAATCCTTGCTGATTGGGGCACGGAATCATATGAATCCAAAGGGTCGCTTTACATGGTTTCGCCGCTATTGAATGGCACTACGACGTTGCTTGTGGGTGATATCGCTGGTCAAAAAACAGAGCCGGTCGCGTGGACGTTTCGTAGGAGCGACGGTGGTTACTCGTTCTATACATCGCTTGGGCATCGCGAGGATTTTTCGAACCCTCCGTTTCAAAAATTACTTCGCAACGCGGCTTCGTGGCTACTGAGCCAAGATTCTGCTTCAACGAAATGAGTTATCAAAATGCCCCCTGCTGGTGTCCAGCAGTAGCGTGGACTTAGTGAGCCGCCGGCGCTAGCCGCGGGCATCGCGTCCGTTAGAGCCTTGCAAGGCCCGAGGCTAGCGCCTACGGCTCACTCAGATTGCTTAAGTCCACGTCATTCTGGATTGCCCAACCGGAAGGAAAGTTTCACGTAGCGCGTGCCGCGAGTTACCATTCAGAAGACTGTGGGGCTCGATAAGGGCTCAATTACCTAAAGTGCAAGATCAAACCATGAAAAGAGTCCGCGTTATTAAACTCGGCGGCAGCCTACTGGCGATGCCGAACCTGAAACCGAAGTTTCAAAAATGGTGTCGTGAAAACCCACACCCGTTGACCCTGATCATTGTCGGTGGCGGACCAGTGGTTGATGCGGTTCGCCAGGTACATCGTGCCAACCCACTTTCGGAAGAGTTTGCGCACTGGGTTTGCATTGATCTGTTGCAACACACTGCCCGCATCGCCCATCAAGTCCTTGGCAATGTTGAATTATTTGAAACGATGGACGACCTTCAGCAGCCGTTTTCCGGTTCTAGGGTCAACTCGATCACGCCAATCATCGCCATTGTTCAGGTGGCAATTTGTTTCGCCAGGGAGTACCCGAATATGGGACTTCCGGAAAGCTGGGATGTGACGTCTGATTCACTCGCAGCAGCGTTTAGCGATATGTATGCCGCCGAAGAATTGGTGGTAATGAAGTCAAGCAACGCACCGAACGACGAATCGAATCTTGAATCGCTTGCCGACGTCGGATTCGTCGATCCCTATTTTGCGGATCTTGCTGAGGCCATTGATCAAGTGCGTTTCGTCAATTTGCAGACGTACAAATAAAGGCGGAAACGACGCAGCTCAATTCTGAATGAATGAGCTACCTCCTTATTCGCCCTCAAAAGAAGAGCCCCACCTTTGCTTCCTGCTGGACAAGCTGAGTGAACCGTAGGCGCTAGCCGCCTCGCTACCATGCGGCGTGTCCGCGTGGAGCGTTAATCAATCGTTATACGCATCGCTGCACCATCATTTTCTGATCATGGCCCGACGGAGACAAGCTCCGCCCGTGCCCAGCAGGAGCTGGCGTAAGACCCAGCCTACGCGAGGTCACGCTCTTCGAATAGCAACATCGAAATCGCGAGTGTCATGATTGCAAAACAGAACAAGTAACTGAACGCAGCCGCAAGGTAAATCGGCGGGATTTGATTGCCCGCATCGACAGCAGACTGAACATTAAACGTGTTTAGGTTGGGAACAACGACCGCAATCAACTTACCAACGAAGCCGACCAGTTCATTCTCGCCGTTGGTCGACCGAACCAGCGGTGCGGTCAAGTTGCCGATAACGTAGACCACAAAACAGACAACGAAGTTTGCAACAAGCGGCAGTCGCGTTGCGAAAGCAACGGCGATTCCACCGATCGCCATCGTTTCCATGAAATACAAGACCAATGCGGGAATGGTCGTCACAATCTCTTCGTGTCCCATTTGCCACTCGGGAAGGACACGAGTGGTTTCGCGAGAGTCATATATCGGTTTGTAGCTAATCATTAGCATCAGCAACGCTCCGATGATGACGAACAGCACAAGCACCGCGAACATGATACCGATGTATTTACCGATCAAAAATGACCGTCGGCTAAGCGGTTTACTCAGCACCGTTAGCGCGGTTCGGCCTTCAATTTCGTCGCTAACACTTGTGCCTGCCGACCAGACGGTTTGCATCATTCCAAGTACCATGATGAGTGTGACACCACTGTCCTTCATCAGGCGAATGTCCTCTCCCAGCGTATTAAACGGCATGATCGAAAACAACAAAACACCGAATAGACCAATCATCAATAGCAACAAATAAAGCGGCTGTGCCATTTCACTTTTGGCGGTCGACAGCGCGACTGCGGCAACTCGCGGTGCCGCTTGTCGAAACGCAACATATCCCAAGAAAAAACATAGAAACGCCAATGCTGTGGTGACGGCTGACGCAGCCTCGGGAACGGTAGGACGAGTGACAAATGTCATGGTTACCGTGGCTGAATCGATTTCGCGGTTTTGCATGTACACCGAAGCTGGATTGAACGGCAGCGGCGGTGGGTCACGATTTTCGCGGAGATAGCGAACCGTTTCGCCTGCATTGATACGGACCGGAGTCATGCTGAATTTTGAGGGTGTTTCAGCATCCGCGATAATGATGGTTTTGTCAGAAGTGATATCCAACTCGGCGACGTTCTGCATCACATAGTCCATTGGCACCCATTCAAAGGCAGCTTCGTCGGGCTTCGCGTCGAGCGCTAAAGGTTTTACATTTCGCACGACCGTCGCACTACCGTCACCAAAGATGTTCACCTGCCAAATCGAGCCGATGATTCCTTTGGGATCTTTAACCAGCGGCGAGGCGACCAACCCAATCAACGCAAACGCACCAGCCGTAGCTAAAATGTAGGGTAATATGCCTTCGGTAAGAATCGTCTTTAGCTCCTGCCTAGTACGGCTCCACATGCCATAGACCACCGCGAATCCAGCAACCAATCCAAAGGAAAGCAGTGGCAGGATAAGCATGCCTTTGAACTCGCCCGAATTGGGCAAATAGACTGAGCACAATGCAGCCGCAAAACAGCCGCCAAGAAATATTGACGAGATCAACCCGGCTTTGGGTGTTTCGGCAATCTTGCCAAGCGGGGTCAGCGACAACACTGACAAAACCCCCAGGACCACCGCGAGCGCAATCGCGCCGAGGACTAAGCCAAGGGACAAAACCCAAATCGGAGTCAACCAGATGTGCAGCCAGTTTGAAACTTGGCCAAGGAGCGCACCGGAGCCGAGAGTAGACAAGAACATACGAGAAAATCCTGGGAACAAGTAGAACTTTGGCGGTGCTACGGTGGATCCGACCTATCGGTTCGCGAGATTGTAGGCGAGAATTTCCGTACTAACGAGACCCTTCTTCATCTTGGATTGCTTCGAGGGCCAGCTTGAGCTGAAAGCGGGCGCGACTAAGTCGACTGCGAACAGTGCCGATCGATATTTCAAGAATTTCAGCAATCGTCTCGTACGAGTTTTCGTCCATTTCTCGTAAAACCAAAATGGCTCGATGCTCGTCTGTCAATTGATTCATCGCCTGACGCACCATCGCAATTCGCTCGCGTCGCAGCATCGGTTCGTCCGGCGATTCGGAGTCGTCGATCGGCTCCAGTCCGGTGGTTTCTCGGGTGTAATCCAGGGAAACACGACTGTGTCGGCGTCGATGACGGCTTAACGCCGTGTTAAACGCGATTCGATAAAGCCAGGTAAAAAACTGGCTGGTCTGCTGAAAAGTATCGAGTTTTGTGAACGCGCGGACGAAGGCATCCTGAACAACGTCTTCGGCTTCTTCGGCAGAACCCGTGACCCCTAACATTGATGAATAAAGGCGGTCTTGGTGCCGAATCACCAAATCATTGAATGCGGACCGGTCGCCCGACAATGTCCGTTCGATTAGCTGTGTGTCTTCTTCCACCTGGGGAGGCCATCGAGACGGGGTTATTTTGAGAAATAGCCGTGGCGGGTAGTTTCAGCGGTATTCTAGCAGTTCATTGATTTTGCTCCAGCGTCAGCGAATCAATGTCTGACAATTGAAGTTGAATCACAGGCAACGAAAACCGCAAAATCCGCAGAATAGCTTGCTAGGCAAGCTTACCGCTCAGCAAAAATTCAAAGAAAATATTGATTTTGATGCTGAGCTTTGATTTATTTCTACCGAGCGACTATAGTGACTTTCGAAAGACGGAGTTGTTTGCGATTTCGGGGAAAACGTGTTTGAGTTGCATTCGCTAGCTCACCTCGTTGAAGTCGCATGACACGCCTCATCCGTTTTTACCCGTACTGCGCGTGTGTCGTGGTGGGGTGGATCGCGGGCGGACGGCTTTACCGGACGCGTGGGCTTGGGCTGGATGTGGCAGATTCGTAATCTCTACTTCTACCCTGGCAATTTCCAATCATGAGGGACGTGTTGTGAGTACTAATCAGATGATGGCTCAGCATTTGTTTTCACAAGTTCGCATTCTCGCCTTTGCATCTTGTGCGGCGATTACTGGCGTTTCGGTAAGCCTACCAACGCATGCCGTTGAGGCGTCAAAGGAACTGGCTGCGGAACCCGCAGTTGAATGGTTCGCTGCCGAAGAGGCCGGACAAATCGAGGTGAAATTCATTCCAAAGAATGCGACCGAAGCGACCATTTTGGTCAAGAACCTTACGGCCGCACCTGTTCGCATCAAGCTGCCAGAAGCTTTCGCGGCAGTGCCGATTAACGCTCAAGGCATGATGGGCGGTGGTGGCATGGGTGGTGGCGGTATGGGTGGTGGCGGTATGGGTGGTGGCGGAATGGGTGGTGGTGGCGGCGGTCAGGGAATGGGCGGTGGCATGGGCGGCGGCGGCATGGGCGGGGGTGGCGGCGGCATGGGCGGCGGTGGCATGGGCGGTGGCATGATGCGCGTCCAGGGCGACAAGCAGATGAAAATCAAAGTCGCTACCGTTTGTCTTGAGCATGGCAAGCCTGATCCCAATCCAAAAATGGTCTACAAAATGATTCCTGCCGAACAGTTCACTCAAGATGCACGTGTGCTGGGCGTATGCAAAATGTTGGGTTACGGACTTGTGACACAGAATACTGCGCAAGCGGCGGCGTGGCATTTGACCGACAACTTGTCTTGGGAACAGCTCGCTGCCAAGAACCGCGTCGAAAGCAAATACACCGGTAATGTCGCTTTCTTCAGCCCATTTGAATTGCGTCAAGCATCAGCGGTCGTTGCCGAGGCTACGCTGCGATACGAGAAAAACGCAGTTCCTGCTGAAACGCAGGCTTACGAAAAAGCCGGCTACGAAGTTAAGTAGCTGCGTTTCTAATATCACCGTTACGCGGTAGCAGTCGCTACTGCGTAATTGGGTGCCAGCGATTAGACGTCGCGCTTGAGAATGATTGCGTTCGCGTTCCCTTGGCTATTGTGTGTCAGCACGACAACAACAGGTTTGACCAATGGTCGGGGATGGGGAGAAATCCGTTCACTCATAAACGGATGCATGGTGCCGTGCGCTGGGGTGGCTGGAATCGTCTTATCCTGTAATGAAAGAACCGCCGTAACAAGGTACACCGCGCCAATTGCGGAACCACTGTGGCCTGTGATTGCAATGGGAATGCAAACAGGAGATTGCGGGATCGACTTTGCTAAGGCATCACGCTCACTCGCATCGCGTTGTGGATCGCCGGTTCCATGAGAGATCACAAGCCCAATATCGCTTGGTTGAATCCCTGCGGAAGCAATTGCACCCTCGATCGCAAGCACAATCGCGCGACTCGAACCTCGCTGCCCAGCATCTGGCTTTACGAAACGCGATGCGTGTCCCGCAACGACGGCCAAAGGCTTTGCACCGCGCGCCATTGCGGCTGATTGTGTTTCTAATATCAAAGCCGCAGCAGCTTCACCAAATACGATTCCATCAGCATTCACTGCGTGGGGTCGACTCGTCGTCGAGATGTCGGGGCCGACCGATGGCAATGGTGCGTCACCACGGTAGATCATGTAAGTTTCATCGATCCTCGAACCTGCGGCACCACAAACCACAGCACTGGCAGCACCGCGTTGCAGGGTGCAGACGGACTCCATCAGCGCGGAGGTTGCCGAAACGTCACCCGACACAATCGTATTGTTTGGTCCCGTTGCACCGATCGAAATACCGACATGACAAGCCGCCATGTTGGGAAGGTACTTCAGCATCCATAGCGGCATGATGTCGCGCATCGCGGTTTCACCAAACAGATGGATATCACAGCGACGATCAGAATTCATGCTACTGCGAACCGCATCAGCGATCTCAGACGCTGGGCCGTAAAGCATTTGCGATCCGAACACCGTAGCGACCTGATTCCGCAACACTAGATTGTCATCGATCGCGGCGGGCAACCCAGCATGGTTCATCGCCATTTGAGAAGCGGCGAACGCTGTTTGAAGCTCGCGCCCCATCACCTTGAGCGCTTTGCGCGGTCGGACATACTGCGCGGCATCGAAACCTATCAGCGGACCGCCAACCCAATGGCCAGCGTTCGCTTGGTCTTGCCATCCGAACGGAGGTTTGGGGCCATCATCATCACGAAACTCTAATGAGCCGATGCCGGAAACCCCGTCGCGCATCGCCACCCAAAAGGCATCAATACCGATACCGATCGAGGCCAATGCGCCGACGCCCGTCACGACGACATCGGTTGGCTGGGATGGCATAAGTCGCTGTGTCGTCAGGTGGTAAATCGAATGGCGCGGAGCAATCAACCAGCGATTGCTACAACATTATGATCACGCCAAAAAAGCGAATGGTAGTCGTCAACACTAGTTCATGGCGACGGTGCGAACCGCCGTTTTAGTTGTGTCTTGCTTACCAGAATCGTCATGCATGGCTTCAGGAATTTCAGCGCCCTTGGTTGGAATGACGTTGTGGAAAACAGCAAACTCGTTTTCCTCGTCCGCTTTCGGCTTTAGCTTTTCTTCCGTTATGGTTGCATCTGCAATGATTGCCTCGATCACTTTTCGCTCGACAATTTGATTGCGAATCGCGTCCATTTGCCCGGCCTTTTCAAGCCGAGAGCGGACTCGCCGTGGTGGTTCACCACTTTGTTGGGCAATCAAGTCAATTTCGGCATCGTAATCAGGTGCGTCGGCTTCGAGATTCAGCTCTTCAGCAATCTGTTCCAGTATGAAGTGCTCGCGCAGCGCAACCTCGGTTTCGGCTTGCGCATTTTGGCGAATTGCATTGACGTAACCACGAATTTGTTCTTCAGCAAACCCACTGCGTCGCAATTCCAAAACCTTCCTTTGAAGTTCACGCGCGGTTTGACGACGCACTAGGTCCGAGGGCAATTCAAAGCTTGCGGAGTCCGTTAGCAAATGGACAACCGCTTTGCGAACGGTCTGTTGTTCCCGATACTTCGCCTGGCGCACTAAGCTTTCTCGCACAAACTGGCGAAATTCAACTTCGGATTCGAAATCGCCGACTTCTTGCAGGAACGCTGGTGTGATTTCAGGTAGGTTACGATGCAACACTTCAACCACGTGAATTTCTGCATCGATTTCTTTGCCACGCAGTGATTCGTCCTCATTGTTTTGGCTGATCGTAACTTTTACAGTCCGGGTCTCGCCCTCCATCGCACCGGTCATCGCTGCACCGAAACCGCCACAAATGGCGTCAGAAAGTGTTAAGCGATCGGTCAAAGCGACGTTCTCTTCGTCCATATCCGACAAATACTTTCCGTCGGCTGTGAACTTTGCAGTGATTAACAATCGATCACCCTTCACAGCAGCCTCATCCGTCGGCTCAAGCACAGCATTGCGGCTAAGCAAGCGAATGACAGCGGCATCGACGTCCTTCTCGGTAATTTCCTCAATCGGCTTTTTGAGGCTAAGTCCCTTCCACTCGGGTGTCGTGAACTCAGGGCGAACTTCAATTGAGAACTGATATTTGAAGTCGCCGGAATCTGGCAATTTCACCGCGTCGAAGTCGAATTGCGGCTCCCCGATCGCTGAAAAACCTTGCCCATCAGTAGCTTGCGCAAGGCTGTCCATCACGAGACTTCCCTTCACTTTTTCGTGAATTGTCTCTTTAAACTGTTTTTCAACCAGTTTTCGCGGTGCACGACCATGGCGAAAACCAGGTACTTGAGCGTCAGTAACAAGTTCATCGAACGCGGTTTTCAGGTAACGGTCGACTTCCTCACGGGAAATCGTGACCACAACCTCACGTAGGCAGGCCTGGGGGCTCGCGACAGAAACGTTAACCTTCAGGAGTGGTTTTTCCGGTGCGTCCGTTTCAGCGGCTTCTTGCGTGGACATCCTTAGACGAGCCTCAAATGCAATGTGGGTGAACTAATCTTGGTGAACTAAATCGGGCGGCAAAATTTCCGCCACCGACCAATTGGGCTGGAATTTTAGCGTCCAACATCACATTGCGGGAGGTCTGAATCAAAGAAATCTGCTCGGACCGATCGTAATATCGCGAACCGGCCAGCCAATGGATACCTGACAGGGCTTTACGGGCATCAAATTCAGCGAATCCCGCAGGCTTGCCCTGTCTCGTCCCAATGTTTTTTTCAAAAAAATTCAGCGAAATGCATCACAGCGAATCGAATCGATCCGCCGCTTGGTTCCAGGACTCAGGCGAAATTGGCTTGTAAATCACCGGCGAAAAACTGGCACGGACCAGCGCTCGAGCCTCTGCGATGTTTTGCAATCGACCGGTTCCGATCATTTGCATCAGCACATTACCCGTCGCCGTTGCCTCTACCGGCCCAGCGACAACAGTGCGATCGCAAGCATCAGCCGTCATTTGACAAAGCAGCGCGTTAAGCGCACCGCCGCCAACAACGTGAATGCTTTGAATGCTGTTGCCGACGATCGTTTCCAGCGAACGCAAACAGGCTCGATAACGCAGCGCCAACCCTTCGAGTGACGCGCGGTACAACACGGCATTATCCGCCGGTCGCGGTTGTCCGGTTCTGACTGCATACTCTTCGATCGCCAACACCATGTCGGCCGGGGCGACCAACGACGGATCATCAGGATTGAGCAACAACGAAAACGCGGGTGCGTTTTCGGCGGCTCGGACCATGGCATCCCAAGAAACCGAAATATCGCGTCGTTGCAAAGCTGCGCGTATTTGCTGGAAAATCCATAGCCCACCAATGTTTTTGAGCAGCCGTGTGCTGCCCATCACGCCGCGCTCGTTCGTAAAATTGAATTTCGCGACGGTGTCATTGATAATCGGTCGCGGTAGCTCGCAACCCATCAACGACCATGTACCGCTGCTGATATAGCACCAATCAGGATTCGCTGGCGCAAAATTGGTTGCCGGAACCGCCACCACCGCTGAAGCAGTATCGTGTGTCGGCGGAACGATTACCGGGATGTCATAAAGCCCTGTGGCGGCAGCGACAGCCCCTTCGAGATTGCCAAGGTTGGTGCCGGGCTCGATGGTCGGTGCGAAGATTCTGGCCGGTAACCCCAGCCTGGCCATCAATTCTAAGGACCATTGGCCGGTCGATGCATCAAGCAACTGCGTCGTCGAAGCATTAGTCACCTCGATACTTCGCTTGCCGGTTAATAGCCAATGAAAAAAATCCCCCATCATCAGAAAAGCGTCCGCATGGGCCAGCGCCGGGGAGCCGCACAGCGACTGCGAAAGCAATTGATAAGCCGTGTTGATTTCCATGAACTGGATTCCGGTTACCGAAAATATCTCAGCCCTGGGAACCAGCCGGAACGCCGCGTTGAACATGCCGGTTGTGCGTGAGTCCCGATAGCTAAACGCGGGGCCAAGCATCACATCGTGACGGTCGAGCAAAACATAATCGACACCCCACGTGTCCACGCCAATCGAAGCGATGGAGTTAAATTGCCCTGCCGCAGTCGCCAGACCCGAAAGGATGTGTTGCCACAACCCTTCGCTGTCCCAGACAAGCGAATTTCGCATGCGAACCGTGCCGTTTGCAAAGCGGTGCGACGTGGTCAATGCGAGCTTTCCGTCGACGACACCGCCAGCAATAACGCGTCCACCTGACGCCCCAAGGTCGATTGCCAAATGCACAGGATCAGTCATGAATCAATACGCATCAAAAATAGTGGAAGGGACAAATAGTGGCAGGATCTTACGTTCGAGCTTTGCACTTTTCGAGCGGCGAAGCCGCTCAGTGTAGAACCATTGTCCTCAATGGTTCCGTGGGCGCGCTCGATCCAAGGTATCAAACAATGGAGGACAAGGGTTCTACAATGCTCGTGAATGGTTACGATTTTTCTAACTCTAACGGATTTTAATCCCTGGTTTTCTAATCATGGTTAGAACGTAGGGGGAGACGTGATGGTTCGCTTGGCAGCGCTGGTGTCCAGGCTTTAGCCGCCTTTTCGGTCCAAAGAAAGAGTCGCCTAAAGGCTATACACCAGCGCTCTATTTGGAATACGCCGTATGCTTTTGTGAAGCTCTTGTCCTCGCTAGATCGGTTAAGGCGAGGCCCAAAAGGATGACAAATTTGGAATCTCGCTGCGGCAACGTTTTTTTTCGCGGAAGACCAGGGCTTAAAATCTGTTAGAGTCAGCAATTTAATTTTCGCCCAAAGGGATGACTCCGTGCAACTCGCGCTGCAACGCACCTGCTATACTGACGCCAGAAGGTTTTTCCATTCCTGCAACTGTCTGACTACGTGCTGTACCAACCTGTTAAGATTGACCACACGACAACGTCTGAAGCGAGTTCGTTGCTTGCTGGGTGTGGCCTGTATCGCGTCATGCGGTTGGCTCGCGAGTTGGACGCGACCGAGCAGAGTTGGGTGCAACAAGGTCGCGCTTTCTTCCACGTTTCCGGTGCTGGGCACGAAGCGACTGCCGCGCTCGCACGTCATCTGACCACCAACGACTGGATACACGCCCATTATCGCGACAAGGCACTGTTGCTCGCCCGTGGAATCAGCGTCCGCGAATATTTG
>JAYVSE010000058.1:0-20637 GCA_043775635.1 Planctomycetaceae bacterium | reverse complement strand
CACCGACCCGGACAACGATCGCCTGACTTATACGTTGACTGGCGATGATCTACCTCAAGGCAGCCTGCAATCCGGATCGGGTCTGCTCGTGTTCACGCCGACTCCCGCTGATCTGGGCACTTATCAAATCAAAGTGTCCGCCAGTGATGGAGCGCTGACGACGTCGCGCACGTTTACGTTGAACGTGATTGCAGATCCGATCAAGACGACGCGGCTGAGCGGCCGGGTGCTCGATGTGGATCAAACACCAATCGTCGGCGTCCAGGTTGAACTCGGCGCGGTGAAAGGTCTCACGAAAGCCGATGGTTCGTTCCAACTTGACGTGGGCAGTGGTCCGTTGGTGACGGACACGCTGAAGATCCGCGGCGAAACGTTTATCAATCCCGCGCAACCTAACGTGGTTTATCCTTTCATTGCGGAAAAGTTGCCGCTGCTCATGGACAATGACATATTTCCAGGCGCGGACAACGTGATCAGCCGGCCGATCTACCTGCCGAAATTGGATGTTGCGAACGGGAAGACCATCGATCCCGCGAAGGACACGACGGTTACCACCGCCGCTATTCCTGGCGCGTCGGTATTCGTCAAAGCCGGCACCCTGATGAATCAAATGGGAACGCCGTTCACGGGCAAGTTATCGATCACGGAAGTTCCACCGAACCTCACTCCCGCAGTGCTTCCGAGCGGATTGCGTCCCGATTTGCTGGTCACGATTCAGCCCGGCGAAATGGTGTTTACCAAGCCTGCCCCGCTCTCGTTGCCGAACCGCGGTGGGTATCCACCCGGTAGCAAAATGTCGCTGTGGTCAATCAATCCTGTCACGGGAAGTTTCGACGTGGTAGGAGCCGGCGTCGTCAGTGCCGATGGTATCGTGATTGACACGGTGTCCGGCGGCATACGAACGAGCAGTTGGCATGAGTTCGCCCCTCCTCCGCCAGTACCCGTTAGGCCCGACATCGACGATCCCCGCAACGAAAACACCGCATGCCAAGCGTGTCAGTACTCCGGCGGTCTGACATCGCAAGTCGAAGTGGGGACGGGCGCAGTGATCGAACAGCATCCGCTTGTCGCTTATCAGTCCAACGGCGCTGCGCACGGCCTGGCGCTCACGTATGATTCCGAGCGAGCCGATCCGCAGCCCATCGTTCACTTTGGTATGGTCGATGGAACTCAAGGTAATGTTATTCCCACGGGCGACGACAAGGAACGTCTCGTTGCCAGCCTCACCATTCAAAACGGTTCCTTCGTATACCAAGTACCTGGCTACGTTGGCAATCTGCCGGGGCTTTCTGGTGGCGAACATTTTTGGACGAATTCCCAGACCGGGCGCGTGGATGCTGCCCTGCAGGCCGACCTGCGGTCGTTCCCCTCAGGCATTTATCAGTACACGATCAATACCGGTTTCCTGCGGCGCGACGCTTCTGGCTATACGGGCAGCCTCACGCCCTCTCAATCTCAGGTGATCACCGTCAACACGATCGACAGTCCCTTCGGCGCTGGTTGGGGCATCGCGGGACTGCAAAACATCGTCGTATCCAATCTCGGTGACGTGCTACTCATTGACGGCGACGGCAGTCAACTGCGGTTCACACCGATCATCGGCGGTTATCAGTCTCCGCCAGGTGATTTTACGAAGCTTGAGCGTATCGGTGGACTGTTTCGCCGGACAACGCCCGATCAAACCGTTTATCAGTTCAACGCCGCAAACCAGTTGGCTACGATCACTGATCGCAATGCCAACGTTGTAACATACCAATACACCGGAGGCCGACTGGTCGGCATTAAAGATGCCGTGGGGCTGACGACGACGCTGGCTTACACCGGTGCGCATGTGAGCAAGATCACCGACCCGGCTGGCCGGATGACAACGTTGGTCTACGATGCTCAAGGCAACCTAACCAGCGTGACCGATCCCGACGGAGCGAAGCAAACCTATGGTTACGATGCCGGCCACCACAAAGTGAGCGAGACCGGCCGGTGGAAAAGGTGTGCGACACCGTTTATTGACGGAACATTAAGTTGACCCGGAGCAAACTGCCGGTAATTGATTGGACGTGGAAATGATGGACGACCCCAATAATGACGCATATTCCGTCGACATCGCCGGCACGGCGACCGCCGTTCGTCGCGCTAACTGGGTCGTTTACCAGGACGTCGCTCACGAGACCTGGACCGCTTCCGGTTACGCGACCGGCACATCACCCAACTACGTTTACACACTGATGAATCCAGTCACCCTGCGGCAATTCGATCCACGCGGTAAACTGCTGGCGCAAATCGAAGCCGTCCGCAGTTCCACGGTGGGCAAGCTTTTACCGACCGACAGCTTCGCGCAGTCGTCTTACACCGCCTGGACAACTTGGAAATACACTGACTGCTGCTTCATCTCGTCGCTGAGGGTCTATCATACGATCCCTGCCAGCGGCGTTGGCACCAGTGGTGTCAACTATGACGAGACCACTTACGGTTATGACAGTCTGAAACGTCGCAATCGCGATGTCTCACCGGGTGGCACGATCACGCGGCTGACGTATGACGTTCGTGACAACGTGATTGGCACCTATATCGGCACCAACGATACCGGTGCGACCGCGAGCAACCCAACGGCGGGCGGGAACAATATGATCCAGCTCACTGCTTCGCAATTCGATGGTAACGCTGACCGAGGCGACAATAACCTCACCCGACAAACGGTTTTCGTGGACGCCTCGACGATGCGTGCTACCGTCTACAGTTACGATTGGCGTAATCGCCAAGTCGATATCGATGGAGAACTAAACCTCTTCCAGCGCTCTTTCTATGACAACCTCAATCGAGTGATCAAAGTTGAGCGGCGGAACACAACGTCCAGTGGCACACTGGTCTCGCGCAATGAGACCAAGTTCGATAACCGAGGCCGCGTCTATCAAACCGTGACCTACGGAGTCGATCCGACAACCGGTATCGTCACCGGTAACCAACCACACGATATGACGTATGATCAAGCGAACAACGTCGTCAGGCAAGAACCAGCCGGGCCGATGGATTTCAAGACATTTGCCTACGATTCGTTGGGTAGACGGACTGCGGAAGTCGATTCGCTGGGGCATTCGCGACAGTTTACCTTTGATGCGAACAGCAACCTAATTTCCACCACCGATCCCAACGCCAAGATCTGGACGCGCGGCTACGATCCGCTGGGACGACTTGTCCGTAATACCAATCCGCTCGACGAATCCACTACTTACGGCTTCAACAATGCCGGGCGGCAAACAACGGTCGCCAATGCCTTAGGTGAAACAACGACAACAACGTTCGATGCCGCTGGCCGAACTGTCGCCACCAGCGATCCACTGAGCCGAGTAATCTTTTATACTTATAATGATAACGGAAACCAAACATCCGTCACCAATCCCACCAATCTCACGACCGTCTCGGTGTACGATTACCTGAGCCGGTGTTTAGGCTTCGATAGCGAGAAAGGTTTGGAGAAAGCATTGAAGCTAGCGTGCCATCAATCGCTGATATTCGTCTAAATGTTCGTCAATGTCCCGCGACAACATACGACCATTGACGTGACCGGCGAGCACCGTGCCGTAATAAAGCGGTGTAGCGACCGCAGGCGCAAACCACTGCAGCCCGCTGCCGATATAGGTGCCGTAAGCAGGATACAAAATGCGATTCGCTTCGATGATGCCTTCACGATCTTGATGGTCGTATAGGTATCCAAACGCGTCACGCGACGCAATCGTTTCATGATAAGCCGGCATGACTAGGTAACCCAACGCATACGTGCCAGGATGCTTCCGTCGGCTGAAGTCTTTCGCGTGGGCCAATTCATGAAGAGCGATTGCCGGAACATCGCTGAAAACATGCACCGTTTGGGTAAACGGATTGAAGTGGTCACCGCCAAACAATCGTCCGGGAAGTATTGTTTCTCCGCCAACTGACAAGATGCCCAGTGTATATCGATAGGGCCACGCGACGGTTTTATTGCGCCGCAGTCGTTTGAAATCATCCCAGGGTGCATATTGATTTAGACGAACTTTGACATGCGCCAGTTGGTTGGTTTGCAAGTATTCAGCACTGGTTTCAATCGTATCCGCCGTGATTTTATGATTCTCAATGCGGCGGTCCCAAAGCATAATCTTCCCCGGAATGCCGATGACCCAGCCGGCCCCATCAAGCAACTTGTTGGGTTTACCGGTCTCAATCTGCGTTCCGGTTTCCTGTATCAATTCCGGTGCCACGTTATATGACTTGGTATTGATCTGCTTAGGAGACAATACATGGCATCCACCCAACGTGGCGACGCAGGCGAGGCAGGCGACAAAACTCAGTACCCGTTTCAACAAGGCACCCAGTTTTTGCCGATGAAGGGAATTTGTAAGCGATAGTGGTCTACTCATTTTAGAATCGATAGTCCAGCCCGAACGTGCCACCGAGATATCGAATATAATCCAAGTCACCTGGCCCCTCGAACGCGTACCGCGAGGTCGCCATATCCGTCAACACGAGTCCCTGCAAACCCGTGCGTAATTGTAAGTGCGTTGTGATCGCCCATTGAACATCGAAAGTGAGTTCCGACAAGACGCTAAATGTGTATTCGGACTGGTTGAACTCCGTATCTGAAAACAGTGAGGTGTTCTGTGATTGGCTGGCATAGTTTCCTCCCAGGCCACCGGCCAGTGCCGCCGAGAAATCAATCCGTTTCCAATGCCAAAGCCCACCGAAGCGACCTTGCAGGGTGACCTGTTGGTTATCCGCCTTGATCACATCGACATGGGGATTAAAACCAGGGCTCTTAAAGTCATAGGAATCTTTCATCGACAAATAACGCAGTCCCAACGTCGATTCAAATACGCCGAGCAGTAGCGGCGACGTCTCGCCCATACCGACCCAAGCACTCAGCAGCGAAGCCTGATTGTCGAAGCGGTCGCCGAAATGCCCGACTTGAGTAGAGCCATCACCGGTGATGGACAACAGCGAAAGGCGAGTGATTTTTCCTTGCGAATACGAGTCTCGCGCGGACCGATGCAATGCGTCAAAACGCAAGCCAGCATTGACATCGCTCTCAATAACCGAGGTGCGAGTGCCAATGAAGTCTAACCAAGTCAATCGCAAGCGATCTGAGCGCGACATCGCGACACCGGCGATCCCAAACGACCACGGCAGGACTTGTTGAGCGTTCAAGTTGCGACCGAGCGTCCTTTGCTCCAACGTCGGATGCGGCTTGAATTCTTCCGCGAACGGTTCCGAGAGAAACTGATCGCTGTCGATCAATCCATCATCCGCGTTCGCCAGGAAACAAGAACCGAGCAACAAGCATCCGAGGAATGCGATGCTGCTTAGAAATTGCGAACGGTATAACATGATGCGGTCAGTCGTCGAACGCGGATAAATGACGCCGCAGTTGGAAACTCGTTACCCATTCGTCTAGCAAGCCATCCAAGTTATTCAATAAGCTGCTAACCGCTGTCCAGATCAGTTAGGATCGCTCGATCAATTGGTGGGATAGGCTGAACGCCATTTTATACCCCATAACTTCAAAAGGACCTTCGGCCACCACCCAGCTTGCCTGGGAACGAAAATGCGAAGCATTTTGTTAGCGGTTAGGGCGCGAGCCGCCCAGTGTTTCGCCGGGTTTTTCGAAACGGCACCGGACGGCTCGCGCCGTTCCGCTAGCTGGACAGCGAGTTACGCTTCGATCTCAAAGTCACGAATGGTCAACAGCGTTTGAAGGCGGATTCCCTTGGCCGCGAATGTAGCCTCACCGCCGGCTAAGCGATCGATAATACCGATCACGCCTTTGACTTCCAACCCAAAGTTGCGAGCGGCTTCGACAGCGGCCAACGCGCTTCCGCCGCTGGTGATAACATCTTCGACAATGACGACCTCTTGCCCCGGCTCGACAGGACCTTCAACCTGACGGCCCGTGCCGTGGCCCTTGGGTTCTTTGCGCACCATGAAACCGAGCAGAGGCAAATTGCGCTGGCCTGCGATCGTCACAATCGAAGCTGTGATTGGATCTGCACCGATCGCCATGCCACCGACAGCCTTTGGCATTGGGCTCATGGCCGTAATCAATTCAAGCATTCCCAACGCGATCACATTCGCTCCTCGGGGATGCAGCGTGATGCGTCGGCAATCGAGATAGTAAGACGCCGTTTGGCCGCTGGCGAGCGTGAAGGTGCCGAACTTGAGCGAGTGTGCTCGCAACAAGCTCTTTAATTCTTCATGATCGTAGCGGTCGATATTGTTAATTTTGTTCATGCTGCGAATGTTCGCCCCCCAAGCCAAATTCGACAAGAGGGCATTCGCAATTCGCAATTCAAAAAACGTTAACGCCGAATCGTGACTGAAGAACCTTGACTAAGGATTCCGACCAGATCGTCGGCGTCGTCACCGCAGAGACTGATACAACCTTGGTTCGTTGGCGTTCCACGTTCCGGACTGCCATGGATGCAAAGCTGTTTGCCGAGATCCATCCAGACTGAACCATAGGGATTGCGGGAATCTCCCGGAGGTACGGGAGATCCGTTTTTGTCGTAAAATGTCCGAGCGGTTTGCTTGTCTTGAATCGTGTAGGTACCTGCTTGAGGAGCGGGTTCGTTGCCAACGACAATCGGAAATCGGCCAGCGTAAAGGTCGCGGACAAAAATCGTCAATTCGTTTCGCTGCAGATCAACTTCTGCGCGGAAGGGACCTCGCATGACTTTTAATTCCGTGCCTGGCAGCACTGCCACCGGGTCTTCGATACCGTTGATGTTGGCAAGCAATTGCCATGGAAGTTCGTAACGAGTCGCAATCTCCATCAGTGTCTCGTTGGCAGCGACGCGGTGAGGCTGCTCGAGCAAATGCTGCCGTGAATAAATAACACTGGCGGCCAGCGGATCTAAGCGGCTGACCAATGCCTCCCGATCTGCCTGGGAGAGATCCGGGGTGTTGTAGAACAAACTCAGAGTTGACAAGGCGTCAAGATGTTGGTCGGCGGCGAACTGACGATCTGCCGTTCGAATCGCATTCGCCAAGCCAACGTTGGGACCACTACTCAATTGTGCTGTGACGGCGCTATCTTTGGATGGCAACTCGAAACTGACCGGCTTTGCGTCCCGATTCCAACCTGTGCTAGGCAGCGTGGCTAACGAATTGGGATCCGGCAATGGCATTCCGCTGGGGCCGGTTGTTGGGTAGTCACGAGCTGGATCAATCGTTGGCGCGCTGGACAAAGAACCAGGCTTTGGAAGCTGCAACTGCTCAAGTGAATTTTGATTTTGACTCGACGGTTGACTCGACGGATTGGAAGCGAATGCGAGAGGGTTAGGTGCCGTCAAAGGATTGGGCGACTTGTCCGTGAAGCTTTTCGTAACAGCAGCTTGATTTCCGCTAGATTTAGGAATGGCCGGCGCAACGACATCGGCCACCTGTGATGTTGGTGCTGATGTAGGCTTCTCCGGCGAGGGAGGCATGGCAAAGTCCGGGAGCGCCATTTCTGCGGGCGATTGTGAGTTAAGCCCCGTTTGGCCGAAATCGTTTGTTAGATTGGCCAACGATTCCGGCAATCCCGCATCAATTTCCATCTCGAAATTGCCCGATTCCTCGATCAACGTTGTGACCGTATCGGGTAAGGGTTCTGGTGGTGTGGTTAACGAAACGTATGATCCGTACATCACCGTCATCAGTAGAAGCACGACGATGGCTGTTTTGAGCGTTTGCACGCGTCGATTCCTCCGTGAAGAGCGGCTGAGTCGGCCACCAATCGCTCGTCATCCAATTCGAGCACGGCCATTATGGGGATCGTAACGAACAATTCGAAATGAAGCCAGATCAGTTTTCTTACCGGCTGCCCGCTTGGCGTTTGCCCCCTGGTGTTGCTCCGGGAACGTGGGAATACACGCAGCGAGAGTCGATCGCCAATGAGTATGCCGAGTTCCTGAAGAACACGCCGCTGATTTCGCTTGATCTGATGATTACTTTGCGAGCGTTACCAAGTCCGAAGGCGGATCGGGAAACGCGAGTCGTTGATCTCGGTTGCGGAGACGGGCGAGCGTTGCGATCGCTGTGGGAAGTTGGGTACGATGTGATTGGTGTCGACATGAGCCAGCCAATGCTGCACCGCGTCACTCAAGAAGCATATCAAGACGAGCTTGCATCGAGGCTAGTCCGCGCGAATCTAGTCCAACTGAATGGTTTTGCCGACAGCATTGTCGATCACGCGATTTGTTTGTTCAGCACCATTGGAATGATTCGCGGCCGTGAACATCGACGTACTTTTCTCCAGCATGTCGCACGCATGGTCAAGCCTAGTGGCACTTTCGTGCTGCATGTCCACAATCGAAACCATGCTTGGCGAGATCGTCCAAGTGCCGCAGCCTACTTGCGATCAGCTTGGCAGGCGCTGCGATCAAAGGATTGCGAGGTCGGCGACCGGACCTATTCGTATCGCGGGCTTGCCGACATGTTTCTGCACACCTATTCGTTACCAGAGCTGCGAACGGATCTGCTCGCTTGCGGATGGCGAATCAAGGAAATCGTTTCTTTGTCACCCCAGAGCGATGCATTGCTTTCCTCTCCAAGGCTGGTTCCATCGCTTCGCGCCGGCGGCTTCATCGCCATTGCTACGAGGTAGCTCTATTGACTCGGCTGCGACTTAACACCGATTGTATTGACAGCAAACACGCGATATGTGTGCTGCTTGCCCGGCTCCGCCGTCGTGTCGATGAATTCCATCGGTACCAGTGGTTGTGTTGGTGTGTCACTGTATTGCAGATTCTGAAAGATCACGCGGCCGAACTGGTTCTTTCCGTTTTCGGGGACGTTGGCCAAGAACTTACCATCGCGTTCGATCACAAAGCTCGCCAGCCCGCTTTCCAGATCGGCCTCGGCGTCCCAACGCAACTCACCGCCGCTCGCTCGCACGTTGGTCGGCGCTGGCGGCGGTGTCATGTCGGTCACAGCCGTGTCTTTGACATACTGCATCCAACCTCGCGCGACTGTTTCGTTTGGCAACCAAGCGGCTGTCAACGGATCGCCTGCGAACTTGGCTGCAGGGAACGCTTCGCCACCGGTAATGGGACCAAACCATACGTCGCTGGTCGGCATTGGCTCCAAGGGATCGCCCGGCACCTTTGGCAGTCGCACGCTGAGGCAAGCATCGATCCAAGGGATCGCAAAGTAGCGTTGGTTGCCGCACTCGTGTGCCGTCAACGGATCGACTGCCATGCTGACGAGACCTCCTTTGCTTCGAACTTCGTTAAAGAACGCCTCGTTCGCGGGCCAAACCCCGGCAAATCGGCCATCCTTCACGGTGACCCCTTCCTGTGTTCCCGGATTGCACATCATCGGCACTTGCAGCGCAGCAGCGGGCAACGTGTGAGCTGTGATCGACGGACGATCGGGATTCGCTTTGAACTGCGGCACACCAGATCGCAACCACGCCGCAGCGACACGCTCGGGATGCAGCATGACCATGCCACCGGCCCAATGTCCGCCACCGCTGTGGCCCCACAACGCCCAAGGCGTCGTAGGCAACTCAGGATGCCCCGACTTCGCACCGAGATCGACAAGACATTTTTGGAATGCTGCGGCAGAACCGTTGCGCGGATCGCACCACATTTGGCACTCGGCGTTTTCGGGTTGTTCGAACGATGGAGCGAGCAACGCGCAGTCGTGTTTTCTAGCCAGGGCCTGCCAATGTAAATCAAACGCGCCGGTGAGGCCCGACTTACACGAACCTTCGCCGCAACCATGTTGGTGCACGATCACGCCACGCAACGTTTTCACCTGCAGCGGAATCCAGATCGTGTAGTTGACCGAATAGCAGAGCTCGCCGGGAGTCGTCGACGCTTCGTAACGCACACGATAATACGGTGGTTCGGCCGGTGGAAAAACGTCGTACGGCGACTGCTGAGCGAGCAATGTCGTCGACAGTATGGCGAGCACCATGACGACATGGCATGAACGCGAACAGGCTTTTTGAATCATGATGGAATGTTTTGAAACTTGAAACTTGAATCGCGATGATCGTGGTGAAATGTGAGATGCGAAAGCATGCAGCATATTCGCTCGCCGAGGCGCGTGCATCTTTTTATTGCCAGCACAGATCGCTGTCCAGAAGATAAACGTCGACGCCATGTTGGCAAAACCAACTGATTGGCATTAGTTTTGCTATACCTTATTCTGACATTCATTTTGCAGCCAAACAGACGAATCGGTTTTTACCAGGAGCCTTCGATGGAAACCAACCAAACCTCAAAAACAACTCACGACCTGTTTCAACGATGGCAGTTCGAAGATCGCGAACTGGCGGCAAAAATTGATGAGACACGCAAATGGATGCTGCAAGTCGCAGAACGGGGGACTCCTCGATTTGGCGAAACAGGTTCCCAGCTAACCCAGCTTCGAACCTATTTGCTCGCTCACTTCGATCGCGAACACGAGATGGGCAATCAACTCGCCGCACACTACGAAAAGCATTGTCCCGAAATCGAAGCCATGCAACGTCAAGCAACTCACGACCATCAGCAACTGCTCAACCAACTTGATGAACTCATTGCTAAGCTCAGCGCGCTGGAGCCACCCTTTGTTTCCTGGCAAGCCGCAATCGATGAAGTTGAGTCGTTTGCCGACATGCTTGAGCAGCACGAAGAACAGGAGGCTGAGAGCGTTTTAGCCCTCAACGTTTGTGAATAATGACTTGCTTATCACGCGGTAATACACCCGCAGACCACATTTGTTGTTGAACTAAAAGTTACTTGCTCAATTTTTGAGCAAGTCGGCTTTGTTCTTTCGAATGTAGCTGTGGCACTCCACGCAGCCCACGGTAAGTGCCACATAACCGAGTGCCGCGCGATGCACGTCCTTCTCACCAGCCGCCTCGATGATCCGGTCCGCAGTTTGCCGAAAGTGCTGGCTATGTGACATGTATTTTTCAGTTTGGTAAACATTCCAACCGCTTTCCATGCTCAGCAGTTTAAGGGCACGGGCGTTGCTTGCAATTTTTTCGTAATCCTCCTGCGTCAGACCTTCCAAAATCCCCTTGGCGCGGTCCAACTTAATCTGCATCAATGCTTTGACATGGGATGAGGGGGGCAGCGGCGGCTGTGCCAAGATGTGCGGGCACATCATGGTTGCACTCAAAAAGAGCATCGAAAGAAACATTCGTGACTTCATTGGTAATCTTTTGGTTAGGGGAACGCGGTACTGATCCGTAATTTTCGGCGAGTGATCCACACGCTGCACGGAGCGTGACGAAGGACATATCTCGATGTACTGCCCATCACAAAGCGATTCAAAGCATCGCGGGGTGTTTCGCCGACGACGAGCAAATCGATTTCATTGGCCTCAGCAAAATTGACGATTCCGTCTCCGACATGATCACTTTGGATCAAGTGAGGAATTGCCTCAGGAGCCACTTCAGCTAGCTGCTTTTTCGCTTCTCGGAGGTCTGCAATGTATTGCCTTGACGACTCGGTTTCTTCGCCAATGTCTGCGAAAACGACATGCAACTGTGGGGCCACGGTTAGCACATGAAAGTCGGTACCCGTCCGCCACAAAATCTCCGATACTTCGTCGATCGCCGCTCGGGCCGGCGAGCTTCCTTCGTAACCTAAGCAAACTCGAATCGGCTTGTTTGAATGACTCAGCCCCGTTGAATGCACAACCAAAACACTACACCGTGCGTGCGTCGCCACATGGTCGCTGACACTTCCGAGCAAAATGCGACTGATCTGCGATTTTCCCACCGCACCGACGACGACTAAATCGGCTCCCATCTCAGTCGCGGTTTCAACGATCGCGTCACCAGCGTTGCCTTCCATGACTTTGCATCGAACAGTCGCGTTGGCTCCATCAAACATGCCCGAAACTTGTTGACAGATGGTGGCCGCCGCCGCCTTCTCTTGTTCGAATGCTTCTTGCAAAAACTTATTCAATGCAATACGACCCTGAACGAAAGGACGCTGCACGACACTTAAAACCATTAGGTCCAAACGGTCCGGGTGGGGCAGGTGGGCAATCAGTCGGGCGGCTTCATCGGAAGCTGTGGAGCCGTCAACGGCGAGTAATACCTTATGCATCTGCGAACTCCTAAAGTTGTGATTGCTTGAGAACGCAAGCGGAGTGCCAATGTGCAAAGTAAGCAATTTGATGCTAAACAAGCGGCTCAAATCTCAATTTCAGTGTGCGGATTGTCACGAACCGCGCGGATTGTCGCAGCGCTGCATCAATTAAGGTATCGTGACGAGTGGCAACGTCACTAAGTAAGATCCCAAGCAACTCGTTTTGAACAGGAAACCATCAAACATGTCATCCATCGCCATCGTCTATTTCTCCGCCACAGGACATACGCAACAAGTCGCCGAAGCGGTTGCCGAAGGCGCTCAGTCAGTAGCCGGGAATAAAGTCACTTTGCTTCGTATTGTTGGCGAAGACATCGAGAACGGTCGTTGGAAGAATGAGGCGATTGTAAACTCGCTCAATGCAGCGGACGCGATAGTTTTTGGAACGCCAACTTACATGGGCGGGTATTCCGCACAGTTCAAGACGTTCATCGATGCATGCGGTGGAATTTGGTACCAACAGGGCTGGAAAGACAAAATCGGTGCCGGCTTTACTCATTCGCAAGGCTTGTCCGGAGACAAACTCAATACGCTTTCGGGTTTAATGATCAATGCTATGCAACACAGCATGATTTGGGTCGGCACCGGTGTCTTGCCTGAAGGAGCAACGCCTGACAAAACGAATCGCTTGGCGAGCTACAGTGGCGCGATGGCCCAATCCAATATGGATCAACCCAACATCGGCACCGGCGATCGGGCGGCGGCTGTCGCCTTAGGTAAGCGAGTCGCGGACGCTGCCGCTCGATGGAATCGTTAGGCGTTTTTCAACCGACGATGAAACATCCTGAGCCGGCATTTCCCTGGTTCTTAACGCATTGATTGCGACTCTAGCATGTGAATCAACTCAGGCGTTGGCTGTGACAGCGTCATCACGCGTGGTGATGCAGTCGGATTCGATTTGTCGCGAACGATCACGATCACTTCAGCATTGTTGGACGTTGGCTCAAAAGTCCTGGCGGCGCTTGCCAGCGCAACCGGACCACCGAGACTCGCGAACCGATCGGGGCGAGTTTGATCGTTCACTGTACTTGGCAACGTGGGCGCTGGAGGGTTGCTGGCCAATGCTGTCGGCAGAGAATCATTTGCGGCTGGCTCGGAAGCACCAGGCTGGTAAAGACGTGCCAATTGAACTCGGCCCAGTTGCCAATGCACGCTTCCAGGGCCGGCATAAATGCCGACATCACCCTCGTAGTCGGCTGCATTGCAGACTCCGATTAGGCGTCCCTTGGCATCAAACAAGCCACCACCACTACGGCCATCGATAGGCGCTCCGGAAATCTCCAGGTTAGACGCGCCTTTCTGTTGATTGTATTTATTGACGCCAGTAACCCGAGTGTCGCGACGAGAAGGATCAGCACCGTGATCACAACCAAAGCTGAATGCGGTATCACCAGCAACTGGCAGATCAACAGGACCAATCACCTTGACAGGTTGAATCGGGAATCCAGGACGAATCGCGACCAACGCAATGTCTCGATCTTCGGAATCGTAGTCAATCAATTGGCCAGCGACGGTTCGTGTCTCACCACCAACGAACAAGTCGACTTCGATTCGGCCTTGACCCTTTGTGTCTCGAAACAGGTGCCCGCAAGTAAGGACCAGAGCTTCTTCGCCATGCACGTCAATGATCGTGCCGGTACCTGCACCGTGTCCGGTACCATCGTGGACTTTCAATCGGACGGTCGCCGCTTGAGCGCGCTGCACTGCGTCCGCGATGGCAAGGCTTGGCATCGGCTCCCCAATCGTCGCTGCTTGGGTCGCATTCGTTCCGGGGGGAATTAATGAGGTCGGCAGCGGTGCTAACCGAGTCTTCGGAGGAGCGTCAATCGGCTTGCTGCCAGTGTTGACCCAAGGCCCCGACGGATTGATTGCGAGTGCTGCACGCAACTGATCCGAAGACTGCAAACCTACCAGTCGCGTCAGCTCTTTGCCGCTTGAAACGACAATGAAAGTCGGAGTTTGTCGAATGCCATAACGCTGCGCCAACTCAGGCTCGCGATCGACATCTACCGTTCGCACGGCAATGCCCGACTGACTCAATTCACCGACGATTGGCTGCATTTGCTGGCATGGCCGACAACGGGTCGATGCGAACTCAATCAAAACCGCCTCGCCAGCGAATGCTAGCATGGGCGAAATGAATACAAATAGGATAATAGTTAAGAGTTCGCACAGTTTTTTCACGTTCGTCCCTCCTTGGACGTCGACGAAATCAAGCAGATACGATTCCATTCACGCTTCCCTGCGCAATTGAACCGCCATGTTGCGGATCGTGCTCGATTAGATCACCTCAGAGCAAGCCCAAACGGGGTAAATCTTCTTTTCCGCTCGATACTTTATTAGCCACGGATCATGGCGAGGAGGTCTTGGGTGGTGAACGTCGCGGCAGCCGTCGTACCTTCCAGCACACCGGCAACGAGATCCCGCTTGGAGTCATGGAGCGAAAGAATTTCTTCTTCAATCGTACCCCGCGCGATGATGCGATAGACCATCACAGGCTTGTCTTGACCGATTCGGTGAGCACGATCCGTCGCTTGGTCTTCCACAGCCGGATTCCACCAGGGATCCATGTGAATCACGTAGTCGGCTGCGGTCAAGTTCAAGCCTGTACCGCCCGCTTTAAGCGAAATTAAAAAAGCGTTGGCTGTGCCATTTTGGAAGTCGTCGACGCGTTGCTGGCGCGCGGCGGCTGGCGTTGACCCATCTAAATATTCGTACGTAATCTGCTGGGCATCCAGCGCGTTTCGAATGAGCGCCAAGTGTTCGGTGAATTGACTGAAAATCAAGGCGCGGTGGCCTAGTTCTTTGAGGTCTGCAAGTGTTTCGCAGAGGTGATCAAGCTTCGCCGATGAACCGGTCCATTGCTTATTGACAATGCCGGGGTGACAAGCGAATTGGCGCAGTCGCGTCAACAGCGCGAGCAATTTGAACCGTTGATCTTGAACACTTGAAAGTGAAGCGATCTGGTCGACTTCGCCGATCGCTGACAACCGAATACGATCGTACTGATCTCGTTCTTCGGGACTTAGATCAACGTACAGGTTCACTTCCGTTCGCGGTGGCAATTCCTTGAGCACTTCGGACTTCGTGCGCCGCAAAATGAACGGTTGAAGCCGTGTCGCAAGTGCCAGTCGCGCATCGTCGTCGGCATGCCTTTCAATGGGCAGGGCATATCGCTTACGAAAATTTTCCCAGCCGCCGAAAACACCTGGCGATACGAGATGAAATAGACTCCAAAGTTCACCGAGATGGTTTTCAATGGGAGTTCCCGTCAGGGCGACGATCCACTTGGCGTTTAGATTACCGATCGCTTGCGCTGTCTTACTGCGGCTGTTTTTCACCGCCTGTGCTTCGTCCATGACGACCGTCGCCCATTCGGTTTTTGCCAGCGCTGCTTCATCTCGCATCGCAAGTCCGTAACTGCAAACAACCAGATCGCCGGGGCCGACGGTACCAAGAAATTCTTGGCGGTCGGTTTCACGATAAAGATGAACATTGAGATCGGGCGTGAATCGCTGGGACTCCCGAACCCAATTGAATCCGACTGAAGTTGGCGCAATGACGATCGCCGGTCCTTCACTCGCGCGATCGAGCAACACAGCCAGCATTTGCAGCGTCTTGCCCAGCCCCATGTCATCGGCGAGCACGCCACCAACGCCCCACTCAGCGAGTCGGCGCAACCATTTGTAACCATCGAGCTGATAGTCGCGGAGTTCTGCGCGAAGTCCTTTTGGCAAAACGGGGTCAAGCTTTTCAGCGCGATCAAGCCGTGAGAGACATTCGTGCCAATTTTTTGTCGCTTTGACTTCGACATCACCGTCCATTAAGTCACGAATGGCTGGCGCTGACGTCGCGTCGAGCGTTAGCGTCTTGCGGTCGAGATGCGTCGCATCCTTGAGTCGCGTCAGTCGTTGTCGAAGGCTTTCCGAAATCCTTGCCCATTGGCCATCAGCGACTCGGACGTAGTCCCCTTGAACAGCATCGTGACCGGAATCGGAAAGATTTTGCAGCAGTTCACCCAATGGCATCGTGTGGTTACCAAAGTCGCATTGGCCGCTGATTCCGAACCAATTTCGCTTGCTGGTGATATCAACGCGGACGTTCTTGCTTGTCAAGTTCCCGAGTACTTTGATCGGACGCTCGCTCGACTTGTCCCAGAGGACTTCCACCGCAGTGTGCTGGCTTTGGAGTTTTTCAAGAAACAATAGCCCTTGATTAAAATCGCTAATCGAGCCATTCCACTGCGCTGTTTCGGCTGATGCGATGCCGAGATTAGCGGCGAGTGATTGAGCTTGCTTGATTTCTTGGATCAGGTCCCGACGAAACTGTACGGACTTGCCATCAACAACTCCGCAGGTGATTCCTGGTTGAGCACCTGGATTGCGAATCGCCCCCGCAGCATCACGGATTCGAATTCCGTAGTCAAGTGTTCCGTCCGGACGCGATCGCAGCGCAATGGCCGGCAGGACTTCCGTTCTTATCAATGGACCCGCTACCTGTTCCGGCAATCGAACAGAATGGACCTTTTGAATCTGCCTCGCATTGCTCACTAACAGATCGAAATGCTCTTGAGAAACGGGTGCAAGCTTCTGCGAAAATTGAATGAGTTTGAAAATGCCCGCTGGCAGTGGGCAGTAGTGGATGATCGACTTTTCGAGATCGATCATTGCGAAGTGTCCCTCCTGGCTAACGATCCTGCCATAAATAGGACGGCCCGAATCGTCGACAATCACCAATGTCCATTTGTTATCGACAGGAATCACCGCAATCTCAAAAGACTGGCGGCGGATTTCACAAGGCTTGTCGTTGAGCATCACGTTGGTCGCCCCGACCAATCGACTGACCGTTCCCATCGGATCAAGCGTTAAGTTAATGCGATAGCTGTACGTATCATTAGATAATTTGATCGAGTGAACGATTTCACGATCAATGTCGGAAAGTAGTAGCGTGCTATCAGATCGCAAGTTATCAAGCGAGATTTTTCGACCTTTAGTGAATCCGTCGCCGCGTTTTTTCTGTTGTTGAACGATAGGTGTCAGATTGAACGTTGTGCTTTCGGAAGAAAAACTCCAAACAACCCTTTGGACCGAAGCCTCGCTGACCGGTACGAGATTAAATTCATTGTCACTTGGCAACGCGCTGTTGTTCAGTATTCCGGGCAGCGACCGCAGCGCGATCTCGAGCTTTTGCATTTCCTGTGCATCGCGGTTCGGTCTGAAGCGATTTCGATCGGGCATTCCGGGAGAAAATTTTGCGAAATTGACGCGACCTACAAGGCCTGAGTTAGGATTTTCGAGTTCGTCGATTGCGTATTGAACGAACGCATCAACATGTTGGCACGGGTACTCGCCGGAGGAAATTTCGCACGAGCAGCCTGCCGGCGGACGCCCACGATTAATGTCGACGAAGATATGATGCGTGATGCCGCGATTGAAATAGGTGCCTTGAATCTCGCCGCCGGCATACACGTGACTGATTTCCAATTTCGCTGAGGACATGTAAGGGTCATCGTCGCCCAGATCGTCGGGTAACCTATATTGGATAGATACCAGAGATTGCCGCCATTGACCCGCCAACGTAACCTTTGGTGACACAGGACCCTTTGGTGGCAACACAACATTCGGTGACACGGGCATTTTCGCTCCAGTCAATCCGGGGACGCCAGCCAATTCCGCCAGTCTGTGGACAATTCCAGGCCCGGCGGTCGACCGTATTCGCCCTAACATCTCTTGCAATCTGGCTTGGCGAGACCGATTCCTACTCATCACTTTTCCTTCAAGCTTCAAAAATGCCCGCCATTCGGCGCAGCGTCCATGGTAAGTTAAAAAAATAGCCTATTCGGCACCAATTGGCAACGCGAGATAGTGGGATAGGCTTCCAGCCTGTCGCATTGAAAATGACTGGCTGGAAGCCTATCCCACTGTAAAAACCGGACAGTTATTGATCGAACGGTTCTTAGTTTGGGACCGGGCGCGGGGACATGCACCACACGGCATCGCCAACGTCAACGCCAAGCAGACCGGCCGTCCCAACGGTGATTTGGAGCTCCGGTGCATCAACAAATCGATTCACGAGCGCGAGTTGACCTCGAAATCCCTCGTGCATGGTCGAGACAATTTGATTGGTGCCGTTTGTGACTTCGCCAATGCTCGCAACCCGCAGCTTTTCGCATCGCTTCACAGCATGGATCGATTCGGTTTCGCACTGCAGTACTGGGCCTGCATCGAAAATGTCGACCATCTCTGTCGGTGCGAAACCTTCTTCCGTCAGTAGTTTTACCGCTGGCTCGGTTTCGGAATGAACGAGTCCGATGACGTCACGCGCTGACTTTGGTATTAGGTCAACGTAGATCGGGTATTGTGGCATCAGCTCTTCGATAAACGGTTTGGATACCGTTGACAGTGCATCGGCAATAGGAAAAGCGACTTCAAAGAACGGTCGCATCACTGCTTCCCAAAACGGACTCACACCCTGGTCATCCGATTGACCGCGCATCTCGGCGATCACGCGATCGGCAAAACGATGCGGTCGCTGGGCCAGCAATGCGAAACGAGCAAGCGATAACAATCGGCCTCGTCCAGCGCCACGAAATTCGGGCAGTAAGAAGAGACTTCCGATTTCGGTAGGGCCGTCATAGATTCGCTGCAAATGCAGCGACGTTCGTTTGCGATTCTGCAATCCAAGTTGTGGACAGTGGTGCGTGGTTGTGACAACACGATACGCGTAAAACGGCTCGTAGCCACCGGTCTTGCCGTAAACGGTTGATGTTCCCACCAAGCGTCCACTGTGACCGTCTTCCATCACTAACACGTATGGTTCGCCCGACTGGGATTCGCTTTTTCGTGTGAAGGCAAAATGAGACCGTTCGACGCGCTCCAGCAGTTGCCCACGGTCAAGCATCAACGTTGTTAGCCCAGGCGAGACGCTGCTGATCATTTCAAACAATGGATCAACATCATCGAGACGGACCGCGCGGACGAATTCGTTCATGGTTCGCCTCCAGCATTCGCGATTAGATGCACCAGCGTTTTCGCGGCGGTCACCAGCGATGCCGCAAGGCAGTATTCCGCTGGGCTGTGCAATTCTCCGCCCGTAGGTCCCATTGTATCCAAGTTCGGTAAGCCGAGCGCAGCAAGTTTATTTCCGTCACAGGCACCACCAGTATCGCGCCAGACCACGTCGCCGCCGCAGTGTGCGGCAGCATTCAAAAATCGACAACGTAGATCATTAAACTTAACATCGCCGTCAACGAGTTTTGGCGGCGAGTGAAACTGGCCAAATACCTTGCAAGTGAATCCTTCGGCAACCGAGTATCGCTGCTCGATGTCATTCATTCGTTCGACGACTTCATTGACATGGCTCAAAGTCGCAACGCGAACATTGAACGACAGAGTTGAAAAACTGGGAACTTGGTTGAGCGGCCCACCGCCAGTAATCTTGCCAACATTGACACTGATCTGGGAATCGGACGCATGGCTTCGTTGAATAGTGTGATTGTTCCAGCCATCGAGTTCGATTGCCAAGCGAGCTGCATGAACAATGGCGTTACGTCCGGCGGTTAGATTGCGTCCGGCATGAGCCGAGCGACCGTGAATGATGGCGGTAAAATTGGCGGTCCCCTTCCGATTCGCAACCATCGAACCATCAGGTAATCGCGGTTCGAAAACCAGCGCGAAGTCAAACTGCGGGGCCATGGCGTGAAACAGCGTTGCCGAGGATTGGGAGCCAACTTCTTCGTCGGGATTGAGTATGACCGTGATACCAAGATCTGCGGCCAGTTGAAAACGAATGATCGCTTGAAGTGCAAAGCGAATGACCGCGATTCCGCCCTTGGCATCAGCCACACCGGGACCAACGAGACGACCATCGCCGCTGATGACCACGGAGTCTGGAATGCTTGCGGGCGGATAGACCGTGTCGTAGTGAATCAAAAGCAAAACTCGCTTGCTGGCTGCGGGGCGGAGGTGCCAAACTAAGGCAGGCCCAGTCTCATGCTGAATCGTTTCGCCAGCGTCACCGATCGACTCCCATGGCGGAAGGCGAAGTCGTTCGCAAACCAGACCGAGTGGTTTAAAATCGGCCTCCAGCAGATCGGCCATGGCTTGCAAACCGTCGACATTGCCTGACCAGGAATTTTGTTCGCACCATCGCGTCAACGTTTGGAGCAGCACATCGAATTGAGTGTCAAGCCAAGCCGTTGCTTGCTGAATTTGCTTGGGCCGTGACGAATCGTTCATATTGAGTTCAGTTTATCTTATATCGGGTCTGCGTTTGCTTTCCAAATGTACAGCGCCGAGCGGACTTTGGTGACTTCCCAGTTCAATCGTTGCCGACATAGGTGGTGGGTCGTCGAGAAAGAGTTCGCGGAGGACAAATACTCGATCCTTGATGTGCGTGCTCGCGACGAGTTTGGGCATCGGTTCAACATTCAATGCCCCGCTTCGTTGCTGGGGCAGAACGTTTTGTGTAGTGGGATTCGCTAGAATTCCCAACGTTTTAGTGTGCTGAGGAATTCTGGCGAATCCCACTACGATCAAAT
>JAYVSE010000057.1:0-12790 GCA_043775635.1 Planctomycetaceae bacterium | reverse complement strand
CCATTCTCAATCACCGCCGCACCCGACGTACGCACGCTCGATTGCCTTCGGCAATCGAGCGTGCGTACGTCGGAGAGACATAGTGAAGCTATTCAGGGTAGGCAGAAACCGAATCATCCGCAGGGCTAGCCTGCGGGATTTGTAGTCGCTACATGGGGTGATAAGAGTTTGGAGCCGCGACCTGCTCATGAAGCCGCGACCGTCAGGGAGTGGTTGCTTCCGTTCCACCGCTTCCTGATGGGCGTGGCTTCAAGCGTTCCAATCCACCGCTTCCTGACGGGCGCGGCTCTAATCTCTAATCTCTGCACACTCCAGCAACTGACGGTCTGTACCGACATCGCTACGGATCATTTCTGAGTGGCAGGGGCGAGCACGGACTGCCATCTTCTGGGCATGACCGCGAAAGCCGTCTCATAAGTGGCTTCGAGGGGCACCATGACGCACCCATTTGGCTCTAAAAACAAGGGCATGTCGGGGAGTGCCTGACCGACAGCGAACGGTTCGATATAGGCTCGCGTGGTCAGGTCACATTCGTAGGCTACCAACGTCAAGGGCTGATCAGCGGGGTGCTGAAACGAGTTGTCCTGAACCTGTTCCCAAATGGCGGCGTGAATGCCGTGCGGGTCGCGCGGTCCGGGCGGAAAGGGATCAACGATCAGCAAGTGGATGCGGTGTTCGAGCAGTTCGCAGGCTTTTTCCACGAAGGCTCGGATCGCCTGTTGTCGGGACTTGTTTCCGGGCGACATGATTTCGAGCATCGCTACGATGCGATCACCGCTGACGTGCCGCACGACAATCGAACTCTTCCTGCGGCGATAGAACTCCGTGTCTGTCTCGGCGACGAATCGCGACTGCGGACGGGTTCGCAACGCTGTCGCCGTGCCGCCGGCAGTTGCTTCGCGAGGACCGTTTGGTTCGTCCGCCGCACTGCCTTGAAGTGTCAAGACATCCGGCCCAAAGCCAGCGGCCACTTGCTCGGGAAGCGCGTAGTAATCAGGCGGCAAGTTGCGGTTCAAGGCCCGCGAGATTTCGGAAATCCACTCGTGATGAAACGCGTGAAAGATCCCCGCTTCCACTTTCGTCCAATCGTGCATCGGCATGGTTTCATCTCCTGAATCGAATCGCGATGCGTCCAATCCTACCATTTTTGCGTCGCGGTAGCACCTGGGTGAGCACCCGACGCGACCTTGTATTAAGCGATTTGCTGATTTCCCTCATGTATACAGTTGATGACATCGGGGCGATTGTTCGTTACGCTTGACGAAGCCGAAGCGGCGAAAGTTTTTTCGTTTAACGGCAAGCGGCAGATAAAAATTTACCTACTGTACGATAAGAACTTATCTGCCGGTCGCCTAAACGCATAATGCTCAATAACTTTTGAATGGGTGCTTACGGAGCAGGGAACGTTGGACAATTCGAAGATCGCCGACACGTTTGATGAACTAGCTGAACTGCTGGAATTTCGTGGGGAAAATCCATTTAGAGTCCGCGCCTATCGCGCTGGGGCTCGTGCGATTCGTAACCTCGACGAATCGGTGGCGACCATCATTGCCGACCCTTCTCGGTCACTGGCGGACATCCCTGGGATCGGTACCACCCTAGCCGAAAAATCTCGTACGCTGGTTGAGACTGGCGCACTGCCACAACTCGAAGCGCTTCGCGAAGAGATTCCTGACTCGGTTATCGCGATGACCCGAATTCCAGGATTGGGGGCCAAGAAAGCAGCGGTGTTGCATCGTGAACTTTCGATCGAATCGCTAGAAGACTTGCGCAAGGCGTGCAACGATGGGCTGGTTCGTAAGCTGAAAGGCTTTGGTGTCAAGACGGAAGAGATGATCCTTGCGGGGCTGCAAATTGCACAAGCGGCCAATGAGCGGATCTATTGGTCAACTGCCGATGAGCTGGTTCGTCGTATCTCCGAACACATGCGGTCATGTGATGCAATCCAGCGCCTGGAGTGGGCTGGTAGTTACCGGCGCGGCCGCGAAACCGTTGGCGACCTTGACCTGCTTGTCGTTGCCAGGAACCGTGACCAAGCAATGGATCACTTTGAAGCTTATCCTGATCGCACTCAAACGATCGCGCGAGGTGAACAAAAGAAGATTTCGATTCGTGTTGGCAAAGCCTTTCAAGTCGATATGCGTTTGGTGGAAGAATCCGAGTTCGGTGCAGCGCTACAGTATTTTACGGGCTCAAAGGATCATAACGTCCATGTCCGTCGACTTGCCGGGGCGATCGGATTGAAGATCAATGAGTACGGTGTCTTTCGCGAATCCGATAACGTTCGTCTGGGTGGAACGACCGAAGTCGAGCTGTACGCAGCCATCGGTTTACCATGGATTGCACCGGAGCTTCGTGAAGATCGCCATGAATTCGAGCTTGCTAAAAAACAGTTGCTGCCAGCGCTGATCACCGAATCGATGATGCTTGGCGATTTGCATATGCACACCAACGCCACCGATGGCACGGCGACGCTGAGAGAAATGGCGGATGCCGCATTAGCACGCGGCTTAAAGTACATCGCGATCACCGATCACAGCAAACGCGTTTCGATGGCCAACGGCTTGGACGCCGAGCGGTTACGTGCCCAATGGAAAATGATCGATGCCATGCGTGACGAATACGCTGGCCGCTTAGTGATCTTGAAAGGAATTGAATGCGATATTCTTGAGCAAGGGGGAATGGATTTACCGGATGACTGCCTAGCGGAAGCGGACTGGGTTTTAGGAAGCGTTCATTACGGCCAAAAGCAACCACGTCAACAGATCACGGACCGCATTCTGGGAGCGATCGCGAATCCCCACGTTGATTGCATCGCGCATCCAACCGGACGCTTGATCAATCGCCGCGACCCGTACGATGTCGACCTGGATGCCGTCATGCGGGCGGCTGCCGCCAACGGGACATTCTTGGAGTTGAATGGCAACCCAGCCAGGCTAGACCTCAACGACGTGCACCTCGCGGCTGCCAAACGGATGGGAATTCGAATTGTCATCAACACCGATGCGCACTCGACCGACGGATTGGCGGTCATGCGGTTTGGGATCATGCAAGCCCGCCGAGGCGGCTTGACCCAGGCAGATGTGGCGAACACGTCTCCAGTCGACCAATTTCTCGCGCAGATTACTTAGAGACTAGTGTCGCCTTTCGCTCCGCGAAAGAGCGCTCATTGGCGGAGCGAAAGGCGACACTGAAGGCCGAAATTAGCAGGCCCACTCCGTGTGCCGTCCGCAAACACCAGCGAATCGATGGCGAACGGCACTTGGAAAGTGCCTGCTACGTTGAAAGTAAATGGTATTGAGAATTGCCCCCCTCGACCCCCGCAGTCAATCGGACTTATCATTTGACTTTGATTGCCACCTCAGGAATCGGTCAGGTTTTCGATGTCTGCTTCGTCCTCTTCTGATGTTCGTGCCACCGCCCCCCCCTTAAGCCGACTGTCGCGTGGCAGCTTACTTGAGCAAAAAATCGTTCTTTCGGGCGTCACCTTTGACGATGTCTTACTGCAGCCGCGATACAGCGAATGTGTGCCCAGCGAAGTCGACGTCAGCAGCCGCTTAACGCGCCGTATCCGCTTGCAAATCCCGTTGCTCAGCTCTCCGATGGACACGGTCACCGAAGCTGAAATGGCGATCGGACTAGCCAAGGAAGGTGGGCTCGGGATTATTCACAAGAATATGACTGCCGCCGAGCAGACGGAAGAGGTTTTGAAGGTCAAACGCTCCGCCAATGGCATCATTGTGGATCCAGTCACGCTTTCGCCGGACGAACGCGTCGGTCGCGCTGCGGAATTGATGGACCAGGCAAACGTGTCTGGAATTCCGATCGTCTACGCAGACCGAACGCTAGCAGGCATCCTCACTCGGCGAGACCTTCGCTTCCTAGAGGACCCAGACCTCCCAATTAGCGCGGTTATGACGCGTGAGAACTTGGTAACGGCGGTAGGGAATGTAACGCTTGAGCAAGCTGAGAAGATTTTAACGGCAAAAAGGGTCGAGAAACTTTTATTAATTGACGAAGATAGAAGACTGACGGGATTAATTACGATCCGCGACATCGACATGATGAAGCGGTACCCGAAAGCTTGCAAAGATTCGCTGGGCAGATTGCGAGTCGGTGCAGCGATTGGGGTACACGATTTTGAGCGTGCGGAGAGCCTCATTCGCCAGGGAGTCGATGTCCTGGTGGTTGATTCAGCTCACGGACACAGTAAGAACGTGATCGAAACGGTTCGCGAATTGAAAGGACAACGAGGTTGGGACATCGATATTGTTGCTGGCAACGTGGCGACGGGTGAAGGAACGTTGGATTTGATCAATGCCGGGGCCGATGCGGTCAAGGTGGGGATCGGTCCAGGGTCGATTTGCACGACGCGCGTGATCAGCGGTATCGGCGTTCCACAAATCACGGCCATCGCCGAAGCGGCGGCGGTTGCGAACGAGAGAGATATACCAATCATCGCTGATGGCGGCATTCGTTTCAGCGGTGACATAACGAAAGCGATTGCGACTGGGGCGAGTACGGTGATGATCGGCAGCTTGTTTGCCGGCCTGACCGAAAGTCCCGGGAAGTTGATTCTGTTCCAAGGGCGAACGTTTAAAACGTACCGTGGAATGGGGTCGATGGGCGCAATGGTGCAGGGAAGCAGTGATCGGTACCGGCAAAAAGGCATGGCGACGGGCAAGCTTGTTCCGGAGGGTGTCGAAGGCCGGGTGCCGTTTAGAGGTCCGCTGAGCGATTACGTCTACCAACTGGTCGGCGGATTGCGAGCGGGAATGGGTTATTTGGGAACAAGAACGATCGAGGAGTTAAGGCGAGACGCTCGCTTTATCCTCGTGAGCGCGGCAACGGTGAGGGAGAACCATCCGCATGATATCGCAATCACGCAAGAAGCACCGAACTACAGTCCTGATGTCCAACCGGGCGAAGCTGGCTAGCCAATGGCTACTGGCTTTGGCAGCCTGTTGCACAAGCTCGATTGCCTTGACCGCGCATGCCCAAGATGGAATGCGACCGGTGCCAAGATTTGCCGGTACAAGTATTCGCGACAAGCGTACCGATTCTCAAAAAGCCGGTGCCGCTTCAAGCCTGCAATGGCGAACAAGCAGCGAGGTCTCTCACATTGGCTCCGCATCGCAAGCAAAGTTTATAACGCCAAGCGAAGCGAATGATGCTCAGCCCGCAGTCACGACAACCGCGCTGGCAGCGGAACGTCTGGCAGCAGAACATACTGATGAACCAGCCGAGCGAATCGACACCACGGAAGGTACCAGCATTCGATTTAGTGGCGTTCACGACACTGTGGTGCCTGTGTTGCAAGCCAAGTATCAAAACACGCCGGCAATCGTTGGCGATGAAGGTAGTTTGCAGGTTCCTCGTATCCTGCAATTGCCACCTACGGCACCAAAGACACCCGGTTTTACTTTGCCGCCAGGCTTACCTGCCGAAAAGCCATCTGCGACTCCACAAAATTCTTCGCAGCCTGTTCAAGACGTTTTTAAAGATCCGTTTGGTGATGATCCAGCGACTGACGCTGGGGAAAGCCCATCCATACAGATGCCACCTTCGACAAAACCAAAAATCAACAACGAACTTCGTCCTCCAGCCCCAAAGATCGGCCTAGAGCCAGCGGTTGTTGATGCAACCAAGGAACCAAACGACGAGGATCTAGCACCTCAAGCCGAGACGTCAGACAATCCATTTGACCGTAAGCGTTCCGAGAAAGAACGTGCAGCAGATGCCGATGACAAGCGTCAACTGGAAGATTTTGACATGCCGCTGCGTTCTAAAGACAAATCGAGTGGCTCTGCATCGAAACTTCGTGCCGACGAAGAGAAGCTGAAAAAACCAACCGAGTTTTCCTGCGACAAGTTTCGCGCCAGCATCGCTGCTGCGACCCTTCAAAAAGTGTCTTTGGACATCTCGCCACCGTTTCGACCTGACGTCATTGAACTTGATGAGTTTCGTAAGCTAAAGACCAAATTCGATGAGGGCCAAGAAGTCCGCGATTGGCAATCCATTGACGGTCGCAAGCTAGGACGTGGTCGCTTGAAAGATTTAGCGTATGAAAAAGTTGTGATTGAAACCGAATTCGGAACAACCGAACAACTACCGATCAATCGGATCAGTGAAGCTGACCTCGCCTACCTTTCCAAGAACTGGGGGTTGCCGCAAGAATGCTTGATCGAACAAGCGACCTATCACCCTCGGTCGTGGCGGGAGTCAACGATGACATGGAAGGCCTCCAACCTCTGTCACAAACCGTTGTACTTTGAAGAGGTCAACTTGGAACGATACGGTCACGATGCGGGGCCATTTGCGCAGCCGGTCATTTCGACAGCTCACTTCTTTGCCAACATTGCAGTGCTGCCGTACAAGATGGGTGTACACTCACCAACCGAATGCCAATACGCGCTCGGCTACTATCGACCTGGTAATTGCGCGCCATGGATCGTACCCCCGATTCCTTTGAGCCTAAGAGGTGGCCTCTATCAAGCGGCTGCCATGACCGGTGCTTTCTGGTTGATACCATAGCCCGTTTCAGGTGCAATCATGCCGAGTCGCTCTACGACTCGGCGATGAGATTCCTATCTCGCATCGTGGACTTGATCCCCGTAAACTACTATCCATGACGGGCGTACCAAAAAATTGCAGCAAAGTGCTCGGTTAAGCGTTATGACTTGTGCTAAGATTCCTCCTCGTACTCGCTGAATTTAAACGTTCGGCAGCACAAAGCGAGTTGTCGCTTTGGGACCGGACACCATACGGTGGAAGGTGGATAGGCTCTACTATTTTCCGAGGAATGGCAACGAGTCGTAACCATGATTGAACAAGAGCAACGTCGATTCGACATGCTTCGCCTAGGCCGTTGTATGCCTCCTGAGTATGCGAGGGACTATTTCGGCATTTCTTGGCCTTTGCCCGAAGATGTGTGCCGGGATTATGACGCGTGGGCAAGTCGCTTGAAGCGCCCCTCTAGCTGCGGCGAAGGACAGATTTCGCGTTACGAACTAGAGAGCTTCTTTCAGCAGAAAAATGTTCCGCCAAAGGCTGAGTACGAGTGCGAAAAAACGGGGTTTCTCGCTTGCTATCGAAGGAACTGGCGATCAGCGAGAAGTGTCAGAACGAGTCGAGTGTTCATTGGGACGAACGAATAAACCATGCCCATCAACGAAATTGCTGCCGAACTGGTTGGTCTGTTGCGTCACAAAAATTTGCGGATCGTTTTTGCGGAAAGCTGTACAGGTGGGTTGGTTTCTGCTACACTTACCGAGCTTCCGGGGGTGTCAAGTGTACTCTGTGGTTCTGTCGTCACCTACGTGGATGAAGTTAAGTCACAGTGGTTGGGTGTAGAACCAGAGACAATTGCAGCGAAAACGGCGGTCAGCGATGAAGTGGCCCGAGAGATGGCAGCGGGCGTACTGCGGAAGACCATCGTAGCCGATATTGCGGTCTCAATAACCGGGTACTTAGGCCCGGACTCGCCGGCTGGATTTGACGGGGTCGTTTTTATCGGTTTTGCCTCCAGGCAAGACAAGGCGACTACTCAAGTCGAGTCAAAACGATTTAGATTGAACGTATCGGGACGAGCTTCAAGACAAATCGAAGCCGCAGAAACACTTTTAAAATTCGCTACGGAGGAACTTAAAAGTCTAATTTCAAAAGGCTCGTTCGAAGTGGGACGGTAATTCACGCCACCTGTCAATTTGGCGATCCCCAAAAAATCGGCAGGTCGGTTTGATAGCGGACGTATTGATGGATACAATCCCCGCCACTAGTGTCTGAGGGGTGTCAGACAGATGAACTAGTGAAAAATTTAAAACAAAGGCTTGTCGTGTCACTAACAATAGCATGGTCTACTTAATGAAGGGGTTTTGATTCGACAGGGATTGGGCATCCTTCAATCGAATCTCGCTCCTTCTTCAAAGGCAAAAATCAAATGGCAAAGAAATCAACTGCGGATAAAACTGGTAAGATGGGAATCAAGTTGTTGGCGGTGGATGATCATGAGATCGTCCTCATGGGCCTGCGGGTCGCACTGGAGGGTACGGAGGTTACGATCGTCGGCGAGGTTGGTAGCGCTGCTGAGGCCATTAAGTCGGTTAACGCTAAGCGTCCTGACGTTGTGTTGATGGACATTCGGATGGAGGGAGGCGATGGCCTTAACACGCTTGGTCGATTGAAACTCGACTTTGCCGACCTGCCAATCATTATGTTCTCGGGATACGATAATCCGACGTACATTGCCCGTGCGGTAGCGCTTGGTGCCGCTGGTTTTGTGCTCAAGAATGCAACTCGTGAAAAGCTGCTCGAAGTGATTCGTAAAGCTGCTACAGGCGAGTCGGCGTGGACTCGTGAAGAACTTCGCCGTGTTACTGGTGCGTTGGCCGCACCTAGGTTGAGTGGTGATATCGAAGTGCCTTTGACTCAGAGAGAAAGCGAAGTTCTTCGTCAAATGGCTCTCGGCTTGACGAATAAGGAAATCGCCAAAATGCTTGGGATTAGCTACGAGACCGTCAAGGAACACGTTCAGCACATCCTGCGAAAAATCGGCGTGACCGATCGTACTCAGGCTGCGGTGTGGGCTGTGCGAAAGAATTTGGTCTAAGCCGATGCGGTCGTCCGATCTCGCTTGTTTCGAAATTTCAACCGAGACGGCGAACTTCGGTTATCGTACGCCGATGAAATTCGGCGGTAGGGTTGTTCATGAAGCCACGTTACTCTCCGTAAAATGTGTTGCGGAGACGCGTGGTGGATCGTTAGCGACCGGTTCAAATTGTGGTGTCGGTGCGATGACGATGGGTGTGACGTGGGCCTGGCCTCATCCATCACTGGCCGATAGTACCAAGCTGAAAGTCGTGCTAACCATCGCGAACCGACTTGCCAATCTGCTTTCGCGGGACAAACCCACGGGACACCCGCTGGAAATTTGCCAAGCCATCGAAGGTTTGCGATCAAGTTTGGCCGTTGACGTCGCCAAAGAATTTCAGCTTGACGAGCCGATCCCGCCACTTGCTATTCTCCTGGCCGCCTCGCCAATTGAGGCATCGTTATTTGATGCACAAGGTAAGGCACTTGGGATTTCCAGCTACGCGTTGCTAGGTCCTGATCACGTGACCTCGGATTTGTCACATGACTTAGGTCAGGAGTATAAAGGAAAATACCTTTCCGACTTTATCTCGTCTAAACCTGCCGCTTCGATGCCGCTCTATCATCTGGTCGGTGCACTTGATCCGCTTGATCAGAAAGACTTGAGCACGGTCGTTGGTGACGGACTGCCCGAAACACTCGCAGAATGGATTGTACGTGACGGACTTACCCACTTAAAAATCAAATTGGCCGGCGATGCTTTTGACTGGGATGTCAATCGCGTGCTTGGTGTTCATCGTGTTGCCACGGTTGCTGGCAAGCAGTCGCAGCGATGGGCCTACTCGCTCGATTTCAATGAACGTTGCGAATCTGCGGACTATGTGCTGAAGTTGGTCGATGAAATTGAACGCCGTTCACCGGTCGCGTTCTCCGCAATTCAATACATTGAACAACCGACTCACCGAGACCTCGCCAAGCATCCAGAGAATGTGATGCATGCAGTTGCCAAGCGATTGCCAGTGGTGATCGACGAGTCGCTCGTTGACTTAGCAAGCCTGCGATTGGCCGTTCAGCAGGGCTACAGCGGCGTCGCGCTTAAGGCCTGCAAAGGTCACCGGGAGGCATTGCTGATGGCGGCTGTTGCGCGGCATGACCATTTGTATTTGTGCGTTCAAGATTTAACTTGTGTTGGTGCCTCGCTACTTCACAGCGCATCATTGGCTGCACACATTCCCGGAGTCGCCGCAATTGAGAGCAACGGACGACAGTATTGCCCAGCCGGTAACGCTCAATGGGTCTCGCGATTTCCAGGAATGTTTAATGTTCAAGGCGGAATCTTGCCAACTCAATGCTTGAGCGGCCCCGGCCTTGGCTACTGAATCATGCCGTCGCAGACGCAACTCAATCATGGACCACGATGACCGAATCGTATGTCTTGTATCACGAGGCAGGCCACGCTGTCATGGCAGTTTGGCTGGGCGCCGAAGTGCTGCATGTGACGATTGAACCTGATCGCGACGATGGGCCGCGGCGAGATGGCGATGCGCTGGTTCGCTGGCATCACCGCGGGCTTTCGACTCGTGAATCATGCGAACGAGAATTGATGGCGGTCCTCGCTGGGCCAATCGCGGAGATGGTACACGCCGAGCAAAGAAGTTCCCTAAGCGCAACGCCAGAGTGGGCAGGTGATTGGCAAATCGCATGTCAGTTAGCCGCAACGATCATCAAGAAACCATCGCTGTGCCGCGCGATGATCGATGCGATCACTGACAAGCTATTTGAGTTGATCTCACGAGATGACTTTTGGCAAGCGATTTCCGAAGTCGCGGATTTACTTGACGCGCATGAAACAATCGAAGGCGATGAAGTGACCCAGTGCGTTGCTCGCTGGCTGGGCAAATGACACACGATAAGGGAAGAATGCGGCGACTACACGGTTGACAAGATTAATAGCGGGATATCAAACAAGTAATGTCATTGCCGTCCTGAGCTTCGATGCCCGAACCGTTCATCCATTCGCTTCGAAGCATTACCGGCGACCACTGCATCCCGATTGCAAGACCGATGACAATGATCTCGAAGCGATCTTTCACGCCGCCATCAACGGCTATGGACTCGCGACCTTACCGGTCGTGTCCATGCAACTCCGATTGTGCGTTCAATCGCGGACTTGCGAGCAGCATTTCGATGGTTACCAAAATCCGCACATGAAGCCGAATCAGTGCCACTGGTGAAGTTGGCAAGTAAGCGAACACGCGGTCCTCAGCAGATCGGAGATTTAATGCTGCCGCTACTAATTCGACTTGGAGTTCGTAGTGCCAGCGAAGTAGAATCAAGTTCGTCCGAAGCTCGAAGCTCTGAATGACTTGTCGTGCTACCAGCACACTGACAACATCGTTTTGACCCCGTGGGATATGACCGTGGCACCGCTGCGATCAACAAGCCCGTCGAAAAGTGTGATGCTTAGTCAGCGGTTCAAACGCCGGATAAGACAGTGTGGGGCTTTCGAGCTTCGGATATCTACCAGGACGGCGAGACTGAACCACTAATGCTGACCGAGACCGTGCTGGCAGCAGGTAATTCATTGGACACCGAGTTCGCAAAAAGCTACTCTTAGTCAGTCGCGCTGAACGTCCGCGCGTATGTCAAAAAGCAAACTCGCCCATCACAGTACTTTTCCGCTCCCCAAGTTTGACCTGGTCCAGATTTTTATTGTAGCCGCTCGTTTTCGGCGAACAGTCGATCACCGCGAGCCCGTTCGGCAGCAATGGTCGCGTGCAACGCCCGACGACTCAGCTCCTGCTCATTGGCCATCAACACCAACGTCCCCAACGCCGCTCCGCCCAGATGGGGACAATGGCTGACGTTCGGACAGTTATGTTCCTGCCTGGGGTAAAAACTGAATGGCTGCGGCATTCTTCCGGAATGCAGAAACTCTAAGTCTTTTTTTGACGAAATTCTCATTCTAATCATATACCGAAGAGACTGAACAGTTACCTGCCGTTGGAAAGTCCCCTGAATAGTTGATGGTGTCTTAAAAAACAACGTCAAAATGCTCTGTGTTTGATGCCTGATGCCCCCACCGTCGAATTGAATCTCGCGAGAATATAGCCGTCAGTCGCGCGGCGAATTTCAACACGCTCCAAAAAAAACGATTATGATGCGGATCGCCGCAGGTTGAGCGAAACCCCGAAAAGCTCGTAGACGACGCCATTCGTACCTGACACCTTTTTTGAACTCTTATCCCCGAGAGCCATTAATGCGCCGCACGACAATCCTTAATTCCTTGCGAAATATCGCGAAGATTCCATTTGCTGAAGGCCGCCAAAGGCGAAGGACCAATCGTCGGCAATACAGTCGGTGGTTGCTCGTGCAACAGCTTGAAGAGCGATGCCTGTTGGCTGCCGTCACCTGGGACGGCGGTGCCGGCAACTTTAATTGGTCGAGCCCCGCCAACTGGAGCGGTGACTTGCTGCCCACCGCAGCCGATGATGTGACGATCGACATCGCCGGAACGAACACAGTCACGTCCAGCAGCACCGTATCCGTCCGAAGCCTAACTTCCAATGAAACCGTCTCGGTCACGTCCGGCTCGCTAACGCTGGGTGCCAATTCTTCAGGGACAGGAACCATCCTGGTCTCGGGCGGCACGGTCGCTTATACCGGAAGCAACTGGACCAACTCGGAAACGATCAACATCAATAGCGGCACGCTCAATCTGGGCGGAAGCTTCACAACGACAGGCTTGGGCTCCGTTGTCAGGACCGGCGGCACGATCAATATCACAGGCACGCTGGACAACACGGGTGCCAGTTTGAACATCACAGCCGCCGGCGGCGCCGTTCAACTGATTGGCGGAACGATCATTGGCGGAACGATCAACGCGGTCGGTGCGCAGCACTTGTTCGTGTACAGTGGCGTGCTGGACGGGGTGATCCTCAACGGGACGGCGGACGTGGCGGCGGCCAACGCCTCGCTAGCGATCCGCAACAACCTGGAATTGAACGGTTCGATCAACATTACCGGCACCGGAGGTGCCGGCAACCTTCTGCTGGACTTCTTCAGCGGCAGCAACTCGAACCAGCAAATCACAACGAGTTCATCGGGCGTGATCGCCATGTCCGCCGACAACAACGGCGATCAAGTGTACGCGCGTCAGACGGGGGTGTCGCACACGGTGACGTTCGGCAGCGGGATCACG
>JAYVSE010000056.1:0-7168 GCA_043775635.1 Planctomycetaceae bacterium | reverse complement strand
GCCCTGCGGATGATTCGGTTTCTGCCTACCCTGAATAGCTTCACTATGTCTCTCCGACGTACGCACGCTCGATTGCCTTCGGCAATCGAGCGTGCGTACGTCGGGTGCTGCGGTGATTGAGAATGGATTATTAGCGAAAAACCCAACGATCCGCAGGGCAAGCCTGCGGGATTCCCTGAATGTAATACCCTTACAGCCCTGCGTCGGGTGTCTTGCCGCCAGGACTGCGTATTCGACGACTTGAATTGGGATCGTTTGATTTAATGCCGTATCAATCCAGGCGTCAATGATCTCTCGTTTCGCTTTAGCATGGAGCGCAATATTCACCTCGACCATTGCTCGATGCTCTTTGTTTATCCATGCCTTCACGTTGATGCTGCCCCAATGTGGAATGCAGCTTTGTGACCGATATGAATAACGAAAGGAATATGCTCTGGCTCTGCCTCTCTTGCAGCTAATGCGGCCTCTAAAAAACTAGTTCTTACAAAATGGCGTCGAGAGGAACTGACGATTGCAACGTATTGGCCCAGAGCTTCTCGCTCCAACGACTTCTTGAGTTCATTTTCGTAGAACGACTTAGCATCTTCTGTGCTTGTTGCCATGGTTACGCCAACTCCTATATGCCGCCTTTAAAATCATCCTCGACAATTGTGCACGAACAAAGCGATGCAGCCAAGCCCTCGATCGACCGGTTTAAACTTGCGTTAAGTCGTCTAACCCTTGAGTTTCTTGGACTTTAATGTACTCATTGCTCACTATCGAGGCTCGATAACGAACCAACCAGCGTCGCTTCGCGGTGCCTCTTCGCGTGGCTTCGTCACGGCTGGCTGGGGAGCGGTGGAACTTGTGGGGGTTGACGCGTAACGCCAAGATTCGTCTTGGTTAGGTCGGTCAATGGTTGCGGTTCGTGGCTCTGCCAGGGACGCGCTAGCGCGAGGGGGCGCTGGCCATTGGTCTCCTGCGTTTTCGACTTTTGATGTGCTTGGCTTCATGTACAAATCGCCCCAAGCGGGAGCGCGATAGTCGTCGGCAGCCGGGATCGGAGCGATGTCACTGTACTTTTCTGGAGTCGTTCTGGCAGGAACGGTCGACGATCCAATAAAATTATTAGCGGATTTCGCTTCGTACTTGTCTGGCCATGCGGGCGTCGCAGGCCATGCGGGCGTCGTAGGTAAGGGCGGGGCTTCCAGTGCACCATTGCTTGGTAGCAGGGTCGATGGATAACCAGGTGTTGCACCGGATGGCGGCAAACTAGGCACTGGCGATGAGGACGGCGTCGAACTCCAAGCCGGACGATTCGCATCAAGCTGCGGTTGCGCAACCGGAGCGTTATCACCTGTGGGTGCCGATAGCGTTCGCGGCGGCGCGCCGTTCAGATATCCGCCATTGATATTTCCGCCATTGATATAACCATTGGGGTAGCCAGTTAACGGCTGGGCGTTTAACGGCTGAGTATTTAACGGCGCTGGATAAGCGCTAGGGCCAGTATACGGAACTGGATTGTACGTTGATGTCGAAGGAATCTGGGAAGCGCCAATTGGCGCGGCACCCGTTGCCGCTGCGCCATAGGGCGCCAGTGCCGTGGCTTGCGAAACACCGGAAGGATGCGCGTAATTGCCCAGCGGTTGATAGTTGGCTGCTGGTGCCGGGTAACCTGCTGCTGGCGCATACGGTGACGGCGCGTACGGCGCTGGTGCGTACGGTGACGGAAATGTGTTTGTCGCAGGGGGAGCGTAACGCGGTGGTTCGCCACCACAGACGGGCTCGCTGTAGTATGGCGCTGGCGGTGATGCCGCCGGTTGCAAGCTTAAATAAGGTGATCGCTGAACTTGCTGAGTCAATGACGTGCAGGGCTGTTGAACGGTGACGAGCGCGCCCGTTGATGGGTCGACTTGGGTTACCGGACGATACGATGTCGTTGGAACGCCATAGTAGGAAGTTTGATAATTGGTTCCAAATAACCGGCTTAAGAAGCCACCGGGGACGCCTGCAGCATGGGGAGCAGGCACGTAAGCAGCCGGCGGAAGCATCGGTGCCCCTGCCATTTGACTGCCAGCATAGGGATTGCCCATGTACGCGATTGCGGACGCCTGAGTGACCGGTTGGCCAGTCAAAACGGACGGGTTGTCGTAGGGTATGGCATACGCACTCACATTTGCGGTGCTAGGTACGGCAATACCATAGCCAGGAACCGCTGCGCCATAAGCCTGTGCTTGATAAGCCTGTGCTTGATAAGCCTGTGCTTGATAAGCCTGTGGCTGAATAGCTGGCGTTGAATAACTCGACGGTGGGTAACTTGGTGCCTGAGCCGCGATCGCAGGTTGCAACCCAGCATAGCCAGCCGAGTAGGGAGTATAGGCTGCTGCGTAGGGTGCAAAGCCAGGCTGTGTCAGCGGTGCGGTGACACCGGGCGAAGCGTAAGTGGAGCCGACTAGCCTTGGCGGACCAAGCGGTGTGATGGTAGCTTGCGGAGCATAACCAGCCGCATAAGGCACGGATGCTGCACGTGTGCCAAACAACCAATCCAGGCATCCCGCGTTGGCGGGCGCGGCAGTTGTCGTAGCAAAAAGGGTGGCGAGCAAAGCTCGACGTTTTGAATTCATGTTGGTATTGATTGTTTGCGGATGCTCTGAGTCGTTCGATAAACAGGTTCCCGGAATTTAGAAACCTATTTAGCGAACTCCTTACTTTTAGCGCTGAAATGGAGGTTTCGAACCGTGCGCGGTCAACCTCCAATTCAGCAAACCTAACCTCTTACCAATCATTGGCGTTTTACCGATGCTGCTTGCACCGGTTGTGACGATTACTAACGCGGGCGACTGCTCAGCCGTGCGTCGCCGCGTACCGTTTCGATCGCTTTTTGCAACACTGAATCTTGCGTATCCGACGTGATCTCACCGTTGGAGTTTGGCCTCGCCGCAATGTACGTTGGCAGTACAACGATATCTGGGGTCACACCCCGATCGCTGATCGCTTGACCACTTGGCGAGTAGAACTTTGCCGTCGTTAGGCACAAGCCAAACTTCGCGGCTTGCATCCGGAAAATCCCTTGAACACTTCCCTTGCCATAGCTGGTTTCGCCGAGCAACTTGCCGCGGCCATGGTCTCGAATCGCACCTGCGAAAATTTCGCTTGCGCTTGCACTGTCACTATCGATCAATACGGCAAGAGGCATATTCCACGTGTTGGCTCGATGTGCGGTGTAATCGAAATTTTCGCGTGTATTTCGACCGCGAGTTGTGACAATTCGACCGCTCGGCAAAAACCGATCCGCGACTTCGACGGCAGCCGTCAATAAGCCGCCAGGATTGCCTCGCACGTCGATGATCAGCGAATTCATTCCCTGGCGATGAAGGTCCCACAGAGCCTTTTCGATATCACGTGTCGTCGTACGTTGAAAATTGGTGAGTCGCAGGTAACCGATACCAGATTTATCATCGACCAAGTGAACGTTATCCACGCATGGAACCTCGACACGCTTGCGCTGGACATTCAGTTCACGAGGCGCGCCGTTAACATCCTGCACGGTGATGGAAACAAAACTAAGCTCGGGACCGCGCAATAAGTCAGCGACGTAGTCGGGACTAGTCTCGCTAGTCTTGGAATCTTCGACGCGCGAGATCGATTCTCCCGCCTTGATCCCAGCCAACTCCGCTGGCCCGCCGGCAATGACGCTAAGAATTGTCAACTTGTCCGACACCGACTTCAATTCAACACCCAAGCCGACAAAGTTGCCTTCAATGCTTGAAAAAGTCTCGTCGAGTTGGCTGCCAGTCAAGAATCTCGAATAGGGATCAAGCGAACTGATCGCACCCGCAGTGAATTCGAGTACCGTTGCTGTTCCGGACAAACCAATCTGCTCTTTGGCGATGCCTGCGATGTGCGCTACGACTGCTCGCAGATCGTAACGACTTTGCGAACTGCGCGCGGCGACCAGCTTGTGAACACCTTGCCGAAAGCCTTCAATCGCCTCGGGCGAAGCCGCAGGCAGAACGCGATCGACGAAGGTTGGTTCCGTTAAGGCGACCTCTAGCGAAGCGGTGCCGTGGCGCAAAACATCTTGCCAATTCACGTTGTCGACGTAGTTTGTCTCAAGACTGGCAAGAACTTCCGCATACAAGTCTAAAGCCTGACTGGTCGGGATCTCTCGAACCGTCTGCAAATAGCTGGTGTCCTGGTAGCGACGCTGTACATCATAATGCAAACGGCAAATGACCACTCGCTGATGGAGTGTCGCGTTGTCTGGGTAGGCGCGGATCGCTGCTTCGTAGTGACCGATGCCATCCGCCCAAAGTCGCTTGACTTCAAACTCGGCACCCTCATTGAGTATTTGCTCAATCGTCGAAGCTGCCGCCGACTCAAGCGTTGGCAGCGACTCCTGAGCAAGTGCAACGTGTAAGTTGGGGGCCGAAATCCATCCGGCGATTATGAGGATCCATCCCGTAACGCAAAACGATCGAGGCATCGGCGTTTCGTCCGGTTGATAGCGCGGGGGGCAAAATCGTCCTGGGGCACGACTTTGAGCGACCGCAAGCAAGGTTTGCAGCCGCCTAAACATAGGTCACGATTAATGCCCCGTCAAAAGACTTTGGTGAGCAAGAGACTACCGATTCGCTACAATCCGGTCGACCCCATGGGGTGAGTTACGATGGCACCGGTCACATCTAACTTGACCGTCTCTAGCCACCGAACAAATTTCGTTACCGGACGAAAAATAGCGACTGCCTTGCTCACCGTGCGCATCCCGGCGCGGACAGAATCCGATTATTCCGAAGTTGAGCGTTTACCACACAACCGACATTACCGGATATCACCGGCAACACAGTGCGTCGTTACTACATCCTTGAACAACAGATTCCTTTTGGGCGTCGGATTAAGATTATGCAGCACCGTCAAGAAGGTCAAATAACAAATTTTTGCTTGCCCAGTACGCTATCCTTGGCTGTACCAAGACAAATTACTCTGCACTGCACCGAATGCTGGCGTCCAGCATGTTGAAAAGGGCCTTTCATGCCAGTTTTTGAATCGAGTGTCGACCTTCCCGTCAGCGTTGAAGAAGCGTTTGCGTACCACGAACGACCAGGAGCGCTCCAGCGATTGATTCCGCCGTGGGAAAATGTGCAGATCGAATCATCGGACGGATCGATCAAGCCAGGCGCTCGTGTCACGATTCGAAACCGCGTCGCCGGAGTGCCGTTGCGGTGGGTCGCGGAGCATCGTGCCTATGAACCGCCAACACGATTCGAGGACATTGCGTTGTCGGGACCCTTTGCCGCTTGGCGTCATCAACATTTGTTTCAACCCACCACTTTAGACTCGTCGACTCTTACCGATCGTATCGATTATCAGCTTCCTATGGGCTGGGTTGGCCAACGACTAGGTGGTTCTTTTGTCGACAATCAGCTTCAAGCGATGTTTCGTTATCGCCATCGCGTGACGCGCGACGATTTAACGACATTGGCTCGCTACTCATTATCACCGTTGAAGGTAGCGATAACCGGTGCGAGTGGGCTGGTGGGGCGCGAACTGATGGCATTTCTGTCATTGCTGGGGCATCAATCCATTCGCATCAAACGAATCGGTGACGGTGCTACGAATTCATTCGAGTTGGAGGAGCCGAATCGCTGGAGTGATTGCGATGTCGTTGTACATTTAGCTGGAAAATCGATTGCAGAACAACGCTGGTCAACGTTGGTCAAGAGTGAACTTCGCGAAAGCCGCGTAGGCCCGACTAGGGCTTTGTGTCAAACATTGGCAGCGTTGGAACGACGACCGCAAGTGTTTGTTTGCGCCTCGGCAATTGGTATCTATGGTGACCGAGCGAATGAGGTAGTAGATGAATCATCGATAATCGGCGACGACTTTTTGGCATCACTGGCAAGAGATTGGGAGCAAGCTTGCCAGCCTGCGGTGGATGCTGGAATTCGTGTGGTCCATCTCCGATTTGGAGTCATTCTGACGCCCCGAGGCGGTGCGCTTGCCAAATTGCTATTGCCTGCCAAACTTGGGTTAGGAGGACCGATGGGCGATGGTGAGCAATGGATGAGCTGGGTTGCGATCGACGATGCCCTGGCGGCGATTTATCACGCCATCGCAGGCAAACATATTCATGGGCCAATGAATATTGTGGCGCCTGAACCGGTGACCAATCGTGAGTTTGCTAAGTTGCTCGGAAAAGTCCTTTGGCGTCCGGCTTTCTTGCCAGCGCCTGCACCAATACTGCGGCTTGCGATCGGTGAAATGGCTGACGCATTGTTGCTCACAAGCACCCGGGTTCACCCAGGTGCACTACTTCGTTCTGGATACGATTTTCGCTTTCCTGAGCTCGAAAATGCACTTCGACACCTGCTCGGATTTGCCGCCACGAATTGACGTTGCATTGCCTGAAAACAGCCGGTTTTTGGGGGGGGGGTTCTGTTTTGTCAAGATATGGTCAAAAAATACGGAAAAAACGTTGTTTTTCGTCGTGTGCCGGGTTGCGTGTACGGCGCGAAAGGCTTTAATCATGAGCCTGACGCGGTTAGGACTCAGACGTGGCTGAGCTTGTCGTCCTAATCGCATTGGATTTAAATTACCGCACACTGTTGAAAGGATGAGATTCATGGCAAAAGTTGCACCCAAGGCACTTACCAAAACCCAAATCATTGCGAACATTTCTGAAACGATCGATTTGCCAAAGAAAGACGTAGCCTCGGTATTTGATGGGCTCTTCGCCGAAATCGAAAAGCAACTCAAGAAGGGTGGCGCGGGACAATTCACCATTCCTGGATTGTGCAAAATCACATTGAAGGATGTTCCTGCCAAGCCAAAGCGAAAGGGACGTAACCCAGCCGATGGTTCGGAAATTTGGTTGAACCCAAAGCCAGCCAGCAAGAAGTTATCGATCCGACCGCTGAAGGCACTCAAGGAAATCGTTTAATACGATTTTCCAAATTCAATCATAGCTCTAAACGCCGTTGTGCTTTCTCAGCCAATGGCGTAGATCGTTGAAGACAATCAGGCAGCTTGTCTTATCGGCCAACTCGTCTTGCTGGAGGTCGACAGTAAAGTTGCTGTCTTGCCATAGTATTACATTCAGGGAATCCCGCAGGCTTGCCCTGCGGATCGTTGGGTTTTTCCCTAATAATCCATTCTCAATCACCGCCGCACCCGACGTACGCACGCTCGA